>JBBRDD010000083.1:0-19056 GCA_038204235.1 Desulfobulbales bacterium
CCGACACCACCAGGCGCTATCTTTTTTATCTGCACGGCCTGATTGTGGAAGTTGGGGGAATCCGGCCTCAAAGTGAAGAACACGGTTACTATGAATACCAGATGATCCTCGAAGAACTGGCCAGGAAAGGATTCGTGGTGATCAGTGAGGCGCGGGAAAAAGACACGCAGGTTGTCCCGTATGCCAAAAAAATTATATCTCAGGTGAAAAAACTGCTGGCGAGCGGAGTTTTGCCGGGGAATATAGTCCTTGTCGGTGCCTCCAAAGGCGGTATTATCAGTGCTTATGTTTCGAGCATGCTTGAAGAAAAAGAGATAAATTACCTGTTTCTGGCCGGGCTGTTCGAAAAATGTCTCACCGATGAAAATCTCAAGCTGTACGGCAATGTTCTGTCGATCCATGATCGGTCCGACAAGCTGTCAATCACCCCGACCCTATACTTTCAACGATCCGAAGGCTTGGGACAGTTCAAGGAAATCATTCTTGCCCTCGATATCGGCCACGGCCTGATTTATCGTCCTTACCGGGAATGGATCGACCCGCTTTTGGCATGGCTGAAAATGAAATAGTCTCAAATTTTTACGAGGCCATCAATTTTTTAAGGAGACAGATAGAGATGCCCGAACAACCAAGATTACACATTATCGGCATGCTCCACGGTGATATTACCAGCCGTGAGGACGCTCCAAAAAATTTTGACGAATCGGATAGAACCGGGACCCTGGAGATCTATCCCAAATATCAGGAAGGGCTTGATGGAATTGCTGCCGGACAGACAATCGTTGTGCTTTTCTGGCTGCACCAGTCAACTCGAGACACCCTTAAAGTATATCCGCGGGGGGACAAATCGAGGGGGCTTCGCGGTGTCTTTGCCACCCGCAGTCCGATGCGGCCCAATCCTTTGGCGATTTCAGAACTGAAGGTGCTGGCAGTCCGTGGTAATCAAGTGGAGGTGTCCGGCCTCGATATCCTGGACGGCACACCGATAATTGATATTAAGAAAAAAATAAGCTGAAAAAGCTGCTTAGTGAAAAAAGGAGGGCATATGAAAATACTTGGCATTGACGGCAGCCCGAGAAAAGATGGCAATACGGAGAAACTGGTGCGCAGGATACTGGCCGGGGCGGAAGAAGCAGGAGGCCGAATTGAATTCTTGAAACTTGCCGACCTTACCATCAATTACTGCTTGGGCTGCGGTGCCTGCAGGGCCACCGGAGACTGCGTTATGCATGACGATATGGACCGTGTTTACGATGCTCTCCAGCAGGCTGATGTTATCGTCCTGGGATCACCGGTTTATGCATGGCAGGTAAGCGGCAACACCAAGGTCTTTATGGATCGACTGTGCCGCGTACTCACGCCAGAGTATGAAAGCCGACTGAACGGGTCGAAAAAAATTGCCTTTGCCTACACCCAGGGCAATCCGGATGCGGAGAAGTTCAAACCCTACTTCGATTACCAGGAGAAACTCTATCCTTTTCTCGGCTTCACCCTGGCAGGTCGGATACAGGTGACCGGGACACGGGCTCAAGATGATATTCTCACCCGGCAGGAAACCCTGGCCCGAGCCTATTCTCTCGGACAAGAGTTGGCTGCTTAGTGGCAATCGGCAACGCCTGTCGCCTGTTTCTATTGCAAACTGCATGAATGATTACTATACGTTACAGGAAGAACCTCTCTTTATCAGACCTGCCGGCTACACATAAAATTGCCGTACGCCTTTGTTATTAAGACGGTACAACAATACTATTGCCCTGGAGAATACTATGAGCGACAAAGCAACACTGAACGTTGAAGGAAAGAATTATGAATTTGATGTCTTTACCGGTTCAGAGAACGAAAAATGTATCGATACGCAAAACCTCCGGGCGGAAACAGGATACATCACCATGGACCCTGGATTTGGCAACACCGGCTCCTGTTACTCGTCCATAACCTATGTCGACGGGGCAAAAGGCATCCTCCGATACAGGGGATATCCGATTGAAGAACTTGCAGAAAAAGCAATTTTTATCGAAACTGCCTATCTTGTTCTCTATGGGGAACTGCCGAACAAGGAGCAGCTCAAATCCTTTTCCGACAGGATTAAAGAGCATGCACCGCTGCACACCAATCTGGAACACCATTTTTCCGGCTTTCCAAAATCGGCCCCGCCGATGGCGATTCTTTCGGCCATGTTAAACCTCATTGCCTGTTTTCATCCGGAGGTGCTGCAGGTACCAACCACCGGGGAGCAATTCGACCGCACCGCGTCCCTGCTGCTTTCAAAGGTTAGAACAATTGCGGCCTTCGCCTACCGGATGGCCGCGGGCAAACCGATCAACCACCCCAATCCCAACCTTACCTACTGCGGCAACTTTCTGCATATGATGTTCTCCGATCCATATCAGGAATACAAGGTCACCCCAACTATCGACAAGGCACTCAACCTCTTTCTTATCCTGCATGCCGATCATGAGCAAAACTGTTCAACCTCTACTGTCCGGGTGGTCGGCAGCTCGCGGGCAAATCTTTTCAGTTCGGTGGCTGCCGGAGTTTGCGCCCTCTGGGGGCCTTTGCATGGCGGGGCCAATGCCGCGGTGATTACCATGCTCGAAGATATTAAAAAATCAGGCCGTCCCCTGACCTATTATCTTGAAAAAGCCAAAGACAAAGACGATCCGTTCCGACTTATGGGCTTTGGCCACAGGGTCTACAAAAACTTCGATCCCCGTTCCTTAATCCTCAAAAAACGCGTTCATGGTGTATTAGAAGAACTCAAAGTAAAAGACAGCCTGCTGGATATCGCTCTGGAGCTTGAAGATGCCACCTTGAGCGACGATTATTTCGTGTCCAGAAATCTCTACCCCAACGTTGACTTCTATAGCGGCCTCCTGCTTCGGGCGATCGGTATTCCACTTAATATGTATACCGTCATGTTTGCCATCGGCCGCATGCCCGGCTGGATCGCCAACTGGAAAGAAATGCACGACCATAATCTGCGGATATCACGCCCGCGTCAAATCTATACCGGCAAAACGACCCGCCATTTCATTCCCATGGCCGAACGCTAAAAAGAACCGTCTTTTTCACTGCGTCCCATCGCCTGATTTCTGCAGTCCTGCAGAAATCAGGCTTGCCTCAACGCTCTCTGCCGGCACCAATTATTTCTTGTAAAGAATCAGCTTCGTGGTATTCTGCATGTCTTTTCAGAGACTATCGTGAGATAACAACAAGTTATATTGAGGAAGCTTATGGAAATCATCACTTGGAGAAATGAATTCACTGTTGGCGTCAAGGAAATGGACGAGCAGCATAAGAAGCTGATCGGCATGATCAACAGGCTGATTAAAGAACAAAAGGTGCTGACCGAACCAAAAACTATTGCCGATCTCCTGACCGAAATGACCGACTATGCTCAGGTTCATTTTCGGGCTGAAGAATACCTTATGGCGGAATATGGCTATGAGCATAAAAGCGAGCAGGAAAAACAGCATCAGGATTTCATAGATAAAACCATTGCCTTTTATTCGGCTACAGACCTTGGCCCAAACCTTCTTTCTACAGCACTTCTCGATTACCTCAGAACCTGGCTGATTGGACACATCCTGAAAGAGGATATGAAATATAAAGAATTTTTCAAAAGCAAAGGTCTCAGTTAAAAATATGGAAACAACGACACACCCCTCCCTGCGGGATCATTCTAAGAATTTCCAGGCTATGGTTTCCAGAGCAGAACGCTATGGAGAACTCGAAAATCCTGATGGATACGGCAAAAGAACGGGTGACTGCGGTGACACAATTGAAATCTACCTGTCCATTCAGGCAGGACAAATCAGGATGGTCACCTTCCGGGTTGACGGATGTTCCAATACCGTTGCCTGCGGTAATACTGTGTCATTTTTGATGGAAGGACGAACGCTTTCCGACGGCTGGCGGCTCACGCCGGAAAATGTCGCAGAATATCTGCAGACCCTGCCACCGGACCATTTCCATTGTGCCGAACTGGCTGTCGGCGCTTTTTATAAGGCGTTGACCGACTACAACAACAGGCAAAGAGAACCGTGGAAAAATAATTACCCACAACGCTGATCCGGTTGTTCGCACGCGACAAAACCTCCCCGCCGCATCAGGCGGCAGGGAGGTTTTATTATTTCTCCTACTTCAGCACGGTATTGGCTGAGGCAAGCACTGATTTGTCAATCACCAGACCGATCCGTTCAGCAGCTTTCGGGTTGATGGTAAAAGAGAGATCTTTCTGGAACTCGACCGGCAGGGCTTCAACTTTGGTGCCGGCCAGAATTTTTCTGGCCATGACGCCGGTTTGTTTGCCATGCAGGAAGTAGTCAAAACTCAGGGCGGCAATTGCCCCTCTCTTCACTGTGTCGCTATCACCACCAAACAACGGCAGCCGGCTTTTCTCACATACCTTCACCACAGCCTCTATGGCGGAGATAACGGTATTATCCGTCGGCACATAAACGGCATCGACCTTGCCGACAAGACTCTGGGCAACTCGGGAGACATCGGCCGAATTGGCCACCGTTGCTTCGACAACAGTAATATTTCGTTTAACAGCGGCTTCTTTCAGCCGCTGCACATTGGCAACCGAATTCTTTTCCCCGGCATTATACATCACCCCGAGTTTTTTCAGCTGCGGCAGAAAACGGCGTATCATCTCCACATGTTTTTCCATCGACATCTGATCGGAGACGCCGGTAATATTAGGTCCCGGATGCATATAGTCCGCGACAAGCCCTGCTGCCTGAGGATCAGAGACGGCGGAGAACAACATCGGGGTATGTGCCAGCTGCGGCGCTTTACCGTAAACCTTGGCACTGGCCTCAGCACTCGGGGTACCAAGCGTCAGGATGAGATCAGGTTTATCAGAAGCAATCTGGGCGGCAATCTGACGGGTCTGCTCGATCTTGCCATGGGCACTATATTCTCGATATGTAACTTTGACCCCGTTTTCCTTGAGATAATCTTTAAACCCCCACAGCACGGCATTCAGGGCGGGATGCTCAACAAATTGACTGACGTCGATTGTGACTGTTTTTTTGGCAGCCATTTTTTTGGTTACCGGTTTTTTAGCATTTACCGTGGCGGCAACACAAGCCAGTAGGATTGTTACCACAATAATTTTCAAAGTTTTTTTCATTTCTCTCCTCATGATCTTTAATTTACTTCGCTCGACAAATGGATCTATTTTTATTAGTGACTTAGAAATAATGTTCTTATGTTTTTTACAAGAACATTATTTCGTGAAGGAACGTATACACCTCAAGGACGTACTGAACTGAGTCCCGCAAAACTTTTGGGCGGGATTAATGGCCAATTATCATTTTTTTTGTATTTTTTACAGGAACATTATGTTGACAAGGAACTTACACCCCTCAAGGGGGTACTGAACAGAGTACCCGGCAAGCGAGCACTAAAAAGAGTCCCCTTCGAGGGGGGATTGAAAAGAATCCCGGCTCTTTCTGTCTACCGGGGTTAGGACTTTTACACGATATATTCCTCTTGACCTTTGTAGATGATTATGAGAATTCATTCAAGTAAATAGAATTACCTTGCCCGGCTACCCTGATTATTTTTCGGGTCACCTTATATATGAGAAACCGGGCCCGATTCCGGTCACTCTTTTTTATTCTCCTGCCAACACAAGGACAGAACAATGTCTGAAAAAAATGTCTCTCTTTTTATTCAATGCCTTGTTGACACCATGTTTCCCGAAACAGGGGAAGCGATGATCGCGGTCTTCGATAAACTTGGTATTCCATATGACTATCCCACGGGGCAGACATGCTGCGGTCAGCCGGCCTTTAACAGCGGCTACACCCGGGATGCAGCCGTCGCTGCCAACTATTTCATTAATATCTTTGAAGACGCGGAGGTCATTGTCTGCCCTTCCGGTTCCTGTGTCCATATGGTCCGCCATCACTACCCGGAGCTCTTTGCCAACGATCCTTCAATGCACAGCAGGGCTCTGGCAATCGGCGCAAAAACCTTTGAATTCACGCAATATCTGGTCGATGAACTGAATATAACCGACGTCGGAGCCGAGTATGTCGGTACGGTTACCTACCATGATTCCTGCCATCTGAGCCGAGGTCTGGACATCGCCGCCCAGCCGCGCGTCCTGCTGCAGAATATTCGCGGCCTGGAGCTGATCGAGATGAAGGACAGCGATACCTGCTGCGGCTTCGGCGGCACCTTCAGTGTCAACTATCCCGAGATCAGTGTCGCCATGGCCGATGAAAAAATCGACAATATCCTCGCCACTGGGGCCGGCACCGTCACCGGCTGCGACATCAGCTGCCTGATGAATATTCTCGGCCGTATCACCAGACGCAGAGAAAATGTCCAGGTAATGCATATCGCCCAGCTCTTAGCTGGATCCACGGGAGGCAAGGCATGAGCGACTACAGCAAAGAAGCACAAAAAGGCCTGGCATCGCCCAGGCTCCAGGCCAGCCTGCATACCCTGCAGGATCGTTTCGGCAAAGGTGCCATGGCGCTGTGGGCGAACATGGAAGATCAGGATATGCGCAAACGGGTGAAAAAATCGCGTCTGAAAAACCTTGAGCACCTGGACATTCTTCTCGCCGAGCTTGCCAAAAATGTGCGTGCCCGGGGAGGCAAGGTTTACTTTGCCGAAACTGCCCAGGATGCCATTGATTACACCCTGGAAGTCGCCAGAAATAACAAGGTAAAAAGCGTCGTCAAAGGAAAATCGATGCTCTCCATGGAGATAGGAATTGATCCTGCCCTGGAGGATGAAGGCATTGAAGTGGTCGAAACCGACCTGGGTGAATATATTATTCAACTGGCCGGCGATAAACCGTCGCATATCATTGCCCCGTGCATCCATATGGATCGCAATCAAATCGGTGAACTTTTTGCCGAAAAGCTGGGCATGGACTACACCAACGATCCACCGACACTGACCAGGGCCGCCCGCAAAGCGCTGCGCGAAAAACTGCTGCATGCCGATATGGGATTGACCGGGTGCAACCTCGCCTGTGCCGAAACCGGCCATATAAGCCTGGTGTCCAACGAGGGCAACATCCGGATGGCCACAACCATGCCGCCGGTGCATGTCGCACTTATGGGCATGGAGCGCATCGTCGCTACGCTCGAGGAGCACCGGGAGACCCTCCAGCTCCTCACCCGTGGGGCGGCGCTGCAGAAACTGTCCACCTATGTCAGCTTCGCAGGCGGCTCAAGCAGCGCGGACGACCCTGACGGCCCCAAAGAATTTCATCTGGTCATCATCGACAACGGCCGTTCAAAAATTCTGGCCGACCCCGAGTTTCGTGAGGTGCTGGCCTGCATCCGCTGCGGCGCATGCCTCAATATCTGCCCGGTTTACGGCAGAATCGGCGGCCATGCTTATAATTCTCCCTACTGCGGCCCGATTGGTGCCGTCGTTACACCACTGCTGGACGGGATCAATAAACATGCCGACCTCTGCAAAGGAGAAACCCTTTGCGGTGCCTGCAAAGATATCTGCCCCGTGCAGATCGATCTGCCGCGTATGCTGTCCGCTCTGCGTCAGAAGCTGGCCTATGCCAGCGACAGATGGGACACCAGACAACACAATCCCGTCGAAGCATACGGCTTTACCCTCTGGCGACTGATTATAACGAGAAAATCACTCTACCGAATTCTGATCAAAATCGGCCGGTTTTTCCAGAGAATTTTTATAAAGAAAAACAACATGATCAGCAACATGGCTGGAATAGCCTCCGGGTGGACCGACGGACGGGATCTGCCGCCCATTGCCAAAAAAACTTTCACTGAACTCTGGGAAGAAAAATACCGCAACCGTCAGGCTGCTGCGCCTCCAGAAACCGAGGAGAATAAATGATGGACCACAATCAGGCTTTTTTTCTGAGCAACATCCGCACTGCCCTTGGCGAAGCACCGCACAGTGAACGCTTAAAAAGCATGTTTCCCAAGCTGTTTTCCACCCCGGTTACCACCGAAATCCGGCAGAAAATCAAGCGAAGAAGTGTCGCAGAACGGGACGATCTGGTAGAAATTTTCCTGGAGAACGGCAACAGTTTAAATATCTGCAGCCACATCGTCGCCTCTTCTGATGCAGCGGCCAACGTTATCGTCGAGTTGATCCGCAGCAAAGAACCCGAGTTCAATCATACCAAACATGTTATTGGCCACGATCATCCGGATATCGCCGCCCTCCAGCTGTGGAAGCGCTTCAACCGGGAGGCGGTCACCGTGCACACCACCTTCAGCTCGGACCGACAGACTCAAGAAAAAACTATCGCCTCCTTCATCGGCATAACAGCACCAACCATCGGCGTTGCCGATTCGGCCACCTTGATCCAGCTGACCGAACCCGGGCGGCCGCGCTCGACATCTCTTCTCCCCTCGATCCATATTGCCATTCTGCGAAGAGAGAATATCGTCGCCGATCTGCAGGAAGCCTATACCCTGCTGCAGGACCAAGCGCACCTGGACAGCCTGGTGTTTATCTCCGGACCCTCGAAGACAGCTGACATCGAGGCGCATATGGTGCACGGGGCGCACGGCCCCCGCGAAGTGCACCTGATCATTCTCGCCGAACCTTCTTCTACAGAAAGTGATGCAGCAATTACCGAAGCAGCGTAGTAAAATACTCAGACCTTCCATTAAAAAATGAAACAACAACTGGTCAACAAAGTCACCCTGCTTGGTCTGGTTATCCTGATTTCCGCCGTCTTTTTGAGTATGATCCATCAGTTCCTGATGGCGATTTTCATGGCCGGCCTTTTTACAGCGATGGTCGCGCCGGCCCACAATCTGCTCACAGAAAAACTGGGCGGCAGGGAAACGCTGGCCTCCATCCTTACCGTGTTGGCTATTGTGCTGCTGGTCCTGACACCGCTCACTATCCTTATTACCCTGATAGTGACCCAGGCCATCAGCATCGGCCAGTCGGTTACGCCATGGGTACAAAGCTTCATCAATCAACCTACCACTTTCAGCGTCTATCTCGAAAAGATTCCCTATTACCAGGAAATCCTCCCCTACCGTGATATCATCGTCCAGAAAGCCGGAGAGGTGGTCGGCACCGTCTCCACTTTTTTGATCAATTCCCTCTCTTCGGTAACCAAGGGAACGATTGACGCAGTGTTCTCATCTATCATCATGCTCTACGTGATGTTTTATTTCCTCACGATGGGGGATGTGTTACTGCGTAAGATACTGTATTTTCTTCCTTTAGACGATTTCAACGAACAGCGCCTGCTCCACCGGTTCACCTCGGTGACCAGAGCGACTATCAAAGGAACGGTGATCATCGGCATCATGCAGGGAACGATCTGCGGCATAGCCTTTGCCATCACCGGCATTGAAGGACCGGTTTTCTGGGGATCGCTGATGGCGGTGATGTCGATCATTCCTGCTTTTGGGACGGCGATCATCTGGTTTCCAGCACTTATCATTCTCGCGCTGTCCGGCAATTTTACCGGAGTGTTCATTCTGGTAATCCTGTGCGGGGTAGTGGCCGGCAATCTCGACAATATCGTCCGGCCGCGGCTGGTTGGCAAGGATACGGAAATGCACGATCTCTTCGTTCTTTTTGGTACCCTCGGCGGTCTGTCCATGTTCGGTTTACTGGGCATCATTATCGGTCCGCTTGTGGCCGCTCTTTTTATTACCGTCTGGGAAATCTACGGCGATGTCTTCAAGAACTATCTTCCCAATGTCCATGTCGTTTTGAACAAACGACATGATGCACCGGACAACCAGGAAAAAGACAACGACGTATCAGGATGACATCTTTTCCCTTTTTCAGTCATTCCAATCTTAAAAGTGAGGATGGCTCAGTTAAAAGATTCATATGCGCCCATCGGAAGTGCCCTTGGGGTACCACGACACAGGTGAAGATTTCTATACCCTTTGGGTAGTTTTTACGACGCCATTGAGCTGCAATGCCATATATTCTCTTAATCCTCACCACCCTTTTCTGGTCCGGTAATTTTGTTCTCAGCCGGGGCATGCATGCGGAGATTCCGCCTTTCACCCTCTCGTTCTGGCGCTGGATGGTGGCACTGCTGATCCTCTGCTGCTTCGGCCTCCGGCACCTCCTGGCCCAGCGGCAACTTGCCTTACAGCATAAAAGATACATCATCATCCAGGGTATCGTCGGGGTGGCCGGATTCAACAGTTTGATTTATATGGCCATGCAGACCACTACCGCCATTAACGCGGTACTGGTCAACTCCTGCATTCCGGTTATCATTGTGGTGCTATCCTGGGTAATGTACAAGGATCGCCTCAGCGTCAGGCAGTGTCTGGGGGTGGCCACCTCGCTCAGCGGCGTCTTACTGATCATCTCCGGCGGGGAACCAGCGACTCTTCTGAAACTGCAGTTTAACAGGGGGGATATGCTGGTATTTATCGCAGCTGTCTGCTGGGCCTATTATTCAGCTCATTTGAAAAGATATCCGCAAGGACTGCATCCTCTTGCCTACCAGGTGGGGATAGTTATGGTTGGGTTGGTCATCCTGCTGCCGCTCTATCTGCTGGAAATCGCCACCGGCAAGACCATGACCGTATCAATTGGATCAATTGTCACCATTCTCTACGTGGCAGTCTTTGCTTCTGTCCTGGCCTTTATTTTCTGGAATCGGGCGGTGACGATGCTCGGGGCCAATATAGCCGGACCCTTTATTCACCTGATGCCGGTTTTCAGCACTATCCTGGCGGTACTCTTTCTCGGCGAGACGCTGACGCCTAACCATGTCCAGGCTATCTGCCTTATCTTCGGAGGAATTCTGCTCACCACCTTTCGGGTGAAAAAGAGCACACGATTGCAACTAAAAGGAAAGGAAGAAACAGGGTAACACGACCGTCTTCTCCGCAAATGTTCAACAGTGGGTCAACCGGAACTGTTCAACAGTCGGTCAACTGGCAGTAAGCAGGTCGCTTAGCTATACTATGGTATGCTAGGCGCCCTGCTTACTGTCAGATGGCGTGCTGCTGGACAGTTATAATTACTCTTTCCAGTCGGGTCTGATATGCAGCTCGGTCAACTGCTTTCTGGCAACCGAGGCAGGAGCATCGGTAAGCGGACAGGTCGCCTTCTGGGTTTTCGGAAAGGCAATGACGTTGCGGATTGAATCACTGCCGGTCATGATCATCAACAGCCGGTCAAGCCCGAAAGCCAGGCCGCCATGCGGTGGGGCACCGAGTTCCAGGGCGCGCAGCAAAAAACCGAACTTCTCATTGGCTTCTTCCTCTCCAATACCGAGGACACTCAGGACTTTTGACTGCATGCTCTTCTGGTGAATACGCATGGAACCGCCGCCGATTTCCGTCCCGTTCAGCACCAGATCATAGGCACGGCTATAGACTGCCGCCGGGTCGGTGTCCAGCTTTGCAACATCCTCTTCTTTCGGTGCAGTGAAGGGATGATGCAGGGACTGGAAGCGTTTTTCCTTTTCGTCGTACTCCATAAGAGGAAAATCGGTGACCCAGACAAAGTTGAATTCATCCTTTTTCAAGAGCTCAAGACGTCTGGCAAGTTCTACCCGCAGCTCGGACAGCACCTGAAAGACAACTTTTTTGCTGTCGGCCCCGAAAAAGAGCAGATCCCCTTCCACCGCGTCGGTGGCGGCAGCGATTGTTGCCCGTTCCTCTTCGGTAAAGAACTTGGCGATCGGCGACTGCCATTCGCCGCCCTCCTTTATCTTCACCCAGGCGAGCCCCTTGGCGCCAAACTGGGCGACATAATCGGTCAGGACGTCGAGTTCCTTACGGGTAAAATAGGCACAGCCCTTGGCATTGATCGCCCGAACCGTTCCGCCCTTGTCAGCAATGGACCGGAACACTTTAAAGCCGCATTGGGCTGCGATGCCGGTCAGATCAATCAGTTCCATGCCAAAGCGGACATCCGGACGATCGGTGCCGAACCGGTTCATCGCCTGATCAAAGGTCAGTCTCGGAAAAGGCGGAGAAAGTGTCAGGCCGAGAGTATCCTTAAACACGGTGGCAATCAATCCTTCATTAATCGCCATGATCTGCTCCTCGTCGACAAAACTGAGCTCCATATCGATCTGGGTAAATTCGGGTTGTCGGTCAGCGCGCAGGTCCTCGTCACGAAAACATTTGACGATCTGGTAATACCGGTCCATACCGGCAATCATCAACAGCTGTTTAAAGAGCTGCGGCGATTGGGGCAGGGCATAGAATTTGCCGCTGTTTACCCGGCTGGGCACCAGATAATCGCGGGCACCTTCCGGAGTGGAACGGGTGAGCATCGGAGTTTCGATATCGAGAAAACCGTTATCGTTGAGATAATTGCGGACACTTTGCACCGCTTTATGGCGCATAATCAGGTTGGCCGCCATTTCCGGGCGACGCAGATCCAGATAGCGGTACTGCAGCCTGAGATTATCCGACACCTCGGTGTCTTCATCGAGGGGAAAGGGCGGTGTCTCGCTGCTATTGAGAATTCGCAGCTCATCTACCAGAATCTCTATCTCGCCGGTGGCAAGTTTCGGGTTGGCCATATCGCCTGGTCTGGCTTCGACCCGGCCGCGTATCGCCAGGACCCACTCACTGCGAACCTGATGCGCCTTGTCGTGCACTTCGGGGTTGATCTCGGGGTTAAAAACCACCTGGGTTATCCCGCCGCGATCACGCAGATCTATAAAAATAACCCCGCCGTGGTCACGCCTGCGCAGGACCCAGCCCATCAGGGTGACCTGCTCGCCTACATTTTTTTTGCCAAGATCATTACACGAATGCGTCCGGCTCAACTGCCCCATTGATTCCATAATTTATTTTATATTGTATATGTTGAATTTTTCACTGTCAGGTGTTGTTTTTTCGTTAACTTAGAGAAGATACCGAAGTCTTTGGGAGAGCATCAGCAAGCGCTGCGGCAGACAGAAGAACTTCCTGCTGTTCTTCATTTCCCAGCATATTGCGCAGGATTCCTTTACCCGATTCCAGCTCGGCGTCACCAATAATAAAGACAAAGCGCGCCCCGGCCTTATTGGCCTGCTTCATCTGGCTTTTCAGGCTTCGGCCTTCATGGTCCATGGCAACAGAGAATTTTCTGGCCCGCATTGCATTGGCAAGCTCAAAACCTTTCAAGGAACCCTGTTCACCGATGCCGGCAATGTACAGATCGACCTCATCAGCCGGAATAACTGCCTTTTGCTGTTGCTGCAGCAGCAGGACCAGTCGCTCCATACCGATTGCAAAGCCGATACCGGGGCTGTTCTTTGGTCCACCCAGCAGCTCGACCAGACCGTCGTATCTTCCTCCAGCCGCCACCGCGGCCTGGGAACCAAGATCGGCGGTAATAAATTCGAAGGTTGTGCGACAATAATAATCCAGTCCACGGACCATAAATTTGTTCAGCCGATATGGAACCTCCAGCTGGTTGAGACCTGCCTGGACCTTGTCGAAATGGTCTTTGCACTGGTCGCAGAGATGCTCAAGAATTGAGGGGGCATCGACGATCTGCTCCCGGCAGGAAGGTACTTTGCAGTCGAGCACCCGGAGTGGATTAGTAGCACTTCGTCGTTTGCAGTCGCTGCACAGAGAATCAAGTCGCTTATCTATATAGGATATAAGTTCAGCCCGATACCCCGGTCGACATGCCGGACAACCAAGAGAATTGAGTTCCAGACTGACCTGCATAGCCAACTCGTCCAGCAGCATGGCACCCATGGCAATCAGTTCGACGTCTACCCGAGGATTTTCCGAACCGAAAACCTCAATATCCATCTGATGAAACTGCCTGAGTCTTCCCTTCTGGGGACGCTCGTGACGAAACATCGGTCCGATGGTAAAGAGTCGCTGGACCGGTTTTTCGACATAGAGTCCGTGTTCTATATAGGCACGCACCATTGAAGCAGTAGCCTCGGGCCGCATGGTAACCTGCTTGTCAACAAAGGTATACATCTCCTTTTCGACGATATCCGTTGCTTCTCCGATGGATCTGGCAAACAGCTCGGTCTCTTCTAAAATGGGCAGACGGATCTCTCGGAAATGAAATCGATCAAAGACGTCTCTGGCCACTCTTTCAAGGTACTGCCAGAGCAACACCTCTCCCGGCACAATATCTTTAAAGCCTTTCAGGGCCTTGATTTTCAAAGCTATCTCCATATGGTTATAAGAAATACTAACCCCGTCCAAAAGCTTTGCGGGATTCTTTTTAGTACTCGCTTGACGGGTGTACGTTCCTTCACGAAATAATTATCTTGTGAAAAGCACAAGAAAACTGACAATTGGCCACTAATCCCGCCCAAAAGCTTTGCGGGATAAGTTCCTTCACGAAATAATTATCTTGTAAAAAGCACAAGATAATTATTTCTAAGTCACTAAAAAACTGGGAATTTTACAGGAAAGAGTTATCCCATTAAAATCAAAAACCTAGAAATTAACTGCAATTTTGTGATTTTGTCAAGTTTACCGCCCGGCGATTCACTGCAAGCCCACCACATAGTGCAGGTGTAAAAGGTGAATTTCAGGGCACCTTGGACAAAAACTCGTGTTGCAATTGACTGATACTACTCTTGACAAAATCAGGCAAGAAGTGCATTATCTCATTTCTCATATATGTTGTTTTAAAATCCCCGATAAAACTGGACTGGTGCGTCGCAAAAAATTATTTTTATGTGAGAAATACTAAAAATAATTTTTCAGATACTAAAAGGAATCCTTTCTGCATGAAGTTACCTTCTCTTAATATTGCCAATTTTAAAGCCTCATTTCCATTAATTCAGGGTGGAATGTCCATTCGGGTATCGACCTCAGCGCTAGCCGTTCCGGTTGCCAATTGCGGCGGAATCGGTGTTATCGGCGGGTCCGGCCTCCCTCCCGAAGAGCTCTACGAGGATATCAAAAAAGCCAAGGCGGAGACAAACGGTATAGTCGCTGTCAATATCATGTACGCCATGAAGGATTTCTACCAGCTGGTCATGAGCTCGATTGATGCCGGAATCGATATGATAATCACCGGCGCCGGCTTTTCCCGGGATATCTTTAAAATCGGCCGCGAGCATAACACGCCCGTCGTCATGATCGTCAGTTCTGCGGCACTGGCCAAGCTGTCCGAGAAACTTGGCGCGGCTGCGGTTATCGTCGAAGCAAAAGAGGCTGGAGGTCATCTCGGTACTGACAAACCGCTCCGCGAAATATTTCCTGCCATCCGCGATGTCGTTAAAAACATCCCGCTGATTGCCGCCGGGGGCATAACCAACGGCTTTGAAATGGCCGAAATGATGGATAAGTACAGTGCCGACGGCGTGCAGATCGCATCGCGCTTCGTGCTCAGTGAAGAATGCGATATCGCCGATGAATTCAAGCAGGCGTATCTCAACGCCAAGAAAGAAGACATCGTCCTTACTTCCTCTCCGGTAGGTATGCCCGGCCGTGCTATAAATAATCCCTTTGTCCAGGCTTTAAATGCAGGCGAAGACGTCAGTACCAAAAAATGCGCCCAAGTATGTCTGAAAAAATGTGATCACCACTACTGCATCAACGAAAGGTTGATGATGGCTAAATCGGGTAATGTTCGTGACGGCCTGATCTTCTCCGGTGAAAACAGCTACAAAATGGATTCAATCCTTTCTGTCGCTGAAATTTTCCGACAATTTAAGGAGCAAGCTGAATCGGTGTACAAAGAGGGGAGAGGATTCAGTCCGTCAATTTGACAACGACCTCTTCAAAGATGAGCCTCCCAACAGAAACCGATATTTTGCAGGATACGCCTCCATTACCTTCCTGCCGCATTATTCCCTCTGAAAAGCACCCGATCAGGGCCGAAATGATCGACAGGGACGCGCTTTTCGTCCTTAAAAAACTCAATGATGCAGGATTTGCCGGCTACCTTGTCGGCGGTGGAGTTCGCGATTTATATCTCGGCAAGACTCCCAAAGATTTTGATATCAGCACCGATGCCCATCCCGGACAGTTGCGCCGGCTATTCCCCAACAGCAATACCATAGGACGGCGCTTCAGGCTGGTACAGCTCTTTTTCAAGGGCGGGAAGACCATTGAGATAAGTACCCTCCGATCCCTCAGCGAGCATGACATTGACGGTCCGGAAACCGTCCTTGCCCCCAACAACACCTTCGGCACACTGAGCGAGGACGCTCAGCGTCGAGACCTGACCATCAACTCGCTTTTTTTCGAGATCCAGACGAGTACCATTATCGACTATGTCGACGGTAGCCTGGACCTCGACCAGGGAATTATCCGGATAGTAGGCGAACCGGCCAAAAGGATAAGTCGCGATCCCGTCCGAATGTTACGGGCGATCCGCCATGCAGCCAGAATCAATTTCACCATCGAAGAACAAACCTGGCATGCACTGTGCAACAACAGCCACAAGCTGTCACTCTGCCCTCCGTCCCGATTGCGCGACGAATTCTTAAAAGATCTCTACAGCGGCGCAACCGAACCCTGGTTGGAACTGGCCATTGACTCGGGACTCCTGTTCTCTCTCTTCCCCTTCTATCGAAAAATATTCGCCACTAACTTTGCCCCCGCTCAGAACCCCCGGGAACTCCTTAAGGGAATCTGTCGCATCATCGACCGAATAAACATCCTGTCGCTGGAGTTGAAAATTTATCGTCAGCCTGATTTTTTTCTGATCGCCCTTTTTCTTATTCCCTGGGCTGAAGCCCGTTTTCAATTGATCAGCCAGTTTCGCAAAGGCGCTCCTCTTTACCAAATGGGCAAACAGATCCGGGAGGAAATCGACCGGACTATAGGTATCGACCTCAACCTGCGACGCTCCCTGCGTCAGGAAATGGTCAGTCTGTTAATCAATCTTTCGCAGCTTATCCACAATAAGCAGCAGAACAGCTGGCCAAAATGGCTAAAGAAGAAAAGCTATTTCAAGAAATCATATCTCTTCTACAACTGCTATATAGCTGCAACTACAGGCGAATCTATAGACCACCTGTTCCTGGGAGAACCACCGATCCAACAGGATAAAGAAGAGCCAAAGAGACCGGACCGAAAATCTTCACCCCCAAAAGGCAAGCCGGCGTTTGCCGCACATGGCAAGGGCGGCATTTTCGGTTTTAAAAAGTAGCCTTGCCTTCCCAACAGCATTTCTTCTCGAAAACCATTCGCTTTTCATCCGCCGCTTTCTATAGCGTCCCCATATCCCCCTTCTTTTTTCACTCAGATTCACCAATGCATCTCTGCGGCAGGGAACAATAAGTAAAAATTGTTCAGGATAGGCGTATTCCTGAATTGCACAACACGAACAACAGGCAAAGCATACATTCGCCCAATAAGCGAATATCTTTTTTCCTTATTACCGGAAAGATAATCAACATACTTGTAAAATGGTCTTGATTTCATCACAGTGTGGTGTTATTCATAACCACTTTCTCTTATAGAGATACGGCTTGCACAATAGATCCAGTGCCAACACTCAAAATCATGGCGCACTCTTTGCACAATGACAAAAAGAACTTCTCAAAATATTGTCTCGCCCCCCTATGCTTCGCTCCCAGCAAAGCAATGCAGTGCACCCGTCTCACCTCCAAATATCAGCTCTCTGTTTCACCTAGACCTCAATCAGGCCCCACACAACACTGTGCATAGCACAACCAGCTGGTCTTGTGGCGTGTCGGCCGTCGAGTCACTCTGCGTATTGCGACTATTCAATGATGTTTTTTGTCGTAAATCAAAAATTATAGAATCACCAGAAAATAATCAGGCCCACCGGCTTGACGTTTTACACCGTATTTTTATAGACTTTCTTTATCGGCTATACGTACCGCCGAACAATCGCGCGCTTGCGCACATTTGTTGTCACACAGCAATAGGAGGTTGACATGGCAGACACAGTAAACAAGATGCTGGACCCGCAACTTGATCGACGCGGATTCCTCAAAGGGTGCACAATGGCGGCAGCCGCCCTGGGATTGTCCGAGACTATGATCCCCAAACTTGTCGAAGCGGCAGCAACCGCTGAGCGCCCACGGGTTATATGGCTCCACTTCCAGGAATGCACAGGCTGCACAGAGAGTTTATTGCGCTCCTCTCATCCAGATCTTGCCCGGTTGATACTCGATATTATCTCCCTCGATTACCATGAAACCATCATGGCTGCCGCAGGGCATCAGGCGGAAAAAAGTCTGCATGATACTGTTGACAACCATCCGTTTATCCTGGTCGTTGAAGGTGGTATCCCCACCAAGGACGGCGGCATCTACTGCAAGATTGCCGGGAAAACCGCCATGGATATCCTGGCCGAAGTTGCACCAAAGGCATCGGCAATCATTGCTATCGGCACCTGCGCAGCATTTGGCGGCGTGCAGGCGGCAGCCCCAAACCCTACTGGCTCCGTTGGAGTACAGGATCTGGTAAGCGGCGTACCCATTGTCAATATTCCAGGATGTCCGCCAAACCCGGTTTCTTTCCTCGGTACCATTCTGCATTATTTGACTTTCAAAAGACTGCCGGCTCTCGACAACCTGAACCGGCCACTCTTCGCCTATGGACGCAGGATTCACGACCAGTGTGAACGCCGGGCCCACTTTGACGAGGGTCGTTTTGTTGAACAATACGGCGATGAGTTCCATAAGCTCGGCTACTGCCTTTACAAAGTCGGCTGCAAAGGCCCGGAAACTTTTTCCAACTGTCCTACCGCCCGTTTCAATGACGTCGGCGTCTGGCCGGTCAGCGTCGGCAATGGTTGTTTTGGCTGTACCGAACCACATTTCTGGGATACCATGACCCCATTCAACGAGAGACTGCCGATGGTAAAAATCCCCTACGCCGGAATCGTTGCAAGTGCCGACAAGGTAGGTAAAACCGTCTTAGGCGTTACTGCCGCCGCAGTCGGCATCCATGCCGCAGTAGGCATTGGTAAACGAATCATCAAAGGCAAGAAGAGCGGCGACGCATAAGAAAGCAGTTCATTGGCGAAAATATTTTTACCGACGCCTGACTGCAGATAACTTTACGGCGGCAGGTTGTCCTATCTTATATGGAGGTTGTACACATGGCTCAGCGAATTACCATTGATCCGATTACCCGGATCGAGGGTCACCTAAGAGTAGATGTTGAAGTTGACGGAGGACTG
>JBBRDD010000084.1:0-18386 GCA_038204235.1 Desulfobulbales bacterium
GTCATCCCGGCGCCGAAAAATTTAATTAAGGGAATAAGACCAAGCCAGGCAATAACGGAACCGCCAAACATCAGGATGGAGGTTTTTGTGCCGACGATGAAACCGACACCCATGAGTGAAGCAACGGTATTTACACCTATCATGGTTCCCTGATAGGACTGTATGGTATACGAAGCATTTTCGCCGAAGAATTTGAAGCCGCCGGAGAATATCTTGTAAACGGCGCCAACACCCATGCCGAGCAGGACGGTCCTGAATCCACTGCCTCCTTCGCTTCCGGTAACAAGCACCTCGGCCGCCGCCATCGACTCGGGATAGATGAGATGGCCATGCTCCTCGACAATAAGATATCTTCTTACCGGGGTGATAAAGAATACGCCCATCAGGCCGCCGATGATTGTCACGATGACAACCGTCATGATGCTCAGGCCAAAACCAAGGAGTATCAGTGCCGGAAGAACAAAGATGATGCCTCCGGCAATGGACTCGCCCATGGCAGAAAGAGACGCAACCATGTTCGCTTCCAAGATATTGTTCCTTCTGAAAGGGCTTTTCAGAAGGCCTGTCGCGAGAATTGCGCCGGGTATGCCTGCGGAAATAGTAAGACCAACCTTGAGCCCGAGGTACGTATTTGCCGCGGCGAATATGAGGGCGAAGAGGACGCCGATAATGATTGAATATCCGGTTAGTTCAGGCATAGCTTCCGTCGTCGGAATATAGGGCACATATTCGCTGCCGGGCTTTCCGCCGTAGGCTTCCTGAGACAGTTCGTGTTTTTTGACTTCAGGCTTCGTTTTAGCCATGATTCTCCTCCGTGTTTCCCTATTTTAATTTTATGAGGATCGCCTTCAGGAATGCCCACATATTGGCTACCGAGCGCATACTGAGATGCTCATCCGGCGTGTGGACATTGTAAAGGTTCGGCCCGAAGCTTATCATATCCGTCTTCGGCAGTTTTTCCTTAAGCAGACCGCATTCAAGTCCTGCGTGAATGGCCTGTACAGATGCATCGCTGCCGGAGACGTCTTTGTAAACACCAACGCATAAATCTCTTATCTTAGACTCTGCCTGATAATGCCAGGCGGGATACTCACTTGTCCGGGAGGTTTTGGCTTTGACCATCTTCGCCAGGGCTTCAAGTCCACGGGTGATCTCTTCCCTGATGGAAGTAACAGAACTCCGGACAGAAATAGTGATCTTGATAGATTTTTCCAATTGCTCGAGTACGCCAAAATTCAGGCTGCTTTCAACGAGATTTTCCAGATCGGGACTCATCGACTGAACGCCATTGGGAGCAATCAAGAGAAAGTCTATAAGCCTCTCCGTAGAACCCCTGCCAATGCATGTGGCAACTTTATCGACAGCAGTGACTGCCACCTGCAGATCCGGATCAGTAGATGCGAATTCCTTTTTCAACTCCCTGGAGAATCCTATTGCAATCGCCTTAATCTTTTTGAGTACGGAACCACTGGCGGCAACGGTCACTTGCGCTTCTTTGGCGATGGCATTGTGATCCGAACCTCCCGAGATCGCTGAGATATGGAATTCACCAGCTTTTCTGATATAGTCCAGTATTCTTCCCAGAAGCTTGATGGCATTTGCTCTTTGCTTGACAATCTCCAGGCCTGAATGCCCGCCTTGCAAACCGGAAATCTTTATGAGAAGGCCACTGCCCGAAGTCTTCTTCCAGCGGGGGTTGAACTCATTTATGAGAATCAGTCCACCCGCGCAGCTCACAAAGAATACGCCCTCCTCCTCCGCATCGATATTCAGAAGCGTTTTACCAGTGAGATGAGTCGTTTTAAGTGAAGCCGCTCCATGCATACCGGTCTCTTCGTCGGTTGTGATGAGCAACTCGATAGGTGGATGGGGAATGTCCTTCGAATCTAAAATTGCCAGGCCATAGGCCGCTCCGATGCCATTATCCGCGCCGAGCGTTGTGCCATTCGCCCGTAGAAAATCCCCATCGATCTTTAAGGATATCGGATCCTTGGTAAAATCGTGACTGGATTTTTGGGATTTTCCACAGACCATGTCCATATGTCCCTGAATAATCACCGCGGGTGATTTTTCATATCCTGCGGTTCCGGTTTTTTTGATAATGACGTTCAGAGCTTTATCCTGAAACACTTTTAACTTTCTTTCTTTCGCAAAATTAACCAGATAATCGCTCACCTGCTTTTCGTTACCGGAACATCTTGGAATTGCAGTCAGTTCTTCAAAATAATGAAATACTTGTTTTGGCTTCAAGTTTTTCAACATCACGGCCTCCAATCGAATGAATTATGCAGCTGCATTTTGCTTCTCTAATCTGTAAGCTTTCAAACTTCATACCAGAGATGCAATTTTTTATTTTTATTACATATCTTCCTGATTTATTATGAGAGAAAATACGCGAAGCGCTGATAAAGCAGTTGCCGGAGACTCGCATTAAAAGGTCATATACAACCATTGGTTATATTTGACCTCTATTTGTGAACATTCAAGCGAAGAGAGGTTCTGAAACTCGGAGGTCTCAGAGGACTATACGATAATGGAAAGCAGGGATTTTCTGTATTTGTCTTGTTTAACTCATCGATACAATGAAATAGGCATTAAGTTTGCAACTCTAAGAATCAGCAATAATGCGGAGCCTTTTGCTGGAAAACCGAACGCAGGGGTTTGCGAGAGGCTGTCCCGTAATCGGTACTCCTCCCTTGACTACCATAGGCAATATCTGAGAGAGGGTTAAAGCTAAAAATGGAAGAGATACTCCTGCACGCACTGACGGTATTTATGGGGTTCTTTGCGATAATGAATCCCATCGCTAACATCCCTATTTTTATGAGTCTTACGCATGAAGAGGATAAACAGACGAAGAGTGCCATAGCATCAAAATCGCTGATATTGGCATTCCTGATCGTTGTTGTTTTTTCCTTTGCCGGAAAGGTGATTTTCGAACTGTTTGGCATTACCCTACCTGCCTTTCGCATTACCGGAGGTCTGCTGGTTTTTCTTATAGGTTTTCACATGTTGCAAGGTGATTTTTCAAGGGTTAATCACCCAAGCGAAAAGGACAAGCAGGAGTCAAAGTCGGCGGCACTCAGTGTGTCAGTATCTCCACTGGCTATACCGATTCTCGCAGGTCCTGGCATGATTACAACTGCAATGAATTTCTCCGCGGGCGGTTTTGTCAATATGGCAGTGACTATTGCGGTGTTCGCCATTCTCTGTGCAATAACATACGTGTGTTTTGTCTTCGGTGAGAAGTTTGTGGCCTTCATCGGTGCCAGCGCATTAGGCGCAATTACTCGTATGATGGGTTTAATCCTTGCGGTAATTGGGACGCAGATGATGATTGATGGAATATATGGCGCCATCCAGCTTACGCGCTGATTGCCGAAAGGAACCTGCAGCAAGGCTTAAAACACTGGCGCAAAACAGCCCATAGTCTTGAATTAACATCCCGTCATAAGGAAGACGGCCTTACAACCACGGCAGTATCTTGCAGTTACAGATTCAAGATTCGGCAGGCAAGACCAAAAAGGTTATATATGACCACATGGGCAAATATGACCTGACCTATTGCCCAGACGACAATTGTTTCTTCCGTTATATTCATTTTTTTTTGATGAATAATCAACAGGATAGCTAATCCAACAAGGCACCCCAAATCCTGGCATAAAGATTGCTTTACAAGAGAGGAACAATACGGTAGGCGGCATCGGAACGTTTTCTGCCGACTACCTAATGCGCATCTTCCGTTTCACCCCTGACCTTACCCGGAGCATCAATCTGATCAAGACTGATGTGGGGCGGACCATTGGTCATATCGTCTCCAAATATGACGGGATATGACCACTTGGTTCCTGATATTCAGCCCGTGCTGAATGACCTGGCCCCCAAGGAGAACGATGTGCATTCACCCCCACTCTTAAATCATCTCCAGGGAGGAAAACATGAACATTAGTAATTTGCATATAAGCCTCACGCCGCTGGTCTCATTGATCGCCGGCATTCTTATTCTGGTCGCACCTCGTCTGCTGAACTACATCGTTGCCATATATTTGATTGTTATCGGCCTGCTCGGACTGATAGGCGGTAGCAATTTTCATATGCGCTAATAGCCGGGCGAGTTTCATGACGGACCAAATGGACGATCTCTGCCTAGAGCTTACCGACAATTGCCGAACCGAAGGCCTTGGGATTATTTTAACACCATTGCCTTCCTCGAAAAACAAACAAGAACTTGCTTGTGTCGGCGAAGACAAAAGTTCGAGAAAATGTGAATGAGGTTTTCTCAAAATGAAAGACAGCCGTTTTTAAACTTTGCAGGAAAACACCGAGAGACAACAACCAGAAGATTATTTGTAGGAGGAGGCAGTTATGGGAGACGATTATGCGAACTATGAAACATCCAGGGAGTTCGGTTCAAACACGACGACTACAGGCCTTTACCAGGGTGCTTCTGCAGGAAAAAGTGCAAGGTGTCCGAGCTGCGGCAGGGATTTAAGTCAGCCAAATCTTCTCCACCCTGCATTCTCAATGTCTTGTGCAAAACCACAAGGAGGTTCTCGTGGACATGGTATTTGCAACAAATGCGGCGGCCTGGGAGCAGGCTTATTAGATGGAATCTGAGGAAAACACAGAGGTGTGTCATGTCTTCAAAAGAAGAATTATGTAAGACAGACTTCTCTTCCTCCATTTTTCGACAGATTCAGTGAGTTCTGTATGTACCTTGCTTATCTCACTGACAGAAATTGACCGCCCTGTACGTCGTTGGGAAGGAATTGACAGGCTGCGAGCAGTGACCCACGCGGGAAACATCGCGCTTATGTCCCTGCAAGCTCTTGCTCATACAGCTTGGTGTAACATGTCGTCAGCATGTGCCATCCATAGCTCCAGAAAGACCCAAAAGGGTTATATATGACCAATAGGTTAAATACAACCCTTTACATTCAGCTCTTAACAGCCTCCCTGCAGATCTCTTTTCAGGTTACTTATTCCTAAAATATCAAAGCGATGGATGACGTGACGCTGAGCGTTGTAAACATGGCATAAAGATTGCGTTAAGAGAGAGTGACGAATGGCACTCTTACACTGGTTTTGCTCCTGCGGTCCGCCATCCTCGCCATGATCTATGAGAAAGAAGGGAGAAAGGTTTAGAGGTTGGATTACCCGAAAAACGTATTCCGGAAACGGCGCAGGTCCCACTCAACAAAAGGAGAAAAGCCCGTGAGAAAAACACCATATCATAAGGAACTGCTGGAAACCATGGCTTCATTGTTTTCACTTACCACCCCTTTCTTCGCAGCCAGAATCGATACTGAATCATGTGCTAGAAAGTCGTATGTTTTCAGGACCTATCTCAAGGGCGATGATATCACAATACAGTATAAAGACGGCGTTGCCATCCTGATCGGGACGGTTTCTGATGAATCTCACAAATTACTGGCCAGGGAAACTCTTGCGAGATTGCCCGGGGTTACCGGTGTGTACAGTAAACTGGAAGAACATAATGAAGTCTCCGCTCTGAATAAAGATGCGTGGCTCGCTGCCAAAGTAAAATCGACACTTTTATTCCATCAGAATGTGAATGCTGCCGAAACTGAGATTATCGCAAAAAACGGCACCATCACCTTGCGCGGCAAGGCTGGCAGCATTGCCCAAAAGGATCTGACGGCTGAGTATGCCAGGGATGTGGAAGGGGTGAACAGGGTAACAAATAAAATGACGGTGGCACCGGCCTCTTTGAAGACCGGAGAAAAAGTACGGAGAGAGGCCGACACCACAGGCGAATCGATTGATGATGCGTCTGTCACGGCCCTGGTCAAGACCGCCCTGTCGTATCATCGTTCGACCAGGACCCTGGGCATCACTGTCGAGACCAAGGATGGTGTGGTCATGCTGGAGGGAAAAGCCGGGAGTTGGGATGAAAAAAACCTGGTCTCCAAGCGTGTGATTGACGTTCCCGGTGTCAAGATGGTGTTCAATAGCATGACCATTGAGAGAATCGCACCCATGACCAACTAAGACAGTCGGCTTGTAGTCGACTGTGCCGGGACCCGAAAAATAAGCTGCAGAGGCCCCCTGCAACAGTTACTTCAATCAAAATTCACCAGGAGAAACACCATGAAATCGAGCACAAAAGACAACGTGGAAGGCAAGATGCACCAAGTGAAAGGTAAGGTCAAGGAGACCGTCGGGAAAGTAGTCGATGACCGTGACCTGGAATCTGAAGGAAAAGTTGAAAATTTAGAAGGGAAAGTTCAGGAAAAAATCGGCGAGATCAAGAAAGTTGCAGGCAAGTAGCTTTATTACAAAGAAAAGCAGCAGATGAAAGAATCACCTGTCCGGAAAAATCTGAGAGCACCTGGTGTATCGGGGTCAGAGAATATCTTGTATGGAATCATGATGCAGGCCTTAAGAAAACCCTGACTCTCGTTTTTAGACTATTCTTCTTATCTTGTCACCGGCAATACCAGGAAAATCCGGTAAAGGTCATATATAACCTTTGTCCTCCGGCTGTTTATGGTGGCCGGTCTGATCCATTTTTCCAGGATTCTTATCGTGTTTTGAAACCAGAAGGATAGATCTCGTGATTTGGGATGTAAAACACCTGAGGCAATGATTGCTGTATACAATAGAGAGAATAACAGCTGGGGGTTCTCTTCGGCAGTCGTTACCGCCATATTGAACGGGTCTGTTAGAAAGGAGTGCGAGGGATTTTTACATGTAATTCCGTCTATGTTTACGAATGAAACCCTCATGCTGTCAATTTGAAAAAATGAATCACCAGGAAAATGATTTCCTGGTGATTCACACAAACATTCCAACAAATAAAGGAAAAAATACCATGTCAACCTATCGTTTAGCAGTGGCTGCAATTCTGGTTTCCTTGCTGTTTGTTGGTGCTCCTGTCTTTGCATCTGTGACTGATGACGACATCGTAGCATCCGCAACGCAGTCGTATGTGTTCAGAACCTACCTCAAGGGCGATGACGTTACAGTCAAATCCAAGGATGGTGTTGTTACCTTGATCGGGACTGTTTCCGATGGATCGCACAAGACATTGGCCCAGGATTGTGTGGAGAGTCTGCCGGGAGTGAAAACCGTAGATAACCAACTGAAAGAAAAAGGTGAGGCCCTCAGTGAAACCTCGGATGCGTGGCTTATTACCAAAGTCAAAGCCGCACTTTTATTCCATCGGAACGTGAAGGCCACCGAAACTGAGGTATTAGCAAAAAATGGGACCGTCACCTTGAGCGGGAATGCCTCCAGTCAGGCGCAAAAAGACCTGACAACCGAATATGTCAAGGATGTTGAAGGAGTCAAAATTGTAAAAAATGAGATGAAAACACCCTCCGCGAAAATGAAGTCGGGCAAAACAAAAATGGGAGAAAAGATGGATGCCATGGGCGAGATGATTGACGATGCGTCCATTACCGCTCTGGTCAAGTCGACTTTGCTGTACCATCGCTCAACGAGCGCCCTGAAAACCACCGTCGAGACAAAAGACGGTGTTGTCAATCTGGGAGGTACAGCAAAAAATGCAGCTGAAAAGGACCTAGCCACCAAACTCGTGAGCGATGTGCATGGAGTAAGGAAGGTGGTCAATAACATGACCATCAAGTAAACCAGATCCAAAACCGATTAGTTTGGGATTGGCCATTACTGTTAAGGGGAGAATAAATTATGTTAGGTACAATATTAGTCATAATTCTGATACTGGCGCTCTTGGGAATGATCCCGGTCTGGCCGCACAGCCGGTCATGGGGGTATGGACCCAGTGGCGGAGTCGGCCTGATAGTCCTTATCGTTGTAGCCCTGCTCCTAATGGGCAGACTCTGATCAGGTTTTTAGATCCATCAGCGGTCACGTATGAAACGCCGCGACTTGTGACGAACCATTTCACAAGATGATTGGAACCGCAGATGATTTAGAAAAGAGAAATGTTCATCTCTTATCGACAAATGGAACGCTGAGTTCGACGGAATAGAGGTCAGGATCGGAAAGGTTGGCCTCTATTTCGATGGTCGACTTCAGCAAGGAAACCATCAGAGTAACGGAACTACAGTTATAAGGCAAAATATTAATTGCAAAGAGATCCTGCAATAGGGCAAGCGTTTAAGATAATTCTAAAAACATTTTGAATCATCTTCCCACTGGGCTCAAGGTGGGATGTGTCGAACTTCGCAGCTTGGTCGGCGGCTTCCACTGGGAGAGCATGAGATGAGAGGCTGTTATTTGCCGATATTGAGCTTGCGCATGCGAGCGCGCAAGGTGCTCCTATCAAGACCAAGGATTTCAGCCGCACTGTCTTTGCCGCTTATTTTCCACTTCGTCTGTTCCAGTACCCGGAGAATGTACTCTTTCTCCACGGTCTGCAGGGATCTCTGATTGGATCCGGTATTCTTGACCGGCTTCTTCAGTTCATCTATCAGCCGCAGTTTCGGGCCCGACGAGTTGATCACCGCCCATTTGAGGACATTTTCAAGCTCACGTATGTTGCCAGGCCAGTGGTAATCCTGTAAGGCGTTCATGACGCCGGTTGGGATGATACCAATGGCCTTGCCGATCCGTTTGGCAATTTTCTTGACATAAAAATTAACCAGAAGCGGGATGTCATCCGAACGGTCCCGGAGTGGCGGCACGGTAATCGGAAAGACATTCAAACGGTACCATAGGTCTTCACGGAACCTGCCCTCGCGGACTTCTTTTTCCAGGTTTCGGTTGGTGGCGGCCAGGATCCGCGTGTCGACCTTAATGGTATGGGAACTGCCGAGTCTTTCAAACTCGCCGTCCTGGATAACCCGCAACAGTTTTGCCTGCAACTCCAGTGGTAATTCTCCGATTTCATCGAGAAACAGGGTGCCTCCGTCGGCAACCTCACATCTCCCCAGGTGTTTGGCCTGGGACCCGGTGAAGGCCCCTTTTTCGTGGTCGAATAATTCACTTTTATCAGGGCCCGATTTTTTCGCAGGCTGGAGCTGTGCAGGGCTCGGGCGACCAGCTCTTTGCCGGTTCCTGTTTCGCCAAGAATCAGGACAGTGGTGTTGCTGCGTGAAATTTGTTCAATCTTATAGTGAACATCATTGAGCCCATCGCTTTTTCCTAGAATATTCTCATCGTTGTATTCCAGCTTTATTTCATCCTGCAAATAGGCTCTTTCCGCTTCCAGCTGGTCCTTCAGCTTTTTAATTTCGAGCAGGGACGTTTCTGCTATCTGTCTTCTTTCTTCCGCCTCTTCCCTTGCCTCGCTGAGATCTATCAAACGCTTTTCGACCAGCTGCTCAAGACCTCTTCGGTTATATTCAAGCTCTGTTACATCGGCAATCGCCAAAAAGATAAACTTCGGCTGATTCGCGTCTCTGAAGATCCATCTCGCGTTCAAATGAAGTACCTTATGTCCCAGATCCTCAAATTTATGCTCCAGCTCGAATTCGTCAAATTTTGAATTTTCAGGGAGGGTGTTTTCCAGTAACTCTCTCAGCCTGGGGATGTCCCATTGCCGGTTACCAAGATCACATATCGTTACCCCTTCGACCTCATCGGCACTGGTATGGAAGGTCCGATAGAAAGCATGATTGGCCCGCACCACCTTCGAGTCGGCATCGAGTATCACGACGGATTCGTGGATAGAGGTCAGAATAACGTCCAGAATACCAAGAAATGATTGCGTTATCTTTTTTGCATCACCTGTCGCAGGGGATCGATCTCTCTCCATGGGGCTCTCTACTACCTTCGGTTTTCGGATAGACTTTATCATCTGGCTACATCTTGGGGTATACATGCAATGAGTTTTGAGTGCTTACCCGGTACAAAAGTCTAGGATCAATGCCCTCCAATTGACATAAAGAAGCGGACGTAGGGCGTCAGGCGACTTTCAGTCTATAATTATCTTGGCATATCAGTACTTTATTTTAGCCTCGTCTTTTGGATAATATAATCCACAAGCAAATTTATTCTATATCCTGAATATACGCGTTAGCTTTTTGGGGACCGCTATGCTTTTGAACGGGTTGGTAAAATGGATGGCTAATATTATGCAATCATGCTGTGGGAGAGTAAACCGATGAGAAATATTGCTCCGCGAAATACCCAATGGATTCCGTGAAGAGGTCACTAACTTAGAAATCAAGGTGAGTCGCACGATTAAGGCTGACAAATCCATACTCAAGCTATTAAGTAGCGTTCACCAGCTAATGCTTTATACTAAATGTAATGTAGAAGATGTTCCAAAAGCCTATCAACAAAAAAATGTGTTTTTGACCTCTAAAAACTCAGGTCTACCCTGACAAGAAAAAGCGGTTTTAGATCCTTGGTTTTTCCAGAGAATCTTTGCGCTTTCGCGATATGATCTGGACCCCCAGAAGCAATGACCAGGACAAACATCCCTGGCCTAGGCGATTGCGGTTTATTTGCATATAATGTGAGCCCAGAATTGGCTATATCTAAAAGTAGGGTGCATTTAAACAAACGACACACTAGAATCTGCCTCGAGGCCTTTTCCGCCTACCTGCTGATGGGGAACAGATCAAGAACAGATTACGTGACATACGTCTCGGCAGCCGATTAATGGCCAGATAGGGTTTTTACTACCTAAATAGATTCTTATACAACCTTTGAAAATTGAATATTTTCTTTTTTATAACCAGCTTGAAACTCGGGAAGGGCTGACACCTGGTCAATAAGTCTTTCCACGTTCTTTCCAAGTGTAATGTTGATGTCCTGGAAATTCTTCCCCCAACTCGAGTAGATTGTTGCCAGATAGTCCACAATAGTCGGTTGATCCCCGGTGATGAACTTCTTCTTCTCCAATTCTTTATCTATAATTGTCCATAGACTGGATGTATAGACTGCTAATTGTTTTAACACGCTGATTTTCTCATTTTCGTCCATTTGTGTTTTGTATTGAATCGCAAACATTCTGCCATAGGCAGGATGCAGCGTTGCATAATCAAACATTAACCACCTTAGAAATTCGGCTTTCCGGGATAGATCGGCAGGTAACATAGGCGAATTGTGCTTCTCGAGGAGGTAGAGTACAATTGCAGCGCCTTCTGTAATAATCTGACCCTCAGGTGTTTTCAATGCCGGTACTTGGTTGGTCGGCACGATGTTAGAATAATTCGGTACGTCTTCACGTTTAACTGGTGTGTATTCAAGTTGCAGCTTCTCAAGCAGGACAGTGATGCCTGAAGAACATGACCCAGGGATAGTATAAAGCGTGTACATGGTATCTCCTATTGTGTGGGATTATTAACTGGAGGCTATGGTAAAATTTGTACTGGTGTGCGGTTCGTTTCCGCTACAGTTACAAACTGGTTCTTGAAACGTAGACAATATGATTTTAACCATAACTTCAAGTTATGCAACGCAGCCTTACTCCCTAGATGTGCGGGGAAAATAAAGGTAGGTCTTAGGCGAAAAGAACAAAACGCCGATTTTGGTTATCCCTGTCCAGTTTGAAGCTTGAAATTGTGGCCAAAAGCATGCCGAAAAAGGAGCATTCCTGCAGTTAGCAAAATTAAAGAGCATTATTAAAAAACGTAACAAAAAATGGAGTAAATTGAAAATTAAGATAATTCCAGGTCCTATTTGCTGGCCACTTCGGGATTAGTGTTAGGTAACACGACTGAAACCACAGCGTTAGCATGCCTCCAGTCGACAGCCATGTCAGATGCTCTTTAAGAAGTGATTCCATTCGGTTTGCAAAATATGTCAGATCGGATCTCGATTTTCACATCTAAATGCAGTAAAGGTGTCGTCCTTTCTTTGATTGTTGACGGGTATTCCCCCTGATACGTGCAGCCCATTTTTTCATAAAATCCTCTGGCGTTTGGATCTGCTAAAATTTTCAACTCGCCGATACCTCGCGTGATGCACCTTTCTTGCAGGTGATCGAACAGCATTGTGCCTATGCCGTGGCCAATGTGATCCGGTTTAAGGAACATATGCTCCAGCCAGAAACCTTTCGCGATGGTGATTCCTGATAGCTCAATATCATTCTTAAGTTCAACAATTGAATAAAATCCAATGATTGCACTGTTCTTTTCAAAGACGAACACGTCATTGGTCAGAAGGTAGTCAACACTGATCGTCAACTCATTTTTCCATATTTCGAAATATTCCTTTGGATAGTTCCAATATTTTTTTGCAGCGAATGAGATTTCAGTAAGCACCGTTGATTCATTGCTTTTTGCCGATCTGATCATGCTGAATGCACCAGGAGGTATTGGTAATCTTGTAAGCTGAAGACATAAATGAAACGGTGAGAAAAGAAGGAAATGCCGTGTGCAAAACGATGATACGAATATACTATTTCTATGCAGTAAGGTCCAGACCAGGATTGGCGCAAAGTTGCTGAACAGAAGGAAAATAATTTCACCGAACCAGTCATCTCGGCATTACGAAGTGAGAGAACAATGTCCTTGTCTCCACCCAGGATCTTTGCCATAGGGGATATCCACGGCTGCCATGGCAAACTTATCCGTCTGTTGGATCGCCTTCCTCTTGACCAAGACCGCGATCACCTTTGTATAGATACCGGAGCCGTCTAGTCAATGTCCTGACCTCCGTGGAGGTATCCGAGCTGCGTTTTTATCATGCTTGATAAATCATCAATTATCCTCAGGTTTAAGGACACTTCTTGAATCATAGCGTCCGGCGAGAAATGCCTCGGCCAGTTTCAGGGGGGTGCTGCTGTCGGTCATGACGCCATCGAGAAATCTACTGAACCCCATCAGCCTGCCCAGCATAACCAGCCGTTCATAGACAACCTCTTTTGACGCACCTACCAGTGAAGCGGTGATCAGATCATCGGCTACCGTTGTGTAAAAGGCATTTTTTTCCAGGACATGGCGAAGAAATATCGCTCGCCGGCGTCCGCGCTGGAATCCTGCTCCGCCACCTTTAAAGCGAAAACGGATATAGTTGGCATGGGAATCTCTGCCGCAGATTGCATCGAGCATGGCAAAGTGGAATTCGACCCTGGCATTGAGGTTAAGGTAGTCGCGGGCGGCCAGAGCGTAGTTATAGGAGCCCGCCGGTCGAGCTGTCCGGGCATCTAACAGGGTTTTGGAGAATATGTCGGAGAGGGCGTCAATGTCCGGTTTGGAATGCCAGCTGAGACCAGGCGTCAGGAGTCCCTCGCAGAACGCTTTCAATGGGATGGACAGGATATCGTCTTTGCCCAGCGGCTTATGCATAGCCAGTCGCTTGCGCAAGGATTTGCTGGTATCCTGGCGTATGCCGCCACCGACATCGATCACCAGGAAATTAAAAGGCACGCCGATCTCCAGCGGACGCAACAGCCCGCCAGCCTCTTCCATGATCAGATCACCGGCATTGAACATGGCCAGCACCGCCATTTCATGGGTATACCTGACGATATCATGTATCGATTTGCATTCCTGTAACGAAAATGTCGGACCGTAGGCATCAGTCAGGTTGAGTGGTACCACCATTTCCCTTAATTTCTGCCGTTGTGGTGATATCGTATTCTGCTCTGTGGGATTCTGCTGTGCTTTGTCTGGCTGATCCTGTTTTGCCTGCTGTTGCCGCTCACTGTGCGCCATGGCGGCAGCGGTTTGAACCGATTCCGGAGCCTCGACCACTACCCCCTGGTCCGCATCCAGCATAATCCACTGCGCCTCCTGCAGAATTGACAGCGAACTGTCTGCACCGGTGATCATTGGGATACCGTATTCTCTGGCAATGCAGGACAGATGGTCGGTCGGATTGCCGACCTCGATAATGACGCCGACACAATTCTGGACAAAACGGGCCGCTTCGACGATGCTTTGCGGGAGCACCAGAACAGATGGTCCGGCGTGGCTTGCTCCGGCGCGCGCAATGCCAAAATGCAGCAGCTCCGCAGCCGAATGGACACGCCTCACCCGGCCAACCGCTTTTCCCGAGGAAGCGCATGTCCCGGACACCAGAGGTGCCGTCAACGCTGGCAGGCGAATCCGTCGTCCCTTGCTTGCAGACAGGTGCAGCGGACGGGCCTGCAGGATCATCACTTCGCCGTTTTTGTCATTATTCTCACTGCTATCCTTACAATAGGCCCATTCAACATCTTGCGGCATTCCGGTCAGGCTCTCGATGGTCTCCCCGAAATGCACTAACTCGGCCAGGGCTTCAGCGGGGAGGAGAGGCAGGTCCGCCTCTTCGGCCGGAATCTCTTCCCGAAGGATTCCTCCGCCGGCCGTAGCAACTTCACGCACAGTTTTATTGGCTATCTGGGCCCCGTCCATGAGTTGTGCGGCGAGTTCCTTATGCATGGCACCGTGGGCCGCACCATTTGTCAGTGCAGCTTTTGGTGGCGAAGAGGCCTCTCCTGCCTGCCTGGTGCGCCATGGGTGATACAGATCGACCGGAGCTGAGCCGTCAACGGCCATGGTTCCCAGTCCCGGCACCGCACTGATCAGCATTCTGCCGCTTTCCGGTTGTGACGGATCAAGGGTCAGCATTACCCCGGCACAGTGCGGGTGGACCATCACCTGGCACAGAACTGCCAGATCAAAATCCACCGGAGAGAGACCGACATTGAGCCGGTAGGCGATAGCCCGGGCACCGAAACCGCTGGCGATAACCTCCCGATATGCAGCGACCAGGGCCTCGCTGCCGATGACATTGAGCAGGGATGTAAACTGGCCGGCGAACGAGTGATCGGTCCCGTCTTCCGACACGCCGCTGCTGCGTACAGATACCGCCGGAGGGCCAGTTTTTCTGCCGGCCATACTTTGTGTCTGGGTGAGCCATTGATAGCTTTCTTCCATGGCCCGGTTAAGTTCTTCGGGCAGAGGCGCGTGCAGGATCATCTCTTTTATTTCTGCTGCGGCAAGGCTTATATCTTTATGGTTATGCTCGACGTCATGGAGCAGCTGGCGAATTGAGCCGGCCAATTTGCCAACGTTGAGAAATCGCTTGCAGGCCTCGGTTGTACAGACAAAGCCATTGGGGACAGGCAGGGCCATGTTTCGCAGGCGGGCAAGGTTGGCGGCTTTCGCGCCTGCCTGCAGATAGGCGTCCGGATCGAGATCGTCAAGGTGTACACAATACGTCTGTCCTGCAGGAGAGTCAGCGAGACGTTCTGCTATTTGTGTCACTTCGGCGGCCATCCGGCCATGTATGGCATAGAGACCGGTGTGACTATCTGCCGACAAGAGATTCAGCCCGTCAACCAGTTCGCCGGTGACCACCAGCAGTTCTTCGATTGATCTCCGGATATGTCTTTCTTCGCCCCGAATAAGCTGTCCATCTATACTGACAATCAGCTCAAGTGCGTGGCCGTTGTTTTCCAGGTAAATCCGGAAGGTATGATATCGTGCTTTCAGGTCTTCAAGGGCATTTCTTTCGCGCTTTCGCTTACGTTCCGTGAAATATTGAATCAAAGATTCGAGTATAGTCATATTATTTTCTTATCGGCACTAAGTTGGCTTCGCCTTTATTCTCGTGGTTTGGTGTTTCCGGCGCACGCTGCTTGAAGGTGGCCGAAATCTCGCGGTCGAAATGGCCGAGAAAAGTGGTGGCAAAAGAGTCGAAAAGAGCCCTGGTATCAGCATCGGTGGCCAGACTGGTATCCCGTTGTTTGGAGAAGGCCGTCAAAGCACCCAGAATGAACAGTGCAGAGCGCAGCAGGCCCGCTTCCACTAATTTGAGTCGGCCGATGACCAGATCGCCATTCACCGTCACCTTAAAGTCCATTGCTTCAAGGACATCTTTAATAAAGGTTGCTCTGCGGGCCCGTCGTTCAGGGTCGGCAAGCCCGCCGGCAAAACGGAAGTAGACATAGTTACGCTGCTCGTCACTGCCCAGGTTGGCATCGATGACGCTGAAATGGTAGCCCAGCCTAAGGCTGAGGTTCATATAGTCACTACTTATAATAGCCAGATTCTCCCCGAGAGTGTCGGCCGGGACTGCCAGCATATTCATAGTCCGTGGCATGCCGGAAATGATATCGCGAAAACCGAGGGAGGGGAGATCCGTGTTCCATGCCTGCGGCTGAAGCAGCCCGCCTAAAAAAATTCCAAAGGGCTCGGAACAGATATCGATACTGGTCGGTTCACTTGCTGCGTCCTTGTTCATGCCGCCGCCGGTATCGAGAACCCGGATATCCATCGGCACATCAAGACGCATCCGCCTGGTGCGGATGGCCCCCAGCCCCGGCCTCCGTTCCTGGAAGTGGGCCAGCTCATCAACTGCGCGTTCATGGCAGAAATGAATGATATCATGAAAACTGCGGCAGCCTCCGGGAGAAAAATCGGCAGCATCCGGGTCGATTAGATGCAGGGGCATGATAAAACGCAACAGGCGACGCAGCACCCGGTATTCCGGATCGGTGGGCGAGAGTTCCACTCCCGCACTGCCATGGAGCAGCAGGGTATGCAGAATACCCTGATACACCGTCGTCTCCCCGGCATCGACCGTCACCTCCGTTCCCGGCGGCAGCAGGCGCAAAACATTCGGCACGGCGAAGACGGCTGGAAGCCGCAATTCCCTGGCAACGGTGGCCAGATGGCCGGCAGCGCTGCCGTATTCCGTCAAAACAGCTGCGGCCCGCTGCAGGATCGGGGTCAGCTGCGGAGAAGCAACCCGAGCTACGGCCACAGCTCCAGCCGGAAAATCGGCCGGATCCATATCTTCAGGGACATGGACAACGCTGCCGGCAGCAACCCCCGCTTGCACCAGCTGTCCACCCTCGCAGATTACTTGAGCACTTTCCTGTTCTTCTTTCAGCTCGTCGTCTGATATCTCTTTTCGTATCAGTTGCAGCGGGAAAAGGCGCGTGATTCTGCATGTCTTATCCGCGAGACATTCCCAATGCAGGGCAATTGGAACTCCCAGCATCCGCTCAAGGGCCATGGCGGTTTCGGCCAGCGCTGTTAAATCTTTATTGGCCAGCAGTGCAGCGCCTCGCCCGAAACCGCTATCAACAGTGGCATTGCCGGTGGCGAGGCGGCCGTCGGCAAATAGTCTTTTGGATGGATGCGGTGCGATCGCCGATTGAATAAGCTCGAAAGGATATGTTCGATGGAGCAGGTAGGTATCGGTGTCATTTTCTTCATCAGCAGGAGTAGCTGTAATCGACAGCACATCAAATGAGTCGGCGAAGGCAGTACGGCTCTGGACCGTCCCTCTGCCAGTCGCATTCGGACAACATCTGACAAACACTGCATATTGAACTATTGCGGATCCTCCGGTTGATTTTATCCGGGTAAAAATAGTCTGGACAATACGTTCAACACTGCGGACATACAGTTTGAGAACAGAGTCTTCTCTTTTGTGTCCGGACGCTGAGCTGTTGGTGTTTTGGCTTTCAGACTGCAGGGCCCTAGTATTTCCGGTAGCGGCCGGCTCTGCCGGATTGAGCGTTTCCTCGATAATTGTCAGCACCGAACGGTCTGCAGTCGGCATGACCGTGAATCTGCCAAGCTCCCGGGCCAGCTCTTCATCGTCATCGACCTGGGTGACAACGATAGAAAGCCTTCTGGTGGTGCAGTTCTGCAGCAAAATTTCGAGGTGGTCGGTCAGGCCGACCCGCACCATGTTGGTTGAGATGTGGACTGTGCCGGAGGCGTCGGCGGCAAGCTGGCCGGTCAACGCCCTGGTTCCTTCAGAGGTGATGACAAAACCATCCGGACCATGAATTCCGGGGTGATGGCGCAGTTCCGCCAGGCAGACAAGGTCGATACCTACCAGGGGTTCCAGCTCCCAGCCGATGTCGCTGAGCGGGAGTACCGGCGGACAGGCCAGAGCGCGGGTATTGCCGGAGATGATATCGTCGAGAATGGTACGGATTTCCTGGTAACGATCGTACAGCGGGATATAGGCGTTCCCGGTGAGCGCATTGAGGTTATAGGTTACATGGTGGACATGGGAGGCGATGGTTCGGACAGTGTTTTCCAGAAAGGCTTTATCGTAAATATACTCGCCGCCGAGGGCTTGTTCCATCCGGGCCATATCGGCCAGTATGGCATTATTTAACGAGAGAATTCTGCGGAAATTATTAAAAAGAGACTGGAGGCGCCAGATATTGATCTCGGCAATATCCGTATGGCGGGTACGTGCTCGTCCAAGAAGTCTCTGCCACCACATTTTTGTGCCTCCAGAGGGTCGTGACCCCGGTAAACAGGGAGAATGGATTCTTTTTAATACCCCCTTGAGGGGTGTAAGGTACTCAAAAACTTTATTGAGAAAATGACGCTTATTGTAGCGGGGCTTGCCGCTGGTTTTCGATCTTTTTAACACACTCCAGAATATCTCGCAGCTTGAACGGTTTGGCGACAAAATCAAAGGCACCTTTGCTGTACTTCGGTATACACGGGTCCATCGTCCCCTTCGCCACCCGCGGCCGCGGCGCCTCGCTTGCCCTGTGTGTACGTTAGTGTCACGTGACT
>JBBRDD010000085.1:0-18327 GCA_038204235.1 Desulfobulbales bacterium
GGCCACGCAGGATGTTCAGGTGCTGGGAAACATTGGCATTGGTTGTCTTGACCTGGTCCCTGATCTCACCCACGGAAAGCTCTTTATCCTGGAGCAGGCAAAGAATTTTCAGGCGGATGGGATGGGACATCGATTTGAGCAGCTTTGACATCGCCTCAATCTGTTCGTCTTGCATCGTCTCTCTCTGTGAAAGTATTTAATTTTTAAGTGTAATAGCTGCGCCGCCTTTGTAAAGCTCTTTTTCCACATGGCCACTTATTTTTTGTGATGGCCCAGCGACCTTCCACCTCGTTCTGCCCACAATACCGCCCAATACTGTTGTCGTGCAATATATATTTTCCATTCATAAATAAAGCCGTTCACTGCTGCCTCTTCATTTAACGAATCAGACTTTTGATCTGTGAGGCACCATTGTTAAGTACGATTATTTTTAGGCGGATGAAAGGATAAACTTGAATCTCACCGGAGAATTGAGTTTATTGGAAAAAGTTAATACACGGGTAGTTTTCATTTAAGGAGAATGTTCAATGAAAAAGCGGCTCCTGACTCCGGAAAATGTCTGTCTGCAGATCATCGATGTGCAGCAAAGCCTTATGGCTAAAATCATAGCTGCCGACAACGTTGTTGCAGTTATTGAGTTCATGATTCGTTGCGGCAAAATTCTTGGTATTCCGATTATTGCCAATACCCAATATAAAAAAGGGCTCGGCCCCTATGTGCCAAGCATTGATGCGCTCATTGGCGAAATCGACCATCTTGACAAATCCGAATTCAATGCCCTGGCAAATAAAGACACAGAATCGCGTATCGATTGCTTGCCGAAAGAGGTGGATACTATAATTCTTGTTGGTGTGGAGACACACATCTGCATCTATCAGACGGCCATGGGGATTCTGTCCAGAGGATTGAATGTTTGGATCGTCTCTGATGGTGTTTCATCGAGAAAACTTGATGATCATCAGGCCGGCCTCACAAGACTGCAGGCTATGGGAGCGACGATTGGCTCGTCGGAAATGTTGATTTATGAATTGCTTGGCAAGGCGGGAAGTCCAGAATTCAAGCAAATTCTGCCCATTATTGTTGCTCGGAACGAATAGCTGCATGCAACGTCTTCGATGGCGTCATAACCCCCCCAAAGGGGATAGTCATCTTTGTTTGTGTCGCTGTTTCAATTTTTATCTCATTACGGCGTCGTTTAGTACACTGTGATGGGAGAAAAATCTTACAGCTCACACATGAAAAACATTTACTTACCCATCCTGAAGTTAGGCTTTTGACAAGTTCGTAAATATTTAATTTAACAGGTTTTGCCAGAAAGTTATGAAAGGAAATGAAATTCGCAGCAGGTTTTTGAATTACTTTAAGGATCGCGGCCATACCGTTGTTGACAGTTCTTCTCTCGTGCCCAAAGACGATCCGACTCTCCTCTTTGTCAATGCAGGCATGGTACAGTTTAAAACTGTGTTTATGGGAGAAGAGAAAAAAGAGTATATACGAGCAGTTACCAGTCAACGCTGTGTCCGGGCAGGCGGCAAACATAACGATCTGGAAAATGTAGGATATACGGCCAGGCACCACACTTTTTTTGAAATGTTGGGTAATTTTTCTTTCGGCGACTATTTCAAAGAGGATGCTATATGGTATGCCTGGGATTTTTTAACTGTAGAACTTGGCCTGAACCCACAAGACCTCTGGGTGTCCATATACGATGACGACGATGAAGCACATGCCCTGTGGGAGAAGATTGAAGCGCTGCCCAAAGGGAGAATCGTCAGAATGGGCGAAAAGGATAATTTCTGGGCAATGGGAGATACCGGGCCTTGCGGGCCATGTTCAGAGATTCATATCGATCAGGGTGCGGCGGCTGGATGTGGTCGACCGGAATGTGCTCTGGGCTGTGACTGCGATCGATTTTTAGAACTGTGGAATCTGGTATTTATGCAGTTCAATCGCTCTGAGGACGGGACACTGACGCCTTTGCCAAAACCGAGCATTGATACCGGCATGGGCCTGGAAAGAGTGGCAGCTGTATTGCAAGGCAAATTGAACAATTATGATTCAGATCTTTTTATTCCTATTATAGCCAAGATTGAACAGCTTTCCGGAAAAACCTACAGTGTTAATGCGCAGGACGATACCGCTATGCGGGTTATCGCCGATCATGCCCGGGCAACGACCTTTCTGGTCTCTGACGGGGTATTGCCTTCTAATGAAGGCCGTGGCTATGTCTTGCGCAGAATAATGCGCCGGGCCGTTCGCTATGGAAAATATCTGGGCCTGGAAAAACCCTTTATGGGACAAGTCACCAGTGCAGTCGTTGTCGAAATGATCGCAGCCTATCCACATCTGGCCGATGCGACGGCGCTGCTGACCAAGGTCGTTGACAATGAAGAAGAGCGTTTCAGAGAAACCCTGGAACATGGCCTGGCATTGCTTGATGAAGAAATCACCCGACGTGCCGGGGATACCTCCCCAGTCATTCCTGGCAGTTTTATCTTCAAGCTTTATGACACCTTTGGCTTTCCTTTTGATATTGTGAGAGATATTGCTCTGGAAAGAGGTCTCGGTTTTGACGAGGCCGGTTTTGGCGCTGAGATGGATAACCAGCGACGTAAATCGAGGCATTCACGTAAAGATGAAGGTATAAGACTTCTTGGCGAAGGGGTGAAAAGTCTTGCCGAAGAAGGTAAAAAAACAGAATTCATCGGTTATGATGAATCATCAGTGAAAACCAGAGTCGTGGCCCTGCTCAATATGAATGGAGAAAGGGTGGAGCTTTTGCGAGCGGGCGAGAGTGGCCATCTCTTTGTCGGCAGGACCCCTTTTTATGCAGAGTCGGGGGGGCAGATCGGTGATTGTGGTGAGCTGGGTTGGTCAGGTGGCCGGGCGAAAGTGACCGGCACGTCGGTTGAGGGCGAAAAGATCTTTCTCCATAAGATAGAGATAGAACAAGGAGAACTGGCTGTAGAGACGGAAGTGATCTTGTCTGTTGCAGAGGACAGGCGGGGGGATATTGCTGCGCATCATTCGGCAACGCATCTACTCCAGGCTGCTTTGCGAAAGGTCCTTGGCGATCATGTCAAACAGGCGGGTTCTTTAGTTGGGCCGGATCGACTGCGATTCGATTTCACCCATTTTTCTCCATTATCTGTGGAGGAAATTGAAGCAATTGAGTATCTGGTCAACCAGAAAATCCGCCAAAATACTCCGGTTACAACGCAGCTTCTGGCTAAGGAAGACGCCATTAAAGGCGGGGCCACCGCTCTTTTTGGCGAAAAATATGACGACAGCGTTCGTGTTGTATCTATGGCCGATTTTAGTAAAGAATTATGTGGCGGTACGCATGTCCGGGCCACGGGTGACATCGGTGTTTTCAAGATTCAATCAGAGAGTGGTATCGCTTCCGGGGTTCGGCGTATAGAGGCTTTGGCCGGGCGGGCGGCTTTTGCCGAGATACAGGCACTGACGAGAAGAGAGCGCCTGGCAGGGGCAATATTGAATGCCGGAAGTGCCGAAGAAATTGTCGGGAAAATTGAAACCCTCATTAAAAACCTCAAATCCCAGGAAAAACAGGTCGCAGATTTGTCCAGACAGTTGGCTAGTTCGGATCTGGATGCTGTATTCGATAATGCTGTGCTGATAGACGGTATGAAAGTGATTGGTGCAGAAATTCCGCTTGACAGTCCTAAGACACTTCGCGATGTTGGTGATAAAGTACGCGAGAGTCTTGGATCCGGGGTCGCTGTTCTGGGGGGAACTATTAACGGTAAAGCCGCGCTTCTGGCAATCGTCAGCAGTGATTTAACGTCCCGGATAAAAGCGGGTGATCTCGTCAACAGCATAGCGAAAATAGTTGGTGGTAAAGGCGGTGGGCGGCCTGATATGGCTCAGGCTGGCGGGCCTATGGTCGATAAGCTCAGCGAAGCTATAAGGTCCGTTCCCAAAGCTGTGCAGAAATTGCTGCAATAAAAATGCACACTGCACACGTTGAAATTATGCGGCACATCAAGCGCACCTGCCTGCATTTTTATGGAGGACTTGCCTTTCAACTTTACGGAGGATCAAATATATAAATTAGTTGACAGCGCAGCATATTTACAGTAAGAATTTTTTGCTGTTAGTGAATGGTCGTTCATTTTATTTCTGGTGATTTTAGACCTTTAATTTCAAGAAAAACTGTATTGCGGTCATCATTCATTGCCTAAATGAATGTCAATTTTTTTTTTCGTTATCCTAGTTAAGCAGGAGCTACTGACATGATTACGACGGATATCACTTTGTTTATTCAGATTGTTAACATGATTGTACTCATGTTTCTCCTTAATGGAGTCCTCTATAAGCCAATCCGGAGGATTCTCAAGGAGAGATCTGGAAAACTGCAGGGAATGCAGGAAGAGATCTCGAAGTTCGAGAAAAACGCGAAACTCCGCCAGGAAGAGGTTGATGCAAAGATGGCTCAGGCTTCTGGTAAGGCCAAAGCCGCTCTTGACACAGCGCGAGCCGGAGCACAAGTAGTCGGCGATGAAAAGCTGGCAGCGATTAAGGCTGAGGCTGAGGCGGTCAAGGAAGGAAAACTTGCCGAACTCAAGGCAGAGATCGGTACGGCCAGAACTACTTTGCAAGCTGATTTGAGTGGGTTTGCAACCGAAATGGCAAGTAAAATTCTGGGGAGGAGTATCTAATAATGAATGGAGAGAAGCATATTGCACGGCTGGTAGGCCTGCTGACATTGACTCTTTGGTTCGCTCTGTCTTTCGGAACGGTTTTCGCATCTGAAACTGGAGTTCATGCACCGGCCGCCGATCAGGCGATGACCGCTGAGTCCACACATGCCGGCGATGCCGCGGCTGCCCCGGCACATGGCGAGGGTGGTCATGCCGCCAGCAACAGCCTGTCGGCAGCCAAGGTCAAAGATCTCGGCTGGCGGGTAGTCAACTTCATCGCTTTGATGATTATTCTGGTAAAATTCGGTGCTAAGCCGATAGGTTCCGGTCTTTCCTCACGCCGCAAGAAAATCAAGGATGAGATTGAGACTCTGGAGCAAAAACGTGCTGGAGCTGAAAATTCCTACAATGAATTTCAGGCTAAACTGGCCACGGTCGAATCAGAAATAGACAAGATAGTGGAACGGGCTATCGCCCAGGCCGAAGTTGAGAAAACCAAGATTCTCGAGAAGGCTGAGCAGGGAGCCGCTGATTTGATGCGTTCAGCTGAAATGGCCGTGCAGAATCAGGTCACTGAAGCACGCCGGACCCTCAAAAACGAGGTTGCTGACCAGGCCGCGGTCATTGCCGAAGAAATCATCGTCAAGAATCTCACCATGGATGACCAGGTGAAGATCATTGAAACTTATTTAGACAAAGTGGGGGCCGTACAGTGAAACAGACTATCCTCGCAAAAAGATACGCCAAGGCAATATTCACCGTCGGTCAGGAGCAAAAAAAATACGAAGAGTACGGAGATGTTCTCCAGGGTCTGGCAGATTTGTATTCGAGCCATCCGGAGGTCGTTGACGCTCTGACCAATCCCCTCTATCCAATGGATGTTAAAGAAAATGTCATGAAAGGGATAGTAGGTTCCATGAAGGTTGACAAGATCATGGGCAACTTTCTCAATCTTTTAGTTCAGAAAAAAAGGGCAGAGATATTACCGGAAATAGCTGTAGCCTATCAGGCCATGGTTGATGATGCAAAAAACATCAGTCATGGCAATGTTATTTCAGCAATCGAGCTCAGTGATGAGTTAAAAGAAAATGTGCAAACAATTTTAGAAAAGTTAACAGGCAAGAAAGTTAAACTCACAACCAGTGTCGACCAATCCATCATTGGCGGTATCATTGCTCAGGTAGGTGATCTGGTTTTGGACGGGAGTATAAAAACCCAGCTTGCAGGTTTAAAAGATTCCATTAAGGGGAGAGAATAGATGCAGATTAAAGCCGCAGAAATTAGTCAGATTATCAAAGATCAGATTGGGGCATATGAGACCAGCGTTGATCTGAACGAGACTGGTACCGTTATCTCCGTGGGCGACGGTATTGCCCGTGTTTATGGCGTACAGAACTGTATGGCCATGGAACTGTTGGAATTTCCTGGTGGAATCATGGGCCTCGCCCTGAACCTTGAAGCTGACAACGTTGGTTGCGCTATTCTTGGTAACGTGTCCAACATCAAAGAGGGCGATATTGTCAAGCGAACCGGAAAAATCGCCGAGGTACCAGTAGGTCCCGCGATGGCCGGACGTGTTGTTGATGGTATTGGCGCACCCATCGATGGGCTCGGACCAATCAATTCTGAATTTACCTCCAAAATTGAAGTGCTGGCTCCGGGTGTTATTGCGAGAAAAGGTGTACATCAACCATGTTATACCGGTTCCAAAGCTGTTGATGCCATGACCCCGGTTGGTAAAGGTCAGCGTGAGCTGATTATCGGTGACCGTCAGATCGGTAAAACATCTCTCTGTGTTGATGCTATTATTGCGCAGAAAAATACTGACGTACACTGCATCTATGTAGCCGTTGGCCAGAAAAAATCAACCGTAGCCCTGGTCGTTGAAGCTCTTCGAAAGCATGGCGCCATGGAGTACACCACCGTGGTTTCCGCCTGCGCATCCGATCCCGCGCCAATGCAGTATATCGCGCCATTCGCCGGTTGTTCCATGGGCGAGTATTATCGCGACAACGGCATGCATGCTCTTATCATTTACGATGATCTTTCCAAGCAGGCTGTTGCCTATCGTGAGCTTTCTCTGCTGCTGCGACGTCCACCGGGACGTGAGGCATATCCTGGTGATATCTTCTTTAACCATTCGCGTCTGCTGGAACGATCGGCAAAAGTGAATGACGAGCTCGGCGCAGGATCTCTGACCGCGCTGCCGATCATTGAAACACAGGCAGGTGACGTTTCCGCCTTTATCCCGACGAATGTAATTTCCATTACCGATGGTCAGGTTTATCTTGAGCCTAACCTGTTCTTCTCTGGTGTTCGTCCGGCCATCAACGTTGGTCTTTCCGTTTCCCGGGTCGGTGGTTCTGCCCAGGTAAAAGCGATGAAACAGGTTGCCGGTACTCTCCGATTGGATTTGGCCCAGTATCGCGAGCTCGCTGCTTTTGCTGCTTTCGGTTCTGATCTTGATGCCAGTACCCAGGCCAAACTGACCCGTGGGGAAAGACTAGTTGAAATCCTCAAACAGCCGCAGTATCAGCCGCTGCCAATGGAGAAGCAGGTAACTATTCTCTACGCGGGTTCCAACGGCTATCTTGACAAACTGCCTATTGATACCCTGGCTGACTATGAGAGAGAGTTGTACAATTACATTGAATCCAACGAGCCGAGTATTTTCACCGATCTGGTTGCGGAAGAAAAATTCACCGACGGAATCAAGGAGAAACTGAACAAGGTTCTGACGAGCTTTGGCGATACTTTCAAGGCGACAAAAGGTCTTAACTAACCCTGTAATAAAGAGGGAGGTGCTTTTCAGCACCTCCTCGAGGGGAGTAAGTTCCTTCACGAAATGACTACTTACCAAACATAATAAGGATTCATTTCTAAGTCACTAATTTCATATAGGTCAAAATATGGCGACTCTAAAGGAAGTAAAAACCAAAATCTCGGGTGTCAAAAAAACAGCCCAGATCACCAAAGCCATGAATATGGTGGCTGCGGCGAAACTGCGTGGTGCCCAGGAAAAGATGGAGGACTTTAGACCGTACACGGCAAAATTTGTTGAAGCGATGTCCAATCTTTCCGGTGGTGCCAACACCAATGCCTTTCCTTTGATGGAAAATCGAGATGTTAAGGCAGTGGAATTGGTGGTTGTTACCTCGGACCGTGGACTGTGCGGGTCCTTCAATGCCAACATCATTAAACTTGCGTTGCAAAAGATGGCGGAATATGAAGGACAGGGCAAAAAAGTAAGTTTTGTCTGTGTCGGTAAAAAGGGATATCAGCTGCTACGAAAAACGGACAAAGTCAGGAAAAGATATAATGAAACAATGGGGAACTTCCAGATGTTTCATGCCAGGGAAATTGCTACCGATCTCGCAGATAATTTTCTGAGCGGTACAACTGATAAGGTTGAAATATTATTTGGTGAATTCCAATCGGTCGCTCGTCAGCTTCCTGCAGTTGCACCTTTTTTGCCTGTTCAGCCTGTTGCGGTGGAAGAAGGAACCGAGAAGAAAATCTCAGGTGACTATATTTACGAGCCTTCGAGTGAGGAGATCATGGATGTCCTCCAGCCACTGTATCTCAACGTGCAGATTTATCATGCCATGCTTGAGGTGGGGGCAGGCGAACATGCAGCCCGCATGACCGCAATGGATAATGCTACCAATGCATGTAAAGATATTGTCAAAAACCTGACAATTGTTTACAACAAGGCTCGACAAGCTGCCGTTACAAGTGAGCTTATGGACATCGTTGGCGGTGCAGAAGCCCTGAAATAATAATTTATCAAATTGATAATCAACGACTTTATAGGAGGGGTAAAGCCCAATGAGTGAGCAAAAAATAGGAAAAATTACCCAGGTCATCGGACCTGTAGTTGACGTGGAATTTGAGCCTGGAAAATTGCCTGCCATCATGAATGCCTGTTATGTTACAAATCCTGGCATAAACGATGTTGCGGATAATCTGGTAGTTGAAGTCGCCCAGCATCTCGGTGACAATGCCTGTCGCTGTATTGCCATGGACCAGACCGATGGTCTGGTGCGGGGCATGCAAGTGAGAGATAGCGGATTACCGATTACTATTCCGGTTGGACCTGCCTCTCTTGGCCGAATCATGAATGTTGTGGGTAGACCGGTTGATGGTCTGGGACCTATAACATCGGATAAAATGTTGCCGATTCATCGTGATGCTCCCGCATTTACTGACTTGGACACCGAGGTTCGTGTTCTCGCAACCGGAATTAAGGTTATTGATCTGCTTGTACCTTTCCCGCTTGGCGGCAAGATGGGACTGTTCGGTGGTGCCGGTTGTGGTAAGACCGTTATCATGATGGAGATGGTCAACAATATTGCCCAGCATCATGGCGGTATTTCAGTTTTCTGTGGTGTTGGAGAGCGTACTCGAGAGGGTAACGATCTTTATCACGAGATGAAAGATTCCGGTGTTCTGCCAAAAGCGGCCCTTGTTTACGGTCAGATGACAGAACCTCCGGGCGCGCGAGCTCGTGTTGCCTTGACCGGACTGACTGCAGCAGAGTATTTCCGTGATGAAGAGGGGCAGGATGTGCTGTTCTTCGTCGACAACATTTTCCGTTTTACCCAGGCTGGTTCCGAGGTATCTGCGCTGCTCGGACGTATCCCTTCGGCTGTTGGTTATCAACCGACACTGGCGACTGACCTTGGTGCTTTGCAGGAGAGGATCACCTCGACTACAAAAGGATCGATCACCGCTGTTCAATGCGTATACGTACCTGCTGATGACTTGACGGATCCTGCACCGGCAACCACCTTTGCCCATCTTGACGGAACTGTTGTTCTTTCACGACAGATCTCTGAGCTGGGTATCTATCCGGCGGTGGATCCTCTGGACTCGACCTCGAGAATTCTTGATCCAAACGTTATTGGCGAAGAGCATTACCAGGTAGCTCGCGGAGTTCAGGTATCACTTCAGAAATATAAAGATCTGCAGGACATCATTGCAATTCTGGGTATGGATGAGCTTTCCGAGGAAGATCAACAGCTTGTTTCGAGGGCTAGAAAAATTCAAAGATACCTGTCACAGCCGTTCACGGTTGCAGAAGTCTTTACCGGTATGCCCGGTAAATTCGTCAAAGTTGCCGATACGGTGCAGGGATTCAAAGAGATTCTGGAAGGAAAACATGATGATCTCAATGAGAACTCCTTCTATATGGTCGGATCTATAGATGAAGCTGTAGCAAAAGATGCCAAATCCAAGTCTTAAAAAATAATCTAGTTTTATATACTACCCCTCAAAGGTTATAGCGTGCATTGCACTATAACCTTTGAGGGGTGCAGGTGCTTTTTAGAAATCCGCTTTCTGGCCTAACAAGAGCGGAGATAGAATTTGAAAAGTACAAATAATTTGCTCAAGAGGACTATCCGATGGGACAACAGATAAGACTTGAGGTCGTTACTCCGACCGGCGCGAAGGTTAACGAGGATGTTGATATCGTTAATGCTCCGGGCTATGGCGGAGACTTCGGCGTACTTGCAAATCACGCGCCTTTTCTGTCGACAATCAAAATCGGTACTCTTACATATGAGAACGGCAAAAAAAGAGAATCCCTCATGATCAGTGGAGGATTCTGCGAGGTCTCAAATAATAAGATCACCTTTCTCGTTGAGAGTGCCGAAGCCGGCAGTGAAATAGATGTTGAAAGGGCAATGAGAGCAAAAGAAAGAGCTGAAAAACGACTTGCTCAAGCTGCTCAGCAGACAGACAGTTTTAATCGTAGCAGAGCGGAAATCGCTCTGCAGCGTGCGCTTGCTCGATTGAAAGTGGCAAAGCGGTAGTGACTTAGAAACGATTTTCTTGTGTTTTCATAAGAAAATATTTCGTGAAGGAATTGATACCCCTCAATTGGGTACTGATAAGGGCCCCACTCAAGAAAGAGAGGGGCCCTTTTTTATTTGGCGGATCGACAATACCCTTGGATACATCGTATCAAGAGTAATCATAATTTATTATTACTTATTCAGTGAGAGCTGTGCCGTTGTATTACTCACATAGGTACGGATGCCACTGGCAATTTGCTCAGTGATCATGGTCATAAATTTGGGATCCTGTAAATTTTGGGCATCCTGTTTGTTACTGATGAAAGCCACCTCAATGAGGATGGCCGGCATTTGGGCACCGATCAATACATAAAACGGTGCCTGCTTGACGCCAAGATTTTTTACGTCGGCATAGCCATTGCTCTTTGCTCCTTCATAAATGGTGCTGTGCACCTGCTGCGCCAATCTGGAAGATTCATCGATCTTCGAATTTTTCATAATATCCGACAGAATATCCTGAAGATCGCTCATCTGATGTGTCGATGTGGCATTCTCCAGGGCAGCAACCCGCATTGCCTCTGCATTCGTACTTAAATTCAGGTAGTATGTTTCAAGCCCACGAACTTTTGCCGATGGATGCGCATTTATATGAAGCGACACAAAGAGGTCACCATTCTGGGTATTGGCAATTGCGGTACGTTCTTCAAGAGGTATAAAAACATCCTTGTCCCGGGTGAGAATTACCTGGCAATGCAGCTCTTTTTCAAGAATGGGGGCCAGCCTTGTGGCAAGACCGAGTACTATATCTTTTTCTTTCAAACCAAAGGCCATGGCGCCTGGATCCTTTCCTCCATGCCCTGGATCGAGAATGATTTTCCTAACTCCTAAACCTAGCTGTTGCGCCAGAGAGAGAGGCGCACTTGGTGATACTTCTTCTTCTCCCTTGGATTCATTTTTAGAAGAGGATGTGGAAAATACATTCTTTTTGGTATCTCTCAAAGCGATAATGTTCTTTTTCTTGCCGTGTCCAGTGATTACAGGGATGTTTTTACGGTTGCTGACGATTTCAGCAGGTGGGCTCTTCTCCGACTTGTTATTTTTCCCGCGTACATCTATCACCACTCTGAAGGGATTCGGCAGATTGAAAATTTTGTAATCGCCAATCGACTGGAGATCCAGAACAAGGCGAACCGTATCGGAATTCAACTGTTCGGTGTGAATACCGCGGAGAAGTCCACCCTTGATAGGAACTGGTGATCGATACTGCGGTGCAATGTAGCTCTTATTGAAGTCTATGTAGAGCTTTTTCGGCGCTTTCGGCGTCTCTTCTATCTGAAAATCTTTATAGCTGACCGGGGCGGAAGCCTTGATCACAATTCGTGTGTAGTTGTCGGAAGACCAATATTTTACGGGAAGTACATCACTGAGGTTGTTATGGCCTAAAGAAGATAGTATTGATTTGGGCAAGGGGATATCATTATCCTTGGACAGCACTTTCAAAAGCTCCTCTGCCAAGGAGCGCATGTCACCTTTTGGATAATCATTTACGATTTCGATGAGGGGGGCTGCAGCCCTGCGGGGGTCGTTTTTTTTATCCAGGTAGAGTCGGCCAAGGGCAAAATAGGCATCGTCTGCCAGGCGATGGCGGGGAAAGAGTCGTGCTGTGTCTTTAAAGTAGGATATGGCTTCGTCGAGATCATCGCCGTTTTGAAAATGATCATGCATATCGCCATACATCCGACCAAGCATATAGAGACAGGCAGGTGCCAGATCGGTTTTTGGACTGGAAAGATAAATCCGGCGGAAATTTCTCGTCCCTTTCAACCAATTTTCCCTTAGGGAAGAGAGGTTCGTATCCGTCTGTAGTTGCTCGTAATACAACTTGGCTGCATAGTAACGATTGGCTAGAGGCTGCTGTTTCTCTGTGGTATGATCTGCAGCGAGCAGTTCAAACGGCAAAAGTAGTACTTGTAAAACAATTACGAAGTAAATAAAAATGGATCTGCTGCTCATGGTAAAAAAAATGGTGTCCCACGCTTCAGAGGATAACTGATATAATTTATTCTATAAATCCAATAATTAATCGGAACTATTATCAGTATACCTAAAAGCATGGACCATGGCAAAGTAAATAGTGGAGTGGATTTTGACGGCTTTTGAGCTGGTAAGGGCAATGGTATCAGGTTTTCAGCATATCCTTTAATGCATACAGGGTCTGTAAGGCATCAAGAGGAGCACATTGGTCAAGGTTAAGGCTGTGTAAATAGTCCCTTATCGGATCATCAGGAGGGGAGAAAAGAGTAAGTTGATCCGGATGCTTTCGTGTCCTGGTTGATTTTTTGCGGATGGACGGCGAATGGGTGGTCTGGCCGAATTTGCCTTGTTCAATTTCTCGGAGTATCTCACCGGCCCGAAGGACGACGTTATCCGGAACTCCTGCCAGGCCGGCAACCTGGATGCCATAGCTCCGACTTGTTCCCCCTTTTACCAGTTTATGGAGAAAAATGATATTGCCCTGCCATTCACGTACGGCGATCGAATAGTTTTGTACTCGATTATTGATTTTCGCCAGTTCGGTCAATTCATGATAATGGGTGGCAAACAGCGTTTTTACTCCTTTGTTGTTTTTCTGTACCAGGTCTTCCGCCACAGCCCAGGCTATGGACAAACCATCATAGGTAGAGGTTCCCCTGCCGATTTCATCAAGAATTACTAAACTTTTCTCCGTAGCATTATTTAAGATATTAGCCGTCTCGCTCATTTCCACCATAAAGGTCGATTGGCCACGGCGTAAATCGTCCATGGCGCCGACCCGGGTGAATATTCGATCGACGATTCCAATAGTAGCTTTTTGCGCCGGGACGTAGCAACCCATCTGGGCCATAAGAACGATGAGCGCAGTCTGCCTCAGAACGGTTGATTTTCCAGCCATGTTGGGACCGGTGATGATAAGGACCTCATCGGATGTCTGATCAAGATGGACATCATTGGGCACAAATTTACCGGCAGGCAGGCTTCTTTCAATGACAGGATGCCTTCCTTCAACAATCTGTATCTCATCGCCATCATTCATCTCCGGCCGGCGATAATTGAACAAGTGGGCCATTTCGCCGTTGGCGGATAAAAAATCAAGCTGGGCGAGAAGGTGGGCAGTTTGCAACAGACGACTGCTGCTTTCAGCCAGTTGAGCACGAATACCTAGAAAAAGCTGATATTCGAGTTCTACCCGTCGGTCCTGGGCTCCGACAACCTTATTTTCAAATTCTTTGAGTTCGGGGGTGATGAACCGTTCGGCATTGACCAGGGTTTGTTTCCTGATGTATGAATCGGGTACCTTGTCAGCCTGTATTTTACTGACCTCGATAAAGTATCCGAATACTTTATTATACCCGATTTTCAGTTTGCCTATCCCCGTCGCTTCGCGCTCTTTGGCTTCCAGTTCAAGTATCATCTGCTTGCCATCGCGCAGCAGATGGACTAGTTCATCCAGCTCTTCGTTGTATCCGCTTTTGATCAGATGGCCATCGCGCAGGGTTACAGGTGCTTCAGGGTGCACGGCTTTCTCGAGCAATGCATGGAGGTCGGTAAGTTGGTCGAATTGATCTCGGATATCAATCAGTTTTTGCGTGTCGCACTGCTTGAGCAGGGTATAAACAGCTGGCAGAGAGGCAAAGGATTTTTTCATTGCCAGCATATCCCTGCCGTTACCCGAGCCGAGTATCATACGGCCGTTCAGTCGTTCAAGATCGTATACCTGCTCAAGCTGGCTGCGTAATTCTTTACGAACCGAGCTGTTCTTAAAAAAGAATGAGACGGCATCTAGTCGATTATTAATTCGGTCTTTGTCCTGCAAAGGAAAAAGTAAATTATGTTTCAGTAGTCTTGCGCCCATTGGAGTACAGGTGTGATCAAGAACTGACAGGAGAGAACCCTGTCGCTGACCTCCGACGATAGTCTGGGTCAGTTCAAGATTTCTTCTCGAAGAATCGTCGATATGCAGTATGCAATTGGTGTCCAGCGGAGACAATTTTTCTATATGATCCACAGCGGTTTTCTGGGTTTCTTGAATATACTCAAGCAATACCCCGGCGGCGATTATTCCGGCAGTAAGTCTACTGCAGCCAAAGCCATCCAAAGTGACCACACCAAAATGATCAAAAAGCAATTCCTTCGCGGCAGCTCCATGGTAATGAGCGCTATCACGTTCGGTGATGCAGACGCTGGGGATTAAGATGCGGATCTGTTCTAAAAGTGACGCCAGGGAATTTCTCTCTTTGACGGAAATGAGTAGTTCCGAAGGCATGAGGCGGGTCAACTGGTCAAGAATGACCTCCCCGTTGTCGCTCTTATCGCCGTATTCACCGACCAGAAATTCACCAGTACTGACATCCAGAAAGCTTGCGCCGTAAAGTCTTTGGCCGCTGGTTTCTTTTAGCACCAGTGAACAGATATAATTATTGCTTTTATCGTCAAGAAGCAGATCGTCGGTAATTACTCCCGGTGAAATTATGCGGACAACTTCTCTTTTAACGATTCCTTTTGCTTCAGACGGATTTTCCATCTGTTCGCAGATGGCAACCCGGCGACCGGCTTTAATCAGTTTGGCCAGATAGGTTTGGGCAGCGTGGTACGGTATCCCGCACATGGGCACCTGAACTGCATCGCTTTTCTTGTTTCTCGAAGTGAGAGTTATGCCGAGTATTTTTGCAGCGACAATTGCGTCGTCAAAAAACATCTCATAAAAATCTCCCATCCGATAGAAAAGTATGGTGTCTTCATGCTGCCCTTTTATTTCCAGGTATTGTTGCAGCATGGGCGTGAGTTGCGTCATTGTTGTCATACGGTTTTTTGATAAAGAGCAAAAAAATCAGGATAGAGCCTGTCGAAGGTCGCCTCAATATGTTCGGGGATGGTTCGTATTTCCGCCATCACGCTGATAAAGTTATGGTCACCATCCCAACGTGGGACGATGTGGAAGTGCAGGTGATCAGCGATACCGGCCCCTGCCGTCGCCCCGATGTTACAGCCGATATTGAAACCGTCCGGTTTAAGATGGATTTTTAAAATAGCCGTTGCAGTTTTCACCATCTCCATAAGGGCGCAGCTTTCGACGTCGGTCAGGTCGGTGATACCGCTGAGGTGACGAGCGGGTGCTACAAGCAGATGGCCATTGGCATAGGGGAAACGATTCAAAAGCACTACCGAATGGTTGTCCCGATAGAGAAGTAATTTTGTTTTCCTGGCCTCGTAATCGCTCCTGCAGTCGATATCAGGTTCAAATAGACAACCATCCGGTTTAGGTACATTGCCGAGGACATGTTCAATACGCCAGGGGGTCCATAAATTTTTCATATCTGTTCAGGCAGCGTATGCAGAGTAGCGCACAAGGGATCGAGACCATTCTCGTTGATTTTAAGAAGAGCATATGTTCCGGCGGCACCATAACGTCCAGTGCCCGAAAAACTGCCGGGATTAATGAGCAGTGTCTTACCGATTCTTTGGCAAACCGCCTGATGTGTATGACCAAAGACAATACAGTCGGCGGTGGGGAATTGTTCCAAAACTCTCTCTTCAATAGTATGGCGCGGACCAGCTCCGTGGCTAATGCCGATAGAGTATCCGCCGAGAACAATGAGTTTCTGCTGTGGTAAAACTTGCCTTGTTATTGTATTGCACATGTTACCACACACCGCATGAATATCCTTGCCCTTAAAAGCATTCAGGATGGATACATCGGTGAGATCTCCGGCATGAATGATTGTGTCGCAACCGGCAAAAACTGTGGCACATTGCCGCACAAAGGATGCCTCTAATCCATGGAGATGGGTATCCGAAAGGATGCCGATATACATTGTCTTTTTTCCCAGTATTGTTGAGGAGATCATTGAAGCCGGAGGTTAGCCGTCCGCATGGTGAAAATAATTCAATTTATTCTGTTATGCTATGCCAAAAACCTTTTTTTTACAGTTGCGGAATAAACCTGAAGACAGGTATAGTGCATTGTTTAGGACAATAAAAGATATCGTTTTAGGTTTGTCCTCTGAAGAAAAACGTATACATGGCTCATGCCATTCACATAAAGAAAAGTTGATATGGAGAAGTACGATGCTCACGGCCTCTGATTTAAGAAAAGGTTTAAAAGTACAAATAGATGGGAATCCTTATATTGTGACTGATTTTGAATTCTCTAAACCGGGAAAGGGGCAGGCACTCTATCGCACCAAAATGAGAAATATGATCACCGGCAATCAACTTGTCAAAACCTATCGTTCCAACGATAAATTTGAGAAAGCCGAGCTTGAAGAGAGGAAAATGCAGTTCCTCTACAGCCAGGGAGAGGAAGTCCACTTTATGGATACGGAAAACTTCGAGCAGCTTGTGCTTACCAGAGAACAGCTCGGAGATAACACTCATTTTCTGATCGACAACATGGAACTGGATGTGGTGTTTTACAACAATCTACCTATCGATGTCACCCTTCCTATTTTCGTCAATCTGGCAGTAACTAAGGCCGATCCATGGGCCAAAGGCGATACTTCCGGCAACGATACCAAGCCGGTCACCGTGCAGACGGGCTACGAACTCCAGGTGCCCCCTTTTGTTGAAGAAGGGGATAAAATACAGATCGATACGCGGACCGGGGAATATGTTACCCGGGTAAAAGAGTAAATTCGCGTGCTTGACAGAAAAAGGCTGCACCTGCGCGCAGCCTTTTTTCGTTTCATCAGATCGTTCTTTGACCACCATGGTTTTCTTGAAGTCGACACCCCCATCCGTCAACCGGTATATATTCCGGAGAGTAACATAACGCCGCTTAAATCTGAGAAGGAGTATCTGCAGACCTCACCAGAACTCTGTATGAAAAGATTGTTGGCCGCAGGGCACAGCAAGATCTTTCAGATTTGTCACTGTTTTCGAAAAGAAGAGAAAGGGCGATTGCATCTGGAAGAATTCCAGATGTTGGAATGGTATAGAAACGGTGCTGATTATCACCAGCTGATGGTTGATTGCGAAATGTTGTTACGATTTCTTCTTAAAAGCCTGATGGAGCTGCAGGCAGAGAAGGATTTTGCGGGGACACCATTTTTTTCAGGTATCAATTTAGATGATAACTGGGAACGGTTGACGGTTGCCGATGCGTTTGCCAGATATAGTCCGGTGAACCTGAACCGGGCTCTGCGCGAGGGACGATTCGATGAAATACTCGTTGAATATATCGAACCTTATCTGGGAACAGTTGCACCAGTTTTTTTGTACGATTATCCGGTGGCGCTTGGATCCCTTGCCAGAAAAAAGGCCGACAAGCCGACATTTGCGGAACGTTTTGAACTGTATATAAATGGGATAGAACTTGCCAATGGATTTTCTGAACTTACCGATGCAGATGAGCAACGGGCAAGATTTGTTCTTGAGTTAGCGGCAATAAAAGCGAATACCGGTGCCGATGTCTTTATGCCGGAGCGGTTTCTCTCTGACCTCGAACATTTGGATACTGCCGCTGGAATTGCCATGGGGCTTGATCGACTTTTCATGGTCATCATGACAGACCAGCGAATTGCCGACGCAGTCACCTTTTCACCCGAGGATTTTCAGTAAAATATTTTCTGGGGTCATATGTTGGTAACAGGACCTTGTCGCGGCCTAAGGAAAAGAACGAACAGTATTATGGTTATGTTGTTAAAAAAACTATCCGTTCGGTTCCTGAAGATGCTACACTGAAATGATACGTACTCAACTATTAAAATCTCATAATCTAGAGAATATTTACTTATGGATATACAACAACGACACCTGGTAAACAAATATCTTGATCTGTTTTCACGACAAAAAGTATTCATCATAATCATGTTACTTTTAAGTTTGCC
>JBBRDD010000086.1:0-18290 GCA_038204235.1 Desulfobulbales bacterium
CGGACATATCGCATCTACCTGATACCCCAGCATCTGCAGGGATTGAAATGGCACCATAACCTCATAATCTTCAACATAATCACCAACAAGCATCAGAATTTTTTTCGCAGCCATGTGATTGCTCCTCAATAATATTTTTCAGCATTTTTGATATACCAACTCTCATGCAACGACCAGTCACGACCTTTCACCAAAAACCTTTACGAGCTCCGGTGAGGGTATCTTGATGTACCCCTCCGCTTTTTAAGCTTGTACCTCGGCGAACAACACTATACATTATTGATCGTATCTTCTATTAATTTATAATTAAATTTGACATATGAACGAACAACAAGACAAAAACCCGTTGCACGGCGTAACTCTGGAACAGATCATGAACCTTCTGGTGGCCGATTATGGCTGGGAAAAATTAGGCAAATATATCAAGATTCGCTGCTTTACAAGTGACCCCTCAGTGCAGTCCAGCCTGAAGTTTCTGCGCAAAACACCCTGGGCAAGAGAAAAGGTGGAAAAACTCTACATCTCCTCCCTGGAACGCGCCAAAAAAAAAGGCAGATAACTCCTCCCTGCAACGCGCCTTGCATCGATACGCGATGAAGGAGAAGACCGATCTCACCACAAAAAAGAAAAAGCACGCCCGGAAACCGGGCGTGCTTTCTTGTTTCATGCAGAACCAGAAGTTCTTGAAGCCAATTAGTTCCTGTTACCGCCAAAAAAGCGCAGAAGCATGAGGAACAGGTTGATAAAATCCAGATAGAGCGTCAAAGCACCCATGATCGAGCCTTTGCTGATTGCCTCGCTGCCCTGGGTCATAATCCCGTCTTCGCCTATTTTTTTGATTCTCTGCACATCATAGGCAGTCAAGCCGGTGAAGACAATTACCCCGATAAAGGAGATCATCCAGGACATGCCGGAACTCTTCAGAAAGATGTTGACCACTGAGGCGATGATGACGCCGATAAGCCCCATGAATAAAAAGGAGCCCCACCCGGAAAGATCTTTTTTCGTCACCATACCATAAACGGCCATTGCACCAAACATACCGGCGGTTATAAAGAAAGTACCGGCAATCGATGAGCTGGTGTAGGCGAGAAAAATCACCGACAGGGTGAGGCCGTTGAGCACCGAATAGCCAAGAAACAGGCTGGAGGCAGTTGATGCCTGAATCTTCTGGATCCTGGCCGAAAGATAAAAGACCAATCCCAGTTCACCGATCATCAGAATAAAAAACAGCGGGCTGCCGATGATGAGCCTGGCCAGACTGGTATTGGCAGTGACAAAAGCAACAATCCCGGTAATACCCAGACCAAGGGCCATCCAGTTAAAGACTTTGGCCAGAAAAATAGTCGAAGCTTGCTGCTGGGCCTGTGCAAGTGGCATCTGCTTTACATTTTCATACATCGTTCGGTTCCTCTTGTTAAATGTGAGAATTGATGGCGTCGTGAAAACTCCCCAAAGGCGATACAATGTTCATCTGCGCTATTGCCGCATTTGATTTTTTTTACTTATCCATCTGGAATTATAACTTTTTACCAGTTTATCAAAGTAGATCATGGCTGCTATTGTACAGGTTACATTAATCACTGACCGGCTGGAAGGAAGTATTATCGTGCATATTTTCCTGATCCTTTTCTTTTGGTGCAATTTTTATCAGGGTTAAAAGCTGTAGCCAATGGAAAAGTGAAGTCCGCCGGACGATTCCCCATCTTCAGGATTGAGCTTATACCCGTAGACCAGACCTATCGGGCCGATTGGGGTAATATAACGCAGGCCGAGCCCCACCGACGAGCGAAACCCGCCCGATCCTTCGTCCAGCAGGGCATCCTGCACACTGCCGACATCATAAAAGGTGGCCAGTTCCAGATTCATACCCAGATCAATACGCGCCTCCAGGTTGCCCACCACGGCAGTCTTGCCGCCGACGGGGTCGCCCTTGCTGTCAAAGCGCAGCAGGTTTTCATCAAAACCCCGAACACTCTGGATCCCCCCCAGATAAAACAACTGGTCTTCGGGAATCAGGGCACTGTCCGAGTAGGAAACCACCTGTCCGACCATCGCTCTGCTGACCAGCGTCAGTTTTTTCAAGGGAGTAAAGTAATAACGGGTATCGAATTTATAACGGACAAAGTCGTCCAGCTGGTTGCCCACCCCCTTGGAAATGTTTACCCCAAGCGACGAGAGCAGCCCCCTGGTTGGCCGGACAAAAGAATCCCGGGTGTCATAGGTGAAAGAGGGTGTGGTGACGAAGTCGGTCCGGGTCTCTTCATCAAACTCTTCTCCGGGCTGCGCTTCAACGCTGAATTGCGTACGTCTTTCCAGAGCAAAACTGATGGCTGTCACCAGATGCTTGTCCCAGATACGATTAAGTCCCAATGAACTGCCGATGGTTCGGGTACCGAACGGCTGGTTGAACTCGGTCAGATCCTCGGCGTAAACGCTCGCCGTGGCGGCAGTTCGGCTACCCAGAAATCGGGGTTCGATTAACTGCGTTTCCAGTCGGTAGCCGGTCTGGCTTACTGCAGCCGACGCCCACAGCTCCTTGTTCAGCCCGAAGAGGTTGCGGTCGCCCCCTTTAATACGGCCAAAGAACCCGGTATCCGATTGATAGCCGGTACCGCCCTGGGCATAATAGGGCTTATTCTCCTCGACCTCGACAAACAGATCCACCGTGTCCGCTTTTTCTTTCAAGCCGAAGGTGCGGTAGTTCACGGTATGAAAGATCTCCATGTCCCGCAGGCGGCGCTGGGCCTCATAAAGAGCCTGCAGTGACAGGGGGCTGCCCGGTTCCATCGCAAGCTCCTGCTTGATGACCTTTTCATCGGTACGCAGGTTGCCGGAGACGAATATATCGCCCAGGCTTACCCGCGGTCCAGAATCGACTGCATAAACGATATCAGCCTGGGTATGGTCCGCGCTATATGAAATTTTAGTCTGCACCGTTGCATACGGATACCCTTTTTCAGAAATCAGCCCGGTGATGGCTTCTTTTTCCACCTCCGAGGCGGCGCTTCGAAAAGGGTCACCCAGATGATGCACCAGCACTTTTCTTGCCTCCGCTTCCGGCACCACCGTCAAGCCTTCAATAACGATCGAGCGCACCCTGGTCTGCGGGCCTTCTTTAATATCGAGTGCGACATCGGCACCGGTCTTGGCCTGGTTGAGCTTCACGCTGGAGTCCACCGTACGTTTGGTAAACCCCTTGTTCAGATACATGGTTGTCACCGCATAGGTGTCTGTTTCCAGGGTCTCCGGAACATAAGCGCCATTGTTAAAAATCGACGGCGGCCGGGTGAGCATCTCTTTTTTGATCTGTTCTTCCGGGATAGCCTCATTGCCGGCAATGGTTAGCTGGTCAACGATGGTCTGCGGACCTTCCTCAACGGTAAAGCATAATGGCCGGGTCTCCGTGTCGGCTTCTGTCCCGGAGCACCTGTCGGCCTTAACTTTAGTCTCGAGGTACCCCGCGTCGTGGTAGCGCTTTTTAATATTCCTGATGCTTTTTCTAATGCCGGTATTATTTCGATTGCCGGAGGTAAAAATAACTACCTCTTTTTTCAAAGTCATGTCCCAGAAGTGTTTATTTCCCGCAAAATCGACGGAATAGCGCGGTCCTTCCTTAACCTGCACGATAACGTCAACCTGCTGCAAATCGCCGGGATGGGCAAGACGGTAAGAAAGTTCAGCATCAGCAAACCTCTTGCTGTGGTAATAGTCCATCAGCGAGGTCATATCTTTTTTCAGCTGGTATTCGCTGAACCGGCCAAACCAGGGCATCAGATCAGCCCGCCAGACCGACATCCGCAACTTAAGGGCAGTAGCGGAAACATTCGTGTTGCCCTCAAAAGTCAGGGTGCCGATAACGTAGTGCGGCCCTTTATCGATATTGACGAAGATAACGGCCTGTTCGTCTCCCGGCTCCAGCTGTTCGGTTACAGACACCTTCGGGTCGATATACCCTTCTCTTTTATACCGCCTGGCTACTGCCCCGGTCTGGGAAGACAACTGTTCTGGGGTGTATGGATTGCCTGGATACAGTGTCATCTGGTTTAAAACCTGCCGCTCAAAAAGGGGATATTTCCCGTTGATATCTATTTCGGCAATTGTCCGATAAGGGGTAAGGGTGTAAATGAGTGTTTCGCCGCCGGCCCGGGAAGTTGAATCGACATGAATGGCCGAAAAGCGATTGCTGAGCTTGAGCGCATCAAGCGAAGCCTGCACGGTCTTTTCTTGAAGGGCATCACCGGGGTGCAACCGGATAAGCTGTCTGGCCATAGAGGCGAACGAATTCTTCCTGTCCTGGGACAAAGGACCGTCTATTATCACCTGGATACCGCTGACGACCATTGCCGGGCGATTGGTCTTTGCGCCCGCATTATCGACTGTGCCGGTCTCCTCGGTCAGCCCCGGCCCGCAGGTACTAAGCAACAGGCCCAGAATCAGAGCCCACAGCCGCCACCGCTTGTGCCTGTGTCTTTTTGTCAGCTGCTTTTTCATCTGAATTCTACCCGGAACATGAGTTCTGCGCCAAATACGCCCTGGTTGTCCTGAAAGCCGCTGAGCAGGATGCGCTCCAGCAGTTTATATTCCGCTATGGCGCGCTGGACAACCGTCCCATCCTTGGACTCAACAGCATACTTGAGGGTAATACGGTCGGACAGGTGCTTGCCGACAGTCACTTTGGTACCGTCGGTATCCTGCCCGGCACCGGATTCCAACTGGAGAATATCGACGCCGGTATTTTTTTTAATATCTCCACCATAGGTCTCGGCAATCATTCCGGCCATGATCTGGGCGTTGGAACGCTTTGATCCCCCTTCACCGGCAACCAGCTCCTGGCCGGTTTGGCCGAACAGAATAAGCGACAGGATATCCGAATCGGATTCTGCCGGGACAGATGAAAGCTTGAGCTGCAAATTATCCGGTGTGCCTTTCACAGCAAGGGTGATGGTCCAGGTTCTGATGGTCGTCTGGCCTTCGATATCGATTGCCGCTTCCGTCCGGTAGGGATTGATAAAGTCAATAATGCCTTTAGTAACCTCGAAGGTCCTTTTCTGAAAAGTAAGTGTGCCTGAGTTTACCTGGGCCCGGCCGTTGATAATGGGTCGAGCAAGCCCACCCCCGACCCTCAGATCCGGGCTGATCTCCAGGTCGGCCAGATTATTCTGGACATAAAAGGGCTGCCGATTTTTAATCTTAACATCCAGTTTGACGGCATCAAAATAAGGCAGAGATACCGGTTTGGCCGGGGGAGCAACTGTCCTCTTGCGAACCGTAGCCATCTCCAGCAGGTTCATCTCCACATCTTTATAGTACAGACCTTCCAGTAACACAATCTCCCCTGTGACACTCGCCAGCCTGTTTTTGCCGGTGATGTTGATGTCCGCATTGAGCAGCAGAGAAAGGGTGTCGGCAACTTCGAGCGGCAGGGCTTTCGCCTGGAGACCCAGATTGAGCTGCTTCGGCACAAACCTTTCATGAGCGACGGTGCCGTTTACGATAAAAGAGCCGGTATCCAGGAATCCCCTGAGGTTATCGATACGAATATCAGTGGGAGTCATGATTATACGTCCGTTCAGGTCGTGCAGTTTCTGCACCAGACCTGGCACCGTCATGCCGATATTTTCCATATCGATACGGCCGTCAATCAGCGGATCGACACTACTGCCGGTAAGTTTTCCCTGCAGAATCATGTTACCGGTGGCATCGCTCAGTTCATCGCTGAAATACTTTGCCACGGCCAGGGGAATCCGACCGTCGACCTGCATGTTCATACTGCCGCCAAGACGGGCATCGCCCTGCACTTTCAGGCTGCCGGAAGAGAGCAGTGCCAGCTCAATTGGCGGAACAGTAAGTTTTCGATCGGCCAGCTGCAAAACTATCCGGTCAGACTGCAGCAACGGGACATCCTGATACAGCAGCCGAAATCCTTGTAGATCCACCTGGACTGAGGCCCGAGCAGCGTCACGGATATTTCCGCTCGCCTGGACCTGTCCGGTCAGTGTACCGTGTAAGTCCGGTTTCCCTGCTGCCTTAAAATAGCTGGCGGTCTCGGTACGGTCAAAGATCAGCCGGCCATTGAAATCACCTTTTTTCAGGTCACAGCTTGCCTGCATATCAAAATTCAGTTTACCCGTCACTTTGGCGAGCATGTCATGCAGGCTGAAGCTGAGACGGGCATCCTCCATGGCCTCTTCTTTGACAATTATATTCGAGAGGACAAGCTGACCGTTGATATCCGGGTTATCCACTTTTCCCTTGGCGGCAACGTCGAGTTTCATCACGCCTTTACCCGGAAAAACATCTTGCAGCTGCGGGATGCTGGAGACCGAAATGCCAGTCGATTGCAAAGACAGATCCATGATTTTATCCAGCCCCACCGACCCACCGCCGTTAATCTCTTCGCCTGGGGCAAAAGTTGCCAGGAGCTGATCCAGCCAGAGTCGCTGGTCTTTAAAACGGGCATCAACAGTCAGTTTCTCCAAAGACTGGCCAGCAACATTGACCTTTTTCCCGGCCAGGTTTATCCGGCCAACGGGCTTATTCAAGCTGCCCTGGACCGCAGCCTTGAAGCTAAAATCGCCCCTCGCCGAGTCGACAAAGTCGGCCGGGTCAAGGTGGTCTGCATCAGCAGTGAGGTTCACCAGCGGATTTTCCAGCAGACCAAATGTTTCAGGATTGAAAAGCTGAATGGAGCCGGCTGCCTGCAAGGCGGACCCCTTATTGTCGAGCTGCAGCCGGTCTATAAAGAGGGTGCCGCTCTTTAAGCGGAGACGGCTGTCGATATCGCCGATGGTGACAGCATCGTTGCGCAACTCCCTGGCGGTGAGGGCAAAATCGCCTTGCAGTGCGCGCAGCGCACCATCCACCTGCAGCTGGCCGTCGATTATGCCTTTAATGGGTGCAACCTGCATAAAATCGGCAGGGGATAATGTCTGCAAAGAGAGCTGCAGGCTATTGTTAAATTGAGGGTCGATGCCGCCGCCTTCCGGCAGAGGCAGGAGTCGAAGACGCCCCTTGCCTTTGATCCGCGAGTCTTTGTTCTGCAGCGAAAGTGAAGTCAGCTGCAACAGGCCGTCCTGGTCCATATTGGCCTGGACGATTAGATCGCCCAGGGTATAAGCTGCAAATTTCAGGTTCTTTGAGGTCAGATCTACCGAAAATTGGGGTTGCCTCACACTGCCGTCGACACTGAGCGCCGCAGTGCAGGCACCGCCGACCGACTGTACGCCAACGACAGCAAGAGCCCGTGCGAGATCATCCGCCGTTACGGCCAATTTTGCCGAAACTCTCTGCTCATCCAGTTGAAAACGGCCGTCTCCGGCAAGTTGCAGACCATCGGTGTTAACCTTGAGGCCAGAGACCGAAAGCGTGCCGCTGTCCATCTCTGCCGTCAGCTGTACATTGGCATCCGCCGCTCTCTCCATGCCGGGCGCAATGAGCTGCCGCCCGGCTGCCTGCATTGTCAGTTGCGCCGAAATATCCGCAGGCAGGATACCTTTTCCGGTCAACGACAGCTGCCCGTCTGTTGCCCCTCGCAGATCAACAAACTGTTTCACCCAGCTGTTGAGGTCCGGGATATTATGCACCAGTTTCAGGGCGTAGGCGATGGTATTGATATCTTTCGGCGGAGCCAGAAAGCCGGTTGGAAAGGCTGCACGAAGATCAACGGTGCCATCCACATTGACCGTGCCGTCGGCCAGATAGAGAGCTGTCTTCTCAAGATTAACCAGCCTGTCCTTTAGTTCAACAGCCAGCTCACCGCGGTCCAGAGCTTGCCCGCCAAGCACTGCCTGATCAACCGACAGCATGAGCCTGGCATCCGGGTTGGCCACCTTGCCCTTGAGGCTAAGATGTCCGTTTACCGGTCCGGAGTAGTCACCGGCAAGAGGCAGAATTTTGGCTAACTCCGCCAGCTGGCTGTCAATGGTCAGAACAGCGTCGACCATTGGCTCCGCGTGCAGCTGGTCGGCTGTACCGGAGAGATTGACGGCCGTCTGCCCGGAGATGATCCGGAAGGTGGAAACGTCCAGTTTGCCGTCATTAATTCCAGCCTTTAAGACGATCTCTGCCGGCAGTGGCTGCATGTCGCCGCTGCGGAATCGAACATCACTTAAAGAAACTTCCAGCTTGCCGGATTGCTTCTTGAGGTCGCCACTACCGGCGATATCAAGGCCGGCTGCTTCAAGGTGCATGGCCGCGTCTGCCGGCGAAAAAGAGAACCGGCCGCCAGCCAGCTGAATCGAGTTAAAAACGATATTAAAGGGTAATCCTCCACTTTCGGATGGCGGCTCCGTCGTCTTTTCCCGGTCAGGCTGCACCAGAGCGGTCATCAGATTAAGAGTTGTATCCCTGTTGACGGCCACGTCGGCCCATGGACCCTGCAGCAGGATATGGTTGACGCGGATCTCCCGCTGCAAGAGTCCCCGCCAGTCCAGCCCTGCTGAAAAATGGGTGAAACCGGCCAGGGGCAGGCCCTGAGGATCTTCGAGTACGACTCCATCTACGTTCAGTTCCGGATGCAGCAGCGACAAGTTCAGGCCTGCAACTGTTATTTTTCCGGGAATCTGGACGTTGATTTGAGACTGCAGCCATTGCAGACCATGGCTGGATTGTATCCAGAAAAAAGCGGTGTAGCCGGTAATCGTTGCCACAGCCAACAGGCTGGCGATGAGAAACAGGAAATATTTGAAGATTTTTTTCAAGGAGATACGACCCTTTAATTATGACGAGGAGGACAGGTAACAAACGCTGCCCCTGATCTATCAATCCAGGCATGTCAAACAAATCACCTGAACTCAATGAGTATTCCCTAAATCAACAACTCGCAATACAAAAAACGGCCAATCTCATATCGAATTCATGTTACGGCATGGCTGTCCTTCACATCGCGAAAATCGAGCCAGGGAAAGAGACTCCTGGTAAAATCCCACTAGGCATCTTCCCCCTGAGGCAGGGAACTCCAGGGAACTACCTTGTTTCTGCCAGTCTGTTTGGCGTGGTAGAGTGATTTGTCGGCGCGGTCCACCAAAGCTTCGAGGGTATCATTCTCCTGGTACTGAGCCAGGCCGATAGAGATCGTCATAGAAAATGGCAGCGAAGGATCAAAACCGCTCTGCACTGCAAGCCTGATTCGTTCGGCAAAGTGGAGGGCCGCTTGTTCATCTGTTGCCCGCAGCAGAACAACAAACTCTTCTCCTCCCCAGCGAACAATCGTATCATAGGGACGACACTGTTTCTTAAGACAGATGGCGGTTGCCTGCAGGGCAACATCACCCAAATGATGACCGTGATCATCATTGACTCGTTTAAAATGATCGAGATCAAGAAAAAGCAAGGTCATAGCCTCGTGCCGCCTCAGGCTGCGGGCACATTCATCATGAAAAATATGGGCAAAATAGCGGCGGTTGCTTAATCCGGTCAAGGGATCAATGGTGGACAACTGCTCAAGCTTCTTGATCATCTTTTTGAGTTGTGCGTCCTGGTCGTTTCTGATTGTTCCAAGAATACCGAAAATCATCCCGAACAACAGGGGATGGGCCAGGAAAAACCACTGCGGAGGTGAGGAAATGACGGTCAGGCACAAATGTTCAACACCGGAGGCTTGAAGAAAGTGGACTTGTATCAGGATGGTGACCAGTGGAATCGGCAGGCCCCAGAGGATCCCAAACCAGATATAAATATTTCGCCGCAGATTATAGCTGTGAGGCTGCCTGGCAGCCGCAAAAAACTCACTGATCTGTTTCGGGATATAAACGGCCATTTCTGCTTATCGGTTAAGATGGAGATTGCGGATATTTACAATTACGCCTTAACAGCCGTTACGACCATTTCTCCGGTCAGGATGTTTTTAATAGTTCCAAGCATCATACATTACCAAGTGTAGTCATGCGAGTCACGCGGATTTTCTCTGCATTATGACGCCAGCCGAGATGAAGTGAACGAGAGTATAACCCTGGTTGACCTTTCTTTTATCAGGTGTATATTATCGTTTTTTACCCCAATCCGGCTATAAGTAACTGGTGCTATGAATCTGCAAACGACTCTCACATCTGCCTCTCTGGTTCTGACCGAGTGTGCCATCGCTGAACGTCTTCGCCGTGCGGGCGAGGTAGAGCTCCATCCAACGCTTTTTAATACCCCGCTAATTTACGATGTCAGAGGGCGCGAGAAGCTGGCGGCAATCTATCGGCAGTACCGGGAAATAGCCGCCCGGGCTGCATTGCCGATTCTGCTCTGTGCCCCCACCTGGAGAATCGATCAGGTGCGGATTGCCGAGGCGGGTTTTGACAAATCGCTGCTCTTTGACGCGGTCAGCTTCATGGGCAATCTCCAGCAGCAGTGGCAGGCACAAGACTCCAAGGTATTCATCGGAGGTCTGATCGGCCCGAAAAACGACTGCTACAAACCGGAGCAGGCTCTCGACGCCGAGGCGGCACAGGCATTCCACCAGTGGCAGATAGAGCAGCTGGCCCAGGCAGGCGTTGACTGCATTATCGCCCAGACCATTCCGGCCGTCTCCGAAGCTCTGGGCATGGCCCGCGCCCTGGCCCACTCGGGTGTCCCGGCAATCATCAGTTTTGTCATCAACCGCAATGGTCAGGTTTTAGACGGCACGCCGCTAATCGATGCCATAAACACGCTTGACGCCAGTCTCGCTGTACCGCCGCTGGGTTACATGGTCAACTGTGTGTACCCTACCTTTGTCTGCGCCGAAACACAGCCCCCGGCTCTGTTTCAGCGTCTTCTCGGCATTCAGGCAAACAGCTCCTCACTGGATCATAGTCAACTGGATGGAGCCGCCGTCCTGCATCAGGATGACCTGCAGCACTGGGGTGACAATATGCTCCGACTCAACAGCGAGTTCGGGGTCAAGATACTTGGCGGCTGCTGTGGAACCGATAACACCTATCTGCAGTACCTGGTAGATCATCGCCAACAGCGCAGATGACGATTTTTATCCCCTCAGGACTGTTTTTTTTAACACAATCAAATATATTATGACTGACAAAAGATATACAACTATAGCCTTTCAGGGAATGGCCGGCGCATATTCGGACCTTGCCTGCCGCATAGCCTACCCCGAACTGGAAACAGTGCCCAGTGTCTCGTTTGAGGCAGCTTTTCTGGCGGTTTACGAAAAAATCGCAGATCTGGCCATGATTCCTGTAGACAACACTTTGGCCGGACGGGTCGCCGACGTCCATTACCTCATCGCCAATGGGCAACTCCATATCATCGGCGAACATTTCCAGTTGATCCGCCATTGCCTGCTCGGACTGCCGGGAACAAAACTGGAAGAATTGACGGATGTGCACAGCCATGTCCATGCCATTCCCCAATGCAAAAAAATCATCGAGGAGCTGCATCTTGTCAAACATGTCGTCGCCGATACGGCCAAAGGTGCCTACGATGTAAAAAAATGGGGTGACAAAACCCAGTCGGCAATCGGTTCTGAATTAGCGGCCAAAATCTATGGGCTGGAGATTTTGAAAAAGGACGTTCAGGATGCGTCACACAACACCACAAGGTTTCTGGTTTTTTCCAGGGAAAAAAATGTGCCGGCATTTGAGGCAGGAAAAAGTTTTCTGACCAGTTTCACCTTCGAGGTAAGAAACATTCCGGCAGCACTCTACAAGGCTTTGGGCGGATTTGCCACTAACGGGGTACAGATGGCGAAACTGGAAAGCTATGTCGATAAAGACTTTAATGTCGCCCGCTTCTACGCCGACGTAGAGGGACATATTGACGAACACTCGCTGCAGCTGGCCTTTGAAGAACTGCGTTTTTTTGCCAAACGGGTTGATATGCTGGGGACCTACCCCACGCATAGTTTCCGAAATTCAAACAGGATGGCGTCATAAAAAGTCCGATCTCCGGCGGTGTCGTTTTTTGGCTAGCCATCCCAGAGGCTTAATTTACTTTTTTACGAAGTGAGTTCATCAACCAAAGGATGAGAATATCCTTCATCCACTATAATACTACGATAAAAATATTATGGACGAGACATTCCAACAGATAAGCCTTATCGGCTTTATGAAACACAATGGCGGCCTGGAATTTCGAAAAATCTCTGAATCCGTTTACCAATATAAAGTTCAGGTTCAGGAGATGCATCTCAATCCCGGTGGTATTACCCACGGCGGCTTTCTCATGAGCCTCATGGATTCGGGCATGGGAACTGCTGCGTACCGAAGCCTTGGCGGGGAGACAAGAATCGCCACCATTTCCTTTGATGTAAAATTTATTTCCGCGTCAACCACGGGCGATCTCCTGATGGGTACCGCGAAAATCCTCAGGAAGACCCGTTCGCTGGTCTTTATGCAGGGTGAGATACGCTGCGGAGAGAAGCTGATCACCACAGCCGAGGGCATATGGAAAGTACTCTGAGCCTGGCTGGCAATACGAGTGCCCAGATCTTGCTATTTGAACAAGCGGAAGAACAGCAGTAATGAAGACAAAAGATCTGGTAATTGCCCTGCTGGTCGTAATCATCTGGGGTGCTAATTTCACGGTTATCCGGCTTGGCTTAAACGGAGTACCGCCTCTGCTCCTCGTCTCGCTCCGTTTTTCTCTGGCGGCGTTTCCGGCCATCCTCTTTGTCAAGCGACCAGAGATACACCTTTCCCACCTGCTGATGTATGGATTTTCGGTCGGCATCGGTCAGTTTGCCTGTCTGTTCTATGCCATACATATCGGCATGCCTGCCGGGGTCGCTTCGGTTGTGCTCCAGGCACAGGCATTCTTTACCATGCTCTTTGCCGTTATTCTGCTGGGTGAATCCGTCTCTTTTCGGCAGCTTGCCGGACTGGTCCTGGCGGCGATCGGTCTTTATCTGGTGACCGGAGGCTCCATCAGCTCGACCACCATCCCTTTTGCTGCACTGCTGCTGACTCTTGGCGGTGCAGCGTTTTGGGGAATTTCTAATATTGTGGTGCGCAAGGCGACCCTGGCAGCCGCGGCACAAGGTAAAAAAATAGACATGCTGAGCCTGGTGGTCTGGTCGTCACTCGTACCGCCGGTGCCGCTTCTGCTGTGTTCGCTCCTGATTGACTCTCCGGCAACCGTCGTCCAGACCCTCACACATTTGCATGCACTTTCCCTTTTTTCCATCGCCTATCTTGCCTTCGCGGCAACGCTCTTCGGTTACGGGGCATGGAGCTACCTGCTTGCCAAATATCCGGCAAATCGGGTCGCACCCCTGTCACTACTTGTCCCGGTGGCTGGCCTTATCACCGCACAAATCGTCCTTGCTGAACACCTTGTCTTTATTCAATGGGCTGGATGTCTGTTGGTTGTGCTCGGCTTGTTGCTGGCATTTTTCACACTGCCTCGCAAAAAAATTCTGCACCGCAGCAGCTGAACTGAGGAAAAATGCGGGCCAGAACACGGCACAGTTGCCGATTGGACCGGCACATGGTAGAAAGAAAACACTTCGGCAAAAAACTATTCCCCGCACTGAGCTGACAAAAAGACATGAAACAATATCCTACCGTTACGACCAAACTCGTGATACTTCTCGGCAATCCACTTGGCCACTCCATCTCCCCTCCCATGCACAATCGCGTATTCGAGCGGCTCGGGCTGGACTATTGCTATATGCCGGTAGAAGTGACCGAGAAAAATCTCCAGACGGTGTTTTCGGGTCTTTCGCGGATGAATGTTGCCGGCTTTAATGTGACCATTCCCCATAAAATCAACATCATCGAGTATTTGGATGCATTAGATCCCCTGGCCGCCACGATCGGCGCAGTAAATACCATTACTGTCAGGAATGGAAAAACAAAAGGGTATAACACCGACGGCGAAGGATTTATCCGATCTTTTGAGGAAAAGACCCAGAGCACCGTTCACGGGAAACGCTTTTTTCTTCTTGGCTGCGGAGGTGCCGCTCGTGCCATCGCCATGACCCTTGCCTTTCATGGTGCGGAGAAGATCTCTATTCACAACCGTACGGCGGCAAAAGCGGAGGCCCTCACCGATGAAATCAATAAAAAGATACGCCCCTGTGCTGCAGCAGTAGGACAATCGCCGGATAGCCCCAAAAAAACACTGGCTGACTGCGATGTACTTGTCAACACGACAAGCCTTGGCATGCATCCGCACGAAGATGTATTCCCGCTTCCAGAATCGCTGATATCGCCGCATTTAATAGTTGCCGATATCGTCTACAATCCATTAATGACCAGACTACTCAAATCAGCTCAAGGCAAAGGCTGCGCCATTGTACCTGGGCTCGGAATGCTCATTTATCAAGGCGCCACAGCCTTTAAACTGTTTACCGGCGTCGATCCGCTGGTTGACCAGATGTCGGAAGTGGCCCATTCTCTGATGGCGTCGAAGCAATAATCAGGCAATCCAACCGGGCTTGCTATTTATAGAGCACGTCCATGGCGCCAGCCAGCTCTTTAATAGGTATCTGGCCGGGTGCTGATGATTGCAGGCCGATGGCGAAGGTAATATCGGAGCCAAACAGACCGCCGGCCAGTCGACTGATGGCACCCTCGGGCCCCATGGATATGGTTACCATGGGACACAGGATAATTTCATTTCTGGCCTTGTTGGTCGCACTGAGAAGAGTCAGGACATCGCCATAGTTCTTCGGCATTGCAGCCAGTTTGGCGATGTCGGCTCCTGCATTCTGCGCCTCGACCAGCTTGGCATAGATAAAGGGTTCGCTGGGGGTTTCTTCAAAATTGTGGTACGAAAGGATTAATTTGACATTATTGGCCTGGGCCCGTTCTTTTATGGCCTGAATAAATTCCGGACCATTACACAACTCGACATCGACAAGATCGACATTGCCGGTTGCCATTGCCACGGCAAACAATTCCAGCCGTTTTTCCTGGGCAATCTTTGTCAAGCCGCCTTCCAGGTCTATCCGGCAGGTAAATATCAGCGGGATATCACCAATACATCCCCGTAGCTCCTGCAACAAGGATAAACAATCTTCTCTGTTGTCCACCAGCTCGCAGGCATCGACGCGCCACTCAAGCAGGTCGGGCCGCAGCGCAGCCAGCTCTTTCGCTTCGTGCAGAACCCTGGTCCCGGTGTCTCCCACCAGGGGCAGACATATCAGTGGCCGGGGACCGCCAATCACTGCGCCTCGTACAACGACCTGCAAGATGCTCTGTTGCCTCATAATTTTCTCATCCGATCAAAAAAGTGCCTGCGCTTCAGATTGCTTCACACAGCCAAAGATGGTACTGTTTCGGCATTGCGCACAAACCTGTCAAACAAATGTGGTCTTTTGCCAATATCCACTCTTCTCTTTGAGAGATACTACAAAAAATCCAATCAATACTCACTGCAAATCGAAATTATGCAAAATAAAGACAATAAAAACATCATACTGACGGGCTTTATGGGAACAGGAAAAACAACTGTTGGAACCTTGCTGGCCCAAAAACTGCAGCGAGAATTCATTGATACGGACGCGTTAATTGAAACTCGCCAGGGACGAACTATTCCGGAAATTTTTGCCGAATCGGGTGAGGCGGCTTTCCGGCAAATGGAAGCCGACATTGCCAGGGAATTAGGCGAAAAAGAAGGCCTGGTTATTTCAACCGGCGGACGTTTTATGCTCAATCCGGCCAACATAAAAGTGTTAAGCAGCAAAAGTTGGATTTTTTGCCTGGTTGCCACTCCCGCGGTAATAGTAGCACGGCTGACCAGAGATAAAGAAAATCGCCGGCCGCTGCTGAATGTCCCAGATCCAGGCGAAAAAATTATTGAGCTGTTACAGGAAAGACAAAAAGGCTATCAACGTTTTATCCAGGTGACAACCGATGACAAGCAACCGGAAGATGTGGCAAAAATTCTGCTGGAGTACATAACCAAAAAGCCATAGCATCACCCTTCCCTCAGAGGGCCAGCAGAAAATCAATTCTCATTTATCATCCAATCACAATGTGTCTTGACATCAAGATACATTGCCCTATCTTATATCTCCATGAGGAGCAATTAAGCTCTTTATTTAAAAAACAACGAACAGAAAGAAATAACTTATTATCTTGATACAAAGATATATATGGTGGTTGAGATGAACAGCAACAAAACAATTCAGGGTATTCACCACATTACCGCTATCACCGGTTCAGCTACAGAGAATGTTGCATTCTATGAAAACGTTCTTGGCTTACGGCTGGTGAAGCAAACCGTCAATTTCGACGATCCTTTTACGTATCACCTGTATTACGGGGATCAAAAAGGAAATCCCGGGACCATTTTGACATTTTTCCCCTGGCAGGGAATGTCCCGGGGAAAAAACGGCGCAGGACTGGTAACGGCCATTGCTTTCGAAATTCCAGTCGGCTCCTCCACATACTGGACAGAACGCTTGCATCGGCATTCTATCGCCACACGTTCTGAACAAAGATTTGGCCAGGAAGTAATCGGCTTTGCAGATCCGCATGGACTGCGCCTCGAACTGGTTGCCGCAGGGCAACCGGCTGCCGCTTTGCAGAGCTCCTCCGGCGGCCTTGCTCCTCTATATTCGATCCAGGGTTTTCATTCGGCAACCGCAACGCTTACAAGCATTCAGAGCACCAAGGCGCTATTGATGAACTCGCTGGGGATGGAACTGCATGACCAGGACGGCGAGCGATATCGTTTTAAAATGAACAACGATACAGCAAGTGGTCTTTTCTATGATCTGGTTATTGATCCCGAGGCAGCAAACGGCCGGCAGGGAATCGGCACAGTGCATCACATCGCCTTCAGGACCCCTGACGAAAAGGAACAGCTGCTCTGGCAGCACTCCCTGCTGGAGGATGGGTATCAGGTAACCGAGGTACGCGACAGAAAATATTTCAAGTCGATCTATTTTCATGAGCCCGGGGGCGTTCTCTTTGAAATTGCCACCGATCCGCCAGGTTTTACCGTGGATGAATCACCGGAGCACCTCGGCCAGGCACTGCAGTTGCCGGACGACTATGAACCCAGGCGTTCTGAGATCGAGCAGAACCTTCCGCCGTTGCGCGAAGATGCGTTTATCCACGAATACATCCAGGCACAAGGGCCCGATAATACTGATATGACAATCGTCGCCCTGCACGGAACCGGAGGAGATGAGCATGACTTGATCCCCTTTACCCAGCAGGTTGGAGGCGGAGCAGCAATCATCAGCCCGCGTGGCAAGGTAAGCGAAGATGGCACAAACAGATTTTTTTCAAGATTTGCGCCCGGTGTTTTTGACGAGCAAGACATCATCCGGAAAGCTCAAGAGCTGGGGGATTTTCTCCAGAGTGCAGCCCTCCGTTACCATCGTCCGGTCGATCAACTTATTGCCCTGGGATATTCGAATGGCGCAAATATCGCCTCGGCATTGCTCCTTCTGCGCCCGGAGATTTTTTCCAAGGTGATACTGCTGCGGCCGATGTTACCGCTTCTTCAGCCTGATCCGATAGATTTGAGTGATAAAACAGTACTTATCCTGAGAGGAACAAGAGATTCCATAATTCCGTACCAGAGCACTGACCAGTTGATCCAGACTTTCAGAAACTGTGGTGCGCAGGTGGACGTCAAAGAGGTTGAAGCCGGGCATGAGCTGACTTCGCAGGATCTGCAGATAGTATCACAATGGCTTGCGAGTGCAGCAAAGCCGCATTATGCATCCTGATTCTTTCTAGCGACAGTTCAGGGAATGCAATTTTATGATTGGTGGGCAGCGGAGAACTTTTGAACTATGAAAAATGGCGCGTATCTCAGACTTATTTTGGGCAAGGCCAATCAGGCCGTTGAGCAGGTTGACAGAAAAAGCATAACCAGAACGGATCTGAATGTAAGCGACTTCAGTATATTAGAGGCATTGCTGCACAAAGGACCGATGCCCATCAACACTGTTGGCGAAAAAGTGCTTTTAACGAGCGGTTCGATGACGGCGGCGGCAAACAGGCTGGAAGCAAAGGGATTGGTGGAACGGATCCGGGACCCCCTGGATGGCCGCAGCTTCTATCTGCACTTAACCAAACCGGGACTCGAATTAATACGGAGTGCATATCGAAGACATAGTGAAAATTTGGAAAATATTTTTACCTGCCTCGATGAAAAAGAGAGGGATGAGCTTGTTCGTCTTCTCAAGAAGGTGGGATATCATGCTCTGCAGGTTGAAGCGGAGTAAAGTAACCATCGCTGGAATCGTTTCTTGATGAATAAAGTGCTGATTAGCCGTATGCAAAACAAATCATTTGGAGAACCGAAATGAATAAAAATAAATTGGAGGTTCTAACTCCGGAAAATTGTCAGCTGATATTTATCGATCATCAGCCCCAGATGGCTTTCGGTGTACAGAG
>JBBRDD010000087.1:0-18260 GCA_038204235.1 Desulfobulbales bacterium
AAGGTGTGGTGCAATTGGACCTATGGAATAACGATTGAGAATCCATGGCCTTGTGTAGTAGGAATTTTCGCTCATACTGTCTTCCCTCCTAGTTTGGGTGAATGGATGTGAGGAGATGAAAACAGAATTATGCCGAATTGACGAACAGGATGGAATGTAAACAGAGGTGTGAGTGATTGGGGTTAGCAGATCAAGGAATTTTGTTCGGCATAATCAGAACATCGGCATAACTGCATCTGGATGAAACGTCTGGAGAAGGATGTGTTTCGTTGGCCTGAATCAGAGCAGGAAGTTATTGAAGTGAGCAGTACAGCATTGAACTGGCTTCTTCAGGGACTTGATTTGCAGCAGGCGCATAAACGATTGGCTTACAGTTCTGTTTATTGATTAATATACTGATATTGTTGTGTAAATATTGATTTTATCTTGAGTTTATGGTAGTGTTCGGTCATGTCAAAAACGGCCAAAACATTACCAGATGATCCAGTTGAATTAAAACGGATTATTCTTGAAACTGAACGCAGATACGAGAAGGAAAACGAACTGCTGCGTGAACAGATCCGTCTGCTCCAGGCGCAGATGTTTGGCAAGAAAAGTGAAAAGGGTGCGGCGGACTCCGGTGCCGTGCCGTTGCCACTCTTCGATATGCCTGAACCGGAGGTTGAGCCAGAGCCGGAACAAGTCGTAGTCATTCCCCATCAACGCAAGAAACCGGGCAGGAAAAAATTATCGGAAAGTCTTCCCCGTGAAACCATTGTCCATGATATTCCCGAACAGGACAAGATCTGCGGCTGCGGTGAAACCTTGGAGCGTATTGGTGAAGATATCTCTGAAAAACTCGATATCATTCCCGCCGTCATCCGTGTAATCAGACACATCCGCCCCAAATATGCCTGTAAGAAATGCGAAGGGCTGGAAACAGACGGTCCGGTAGTGAAAATAGCTCCACCGCCCAGACAGATCATTCCAAAATCCATTGCTACGGCGGGGCTGCTGGCGTACATCCTCACCGCCAAATTTTGTGATGCTTTGCCGTTTTACCGGCAGGAACGTCAATTCCACCGGATTGGGGCGGAAATATCCAGGGCCAATATGTGTAATTGGGCTATGAAGGCTGCAATTGCCTGTCAGCCGATCCTTGAACTGCTACAACAGGAGATCCGATCGGGGCCTCTGATAAATATTGATGAAACAACACTACAGGTTCTTTATGAACCTGGTCGGGCAGCATCGACTAAATCCTATATGTGGGTTTGTCGCGGAGGCTCGTCAGACCGGCCGGCGTTGTTCTATCATTATGCCCCAAGCAGATCTGCTGATGTTGCCAAAGATCTTCTCGAAGGATACAGCGGTGTGGTGCAGCCCGACGGGTATCGCGGCTATGGTTTTCTCGACCACATGCCGGAGGTTCATCATGCTGGCTGCCTTGCGCATGCTAGGCGTAAATTCACCGATGCGCAGAAAGCTCAGGGGAAAAACAAAAAACCAGGAAGTGTAGATATTGCCCTTGGCTATATTCGAAAAATATATGCCATAGAAGCAGAGGCCAGAAAAAAAGAGATCACCGGCGAACAACTGCTGCATTTGCGCCAGGAAAAAGTAAAACCGATTTTTGATGACTTTCTCAAATGGCTGAGTAAGAAATCACTTCAGGTTGTGCCGAAAAGTCTCCTCGGCAAGGCCGTCAACTATACACTTAACGAATGGAGCCGGTTGCTTGTTTACCTTGATCATCCGTTTATGACGCCGGATAATAACCTGGCTGAGAATGCTATCAGACCCTTTGTGATCGGACGGAAGAACTCGATTTTCTCAGGAACTCCTGAGGGTGCGAGGGCCAGTGCAAGTCTGTACAGTCTCATTGAGACTGCAAAAGCGAATAAACTCGAACCATATAAATATCTGCGCTACCTGTTTGAGAAGATTCCTTTTGCAGAATGCGAAGCGGACTACATAGCCCTGCTTCCGATGAATCTGAGCGCAGAGCAATTGGTGCTATCTGACAGGCCCACAGGGGTTTAATCTGCGCGTACCTCTTATCGAATCGGCAAAGGCAAACCAGCTGGAGCCTTACAAGTATCTCCGCTATCTTTTTGAAAAGCTCCCTTTTGCTGAAACGGTGGAAGATTACAAAAAGCTGTTGCCGAGCAATCTTACCGGGGAATTGTTAAAAAATGCACCAAAGGTTAGTGGGGTCTGATTGTCTGGAGTTTTAGAAGATTTCTGCTTTGGATGGTGTGCTTCCTGTATCGCTTACGGAGAAACGCTTTTCCAGCGCGTTTCCGAATTATTTGAGCAAGAAGGGCTAGCCGAACCATTCAAAGGGGTTACCACAAACGGCGAAATCATACCTGGGCTGTATTCTATCGGGCCTACAGGCTTCTCAACCGAAACCCTCCGTCAAGCTGCCACCGCCTTCCTTGACTCACTTACGCCAAATCAGCAACATAAGGCTCTTTTCAATGTAGACGATGTGAAGTGGCGCAAATGGATGAACGTCCATTTCTATGTAAGAGATGGTCTAGGCTTCGAAGATATGAACTTCTCTCAACGTGAAGCAGCATTCAGAATGATGAGAACCTCCCTAAGTGCCAAGGGACTGAAGCTATGCAGGAATATTATGAAGCTCAACCATACACTCGGAGAGTTGAATAACAACAACTACCTCGACTATGGTGAGTGGAAATACTGGATCTCAATTATGGGTACCCCTTCAAGCGACAAACCCTGGGGCTGGCAGATAGAGGGACATCATTTAATCGTCAACTTCTTTGTCTTGGGTGACCAAGTAGTGATGACACCTTTATTTATCGGCTCTGAACCCGTGATCGCCAAGGAAGGCAAGCACAAAGGTGTTACCGTAATGCAGGCTGAACAGGACCAAGGGCTATTTCTGATCCAAGCGTTACCGGAGGATCAACGCCATCAAGCGGTTCTTCACTCTGCCAAGACTGAAGATTACAACCTCGCTGAAGCCTTCAAAGATAACCTGGTGATAGACTACACTGGCATATCTGTGGCCAAATTCATGAGCGCTCAAAAAGCCCAGCTGATTAAATTAATCAAGCTGTATGTAGATAACTTGAATGATGGCCATGCCAGATTAAGAATGGAGGAGGTGGAGAAATACGTTGATAAGACCTATTTTGCCTGGATCGGAGGACTTGATCACAAGGCCGTTTTTTATTACCGTATTCAAAGCCCAGTCATCCTGATAGAGTTCGATCATCAATTGCCCATAGGTATCCGTCACCTTGTCAAGCCAGGGGTGCCGAACCGACAACATATCCACGCCGTTGTCCGAACGCCCAATGGTAATGACTATGGTAAAGACCTCCTACGCCAACACTATGAATTGCATCCACACAAAGGATGCTAACGAATCGCTGCATTTAAAGCCTAATCTGGGTTTATTTTCAATTTCCATTTGCAGCCAAGATGTCTTTGATTGACAAATCCGGGGCTAATCCGCCGCTAGTGAACTCAAACTTTAATACTGCCATCTCTAAGATCTGAATATTGTACCAACGGTTCAAATTTGGATTCCTACTGTTCGCCTTTTTCTCCGATATTCTTCAACATTTTATCTCTTAGAATTTACATAAAAGAGTCGATGGCCAGGAAACACCTAAACCAGATGAATCTAAGAATCGCTTTGCGTTGGCAGTGCAAATCTTTAACCAGAGCCTGCACGACTGTCAGTTACTATCGGGCGCGGTGCCTGACACTCCCCCTAAAGTAATCTGGAAAAATAATCTGGAATTATCTCGGACGGTCGGCAATACAAAATGTGATAGGCATTCGACCTCTTGAATACCAGATAATCATTAGGTATATTCAGTGCGGACACTTAAGAAGTGTAAATTTTATATTTTTAAATAGTTCAGTCAATAATGCTCTTTTTTCTCAAAAGGAAACAGGTCACAAAATGAAGTTTTTCAACATCGGTGCCAGGCCGGAAGATTTTAAGCTCATATTCAATCATATTCCTATGGGAATCGCTTATCTGGATCGTGACTTCAAAATTCTCAACATGAATCCCTATCTTCTGAAAAAGCTCGGGGTAAACCTTGAGAACGTCAGAGGAAGGCGCTGCTACGAACTGCACGCTGAAATCTTGGGAGAGATAAAAAAGGACCTCAAAACGTGCAATGACTGTAAGGCCCCAGAGGCAATGGAGACGGGAGAGACTCAGACCTTCCTCAAAGAAATCACCCCAGGTTTCATAGTCGAAAATATCATGGTGCCGGTGAAGAACGAGATAGGAGCGGTCATCGGGGTCATAGAGCTGTTTCAGGATATTACCCAGAGTATACAAGCGGACAGGGAACTGCGGGAAAGTGAAGAAAAATACAAAAGCTTGGTCGAAAATATCGGTATCGGTGTAGCTCTTATCAGTCCCGCCATGGAAATAATTACCATGAACAAGCAAATGAATAAATGGTTTCCGAATATTGACGTTTCAAAAAGACCTGTTTGCTTTCAAACATTTAATGACGCTCCCAGGGAAGATATCTGTTCCTGTTGTCCCACGATTAAAACGTTACAGGATGGACAGGTCCATGAATCGGTAACGGATACGCCGCTTGGCAATGAAATCAGAAATTATAGAATAATCTCTTCACCTATTTTTAATTCGGACGGCAAAGTCACCGCAGCGATAGAGATGGTCGAAGACATCACCGAGAGCAAAAAAGCGGAGAAAAAAATACAAGAATATCAGAATAACCTGGAGGGTCTGGTCAAGGAGCGTACCGAAAGACTGTCAATTACAAACAGGGAATTGAATAAGGAAATTGCTAATCGCAAGCAGGCGGAGAATGAACGAGAGGCAACAATCGAATTTTTGCGTTTTACTAACGAAAGCCGGGGAACCAAAGAACTGATTCATGCAGCAATAGCCTTTCTCCAAAAACAATCAGACTGCGAAGCTGTGGGAATAAGGTTGAAAGAGAAAAATGACTATCCCTATTACGAGACGCGGGGTTTTTCGGACGAGTTCGTTCTCGCGGAGACACGGCTATGCGCCCGGGACGAGGCCGGGCGTCTGATCTGCAATAGCACCGGCAACCCAGTGCTCGAATGCATGTGCGGTAACGTCATCTGCGGTCGTTTTGATCCTTCCAAACCATTTTTCACAGCACAGGGAACCTTCTGGAGCAACCACACCACCGAACTGCTCGCCTCGTCTTCTGAAGCAGAACGGCAGTCCCGTACACGCAATCGCTGTAATGGCGAGGGGTACGAGTCGGTAGCCCTGATCCCACTGCGTCTTGGTAAGAAATGCCTGGGGCTTCTCCAGTTGAACGATCGGAGAAAAGAACGATTCAACCTTGAAACCATTGCCCTGTTGGAGCGACTCGCAGGCTACTTAGCTGTGGCACTGAGCAAATTTCAGTCCGAAGAGAAGCTTCAAGTTCTAAATGAGGAACTTGAAATGAGGGTCGAAGAAAGGACCCACGAGCTGCTGGAAATCCAAAAACAGTATTTACACGCGGAAAAGCTATCGGCGATCGGCAAGCTTTCCGCCTCCATCGCCCATGAGTTCAACAATCCTCTCCAGAGTGTTATGACCATTATCAAAGGGATCGATCAATACGTTCCCCTGGAAAAAACGGAAGCAGAACTCGTCACGCTGGCTCTAGAGGAATGCCAAAGGATGAAGAATCTCATCGCTAATCTCAGAGATTTCTTCCAGCCTACTTCCGGCATACTTACACAGGTAGACATTCATGCTCTCCTTGACCCCCTCCTCTTGATCTGCAAAAAAGACTTTCATACTCGTAAAATCATAATCATAAAAAAGTATGGCGACAATATTCCCACTATTATGGGGGTTATTGATCAGCTGAAACAGGTCTTTCTCAATCTGTTAAATAATGCTGCAGACGCATGCCAAGGCGGCGGTATGATGATCACTATTACAACTGAAGTAATCAACGGGGAGAACATTGCAGTCCGCATTGAAGATAACGGCATAGGCATAAGCCCAGAAAATATCGCCCATATCTTTGAACCTTTTTTCACCACTAAGCAAGACCTAAAAGGGATTGGTCTTGGTTTATCCGTAAGTTATGGCATTATAAAAAAACATTGTGGTTATATAGATGTAAAAAGTGAACCCGGTAAGGGATCAAAATTTTCAGTTTTTCTACCCGTTGAGAAAGTATAAAAGGGATTTGGACTGTAATGGAAAAGAAAACCGGGTTAAGGACTTACGTTAATATCTTGACTGGTCACTTTGGGCTGAGAGTTAGATAGTTTCCATCCTGAAACTAGATAGTGTGATTGACTCCACAATACTACCATGCGGATCATAGGGGACTTATTCAATGCTGTTCAGGATGAAGCGTCGAGTCGCCCATTTCTGAAGAAAGCGTCAGATCTCAAAAGTCAATATAGCTATATTCGATCTTGACAGCGATCGGAGTTCATATCTCTCCTGATATCTTTCTTAACTGTTAGAAAGAGTTACAGTAGACATCTTCAATTTCGGAATTAACAGGGAAACCCGGAGTCAGTTCCCATCAAAAGTATCTTTCAGAGAAAAACGGAAGCAGAGTTAGTTTCACAATGAATATTCAAAACTCTGCAACACTGCTTCTGCCACCATTGTGGGAAACTGCCAGGGTAGCCAATTCTAAATTGGCATTGTCCCTTTTTTGCTGACATTTTGAAAGTGTTGTTTTGTTAAACAGATAAGTAGCGCTTTTTGACTTCTTCGTTCTGTTGTAACTCCTCTCGCGTCCCGGAAAAGGGAATTACCCCCTTATCGATGATATAGCCACGATCAGCAATTCCAAGGGCGAAATGGGCATTCTGTTCTGCCAGCAGGATCGGAAAGTGTTGTTTTAAATTGCTGATGATTTCTCCAAGTTGTTCGACAATAACAGGTGCCAGGCCTTCACATGGTTCATCAAGAAGCAGCATTTTCGGCTGGCAGGCGAGGGATCGCGCAATCGCCACCATTTGCTGCTCGCCTCCGCTCAGTTCACCACCCTTTCGGTTTCTGAATTTATCCAACAGCGGAAAAGTTGTAAATAGGTCCTCGATACTCCAATGGGTTTCGGTTGCTTCGTTGAAAGAGACTTCAAAATTTTCCTGCACCGACAAATCAGAAAAGATACGTCGGTCTTCTGGAACATAACCAAGTCCGAGTCGTACATTCTTGAATACTACCTGATTTGTTATATCTTGATCGAGAAAATGGATCGAGCCTCTGCGGGGATGGTTGTAACCCATAATGCTTTTCAGTGTTGTCGACTTGCCCGCGCCGTTGCGACCAAGCAAGCAGACGATCTCTCCGACATTCACCTCCAGATCTATTCCCTGTAGAATGTAGCTGTCCTCATAGTAGGTGTGGATATCGACAACTTTAAGCATGGACTTTTCTCCCCAGATAGGCTTCCTGAACCTTTTCGTTGTTACGGATCTCCTCTGGACTGCCCTCGGCGAGCAGATGCCCCTGGTGGAGAACATAAATTTTTTTAGCCAACGAAAAAACTACTTTCATGTCGTGCTCAGTGATGAAAAATGTAGTCCTTAAATTTTTTGCTAGTTTTTTTATGAGCTCGATCATGTTCTCGGTCTCTTCCGGGTTCATACCGGCAGTTGGTTCATCCAGCAGCACAACACTGGGGTTTCGAACCAGGACAATCGCCATTTCAACCAAACGTTTGTCGCCGTAAGCCAGACTGGCGACAACTTGGTTCATACGTTCGTCCAAACCGACTTGCTCCATGATATGCATAGCCCTTTCGGTGATCTGCCGGTCTTTAAAGACATTTCCATAGAGTTTGAAATGTTTTTTTTGTTGGAGGACCAATGGGATGTAAACATTTTCTGCCACAGTTAGTTCGGCAAAAATATTGGTGATTTGAAACGACCGGCACATCCCTTTATCAACCACTCGCTGTGGCGGGAGCCCGGTGATATCTCCACCATTGAGAAATACCTTGCCCCTAGTTGGCGGAAATTGGCCGGAAATGGCATTGTAGAAAGTGGTCTTGCCAGCACCATTAGGTCCAATAAGCGCGGACATTTCACCTTTGCTGATAGTAAGGGAAATGTCTTCGATGACTTTGAACCTGCCGTAGGAATGGCCTAGATTCTCGATGCATAATGCCTCGTTTTCATTCATTTTATTCCCCTTTTGAAGACTTTGTTACGAATAGTGCCGAAGACGCCCTGGGGGAAGAAGAGCACAATGAAAACTAACACGATGCCGAGAAAAAACATCCAGTTTTCAGTGTATTGAATGATCAGTTGTTCCAGGACGAAGAAGATTCCGGCTCCGAACAGAGGACCGAGGAAAACGCCGGTTCCGCCGATGATCGACATGATGACCGGCTTTGCGGAAAAGCTCCAGTGCATGAAATCTGGTGTTGCCATGCTGTTGAAAAGGCAGAACAGCACTCCGGCCAGCCCGGTAAATGTGCCGGAGATCGCAAAAGCGGCAATCCGCATCATTTTTACATCGCCACCGACAAAAGATACTCGCTGTTTGTTTTCTCGCATTGCTTTGAGTATTAGTCCGAATGGGGAGTGGACAATTAACCAGAGCAGCAGTATGCCGATCAAAACAACACTAAAAACCAGATAATACATGTTGGTTGGTGCATAAAAAGTGATTTCAGAACCGAAGATTGTCAGGGTTGGTAAGGAGAAAACCGGTAGGCCATCACTGCCACCAGTAACTTCCAGCCAGTTGTGGGCGATAGCAAAGAACAACATGCCGAATCCGAGGGTAATCATAGCAAAGAAGATTTCATTGAGCCGGACAGAGAAAAAACCGACGATCAGTGATGACAGAAAGGTCGCTAGCATGCCAACGAAAAGGATCAGAAACAAATTTTGATATCCAGCCTGAAGCATCAGTGCAGCGCAATAGGCTCCAACTCCAAAAAAAGCACCCTGGCCAAAAGATAACAGGCCGGTGTAGCCGAACAGCAGATTAAAACTGACTGCCATCAAGCCCATGATTAGGATTTCAGATAAGATCATCGTCCAGTAGGTCGGCATAACCAATGGTGCAAAAAACAGAAGCAGAATTAAAAGAGCTGGTCCGATTAGGTTGTGCAGTTTGTTACTTTGCATAATCACACCCCTTTACGGAACAGGCCATTCGGCTTGATCAACAGGATCACTGCTAAGAGGATATAAGGTATTGCCATTTGCAGACGCCCGGCAAAAACGGTACCGAAAGACTCAAGCAACCCCAACAGCAAGGCTCCGACGAAGGCTCCGGGAAAGCTGCCCATACCGCCAACCACAACAACGATAAAACTTTCGATAATAATCTTCTCGCCCATTGAAGGGTTGAGGCTTTGCAGTGGTGCGGCCAAAGCACCGCCCAGAGCCGCAAGCCAGGTTCCCAAGGCAAAGACAGATGTGTAAATCAGTGGTACATTGATACCGACACCTTCAGCCATAATGTTGTCAAAGGAGGCGGCACGAATTATTTTTCCCCATTTCGTGAAGTGGAAAAATGACCAGAGCATACCACCGATGAGTGGTCCGATGACGATCAGGAAAAAGCGATAGACAGGGTAATTCTGGCCGGCAATGCTCATTACGCCGCTGAGAATGACAGGTGGTTCAATCACATGATAACCGGATCCCCAGATCATGCGGACGGCATCATCTAGAATCAGTAGAATTGCAAAGGTCAAGAGCAGTTGATAAGAGACATCTCGGGCATACGTCCTTTTCAGCAGGTATTTTTCAATCAGTATCCCAATGCCAACGACACAGAGAGGACCAACTAGCAAACCGAACCAGAAAGAATCAAAATATTGCATGGCCTGAAGGCACAGATAGGCACCGAGCATAAAGAGCGAGCCGTGGGCAAAATTTAACACCCCCAAAACGCCAAATACGGTTGTCAGACCGACCGCGATCAAAAACAATAACATCCCCCAACTCAAGCCGTTCAAGGTGTTCAACAACAGGGTTTCCATAGAAGCTCCGAATGGAACAGATACAATGAAGAAACCTGTAGCAAAGCGGGTAAGCTCCATTACAGGTTTCTTTAGCCAAAAAGCAGTAGGTCAATTTTACTTCGCAGCACTCATGTTACAACCAGTCTCGGAGACTGGCGGAGTGACATCCTTGCCCTTGAAAATCTTAATTGGGTTAAGGATACGCAGAGGATATTTGGCATCGGCAGCGGTCTTACCCCAATGGGCATCGGTAATGGCTTGATGATCTGCTGCTCTGAACTCTATGACTCCGGTCGGAATTTCCAGCTTCAAACCTTCCAACGCCTTGACAATGGCCATTTTTTCAATAGATCCAGCCTTTTCTGCCGCTGCTTTATAGGCATATACGGCGCTGTAGGCACCGTGAGCATTGTAGGACGGATACGCATTGAATTTATTGAAATAGTCGGCAACAAATTTCTTATTCAGTACCGAATCGTTAGCCAGAAACCAGTAGCGCGTGCCTACCCACAAGCCTTCCGGCATTTTATCGCCTAGCGCGGTCAAAACCTCAGTTGCACCTCCAAGCGACATCAATACCTGAAAACCTCCGTCGAAGAAGCCCATGCTGCTGGCTTGCCGGACAAAATCGATTAAATTACCGCCCCACAGAGAAATGAAAACACCTTCAGGTTTGGTAGCCATGATCTTGGTTATATAGGCGCTGAAGTCGGTAGTTTTGAACGGTGGGAAAGCGACCTCATCGATTGGCAGGAAAGAAGCTTCTGGATTCAGCTGTTTGAGGTATTTCTCAAAATACTCCCAGGACTGGTGACCAAACGCGTAATCGGGACCAATAGTCGTCCATTTCTTGGCCCCGGTATCTTTGGCGATCAACGCCGCTGCTTTGACGTTCTGGGCTAGATTGAGCGAAATTCGGAAAGTGTATTTGTTGCAGACACTGCCGGTGACGTCAGGTGTCGCGGCGTGAGTGATGATCAATGGAGTTTTCATCTGCTCAATAGAAGGAACAACGGTATTTGCAACGCCGCTTGAATCGAGGCCGACGAGTATATCAACCTTATCCTGATAAACCAGTTTTCTAATAGCACGCAAAGCGACGTCTGGCTTGCCAGTTGAGTCTTCAAAAAAACCTTCGACCTTGTTGCCGTTAATGCCTCCCCCTGCATTGATTTCTTCGATGGCCAGCTCGGCTCCCTGTTTAGCGAACTGACCATAGGCAGACAATGGTCCAGACATAATGTAGATGAAGCCGATTTTCGTGGTTGCAGCATGCGCTTCAGCGAGAGACACCAAAATAAAAGACATAGCCAATAAAATACTTAAAACTCTACTTTTCATCTCTTCTCCTTATGTTGTTGGGGTTATAATACATTGCCTTATAAGGGCTTTGAACGAATAAACGTTCCAACTATTAATTACCTGACACAACAACGTAAAATTACTCTGCTAGGCTAAGATTTGCAATCTTTTTGCCAACCACATTTCAACATGAGGCAGGATAGAATTTACATAGTAAATCCTGCCAACAAACAATAGTGAATCAGCAAGTTAAGTCACATGATTTTGTTAAATCAGTACAGTGTCTCAACTAAAAGAAAATCCCTTGGCAAGCCTCGTCAGGAAATCACTCTTTGTAGATTGACCGTCCTTCCCAATCAGTTTTCGCTTGATAATGCCGCCACAAACTTTCGCGAAAAGGAGCATCTTGGAACTTTTAGATATTCAATATTATTTCCAGCAAACTGTCGCTAAATAAAGCATTTTGAAACTCTAGATGATTCCATATTTTCTTTAGGAGAGGGTAGAATCTTTTGACACGAAGGACGTTGCCACTCAGATCAAAAAGTTCATATAGCTATATTGAATTTTGACAATGAGGATAGTCAAGTTTGCGAAGTCACCTTATAATTCTCCTCCTTAAAAATCGTCATTTTTTTTCAATTTGACTCAAGCCACCAAAATAGATTAGACAAAAGGAATCCATCCTGCTCTTCCGGTAAGAATTCGAACAAGGAGCAAAACGATTCGGAAAAATCCCGAATGATTTAGAAATTGAGCCTATTACGATTGATACAATCGCTGCTGAATGGATCGTGCCCACCGGAGCGAAGAAAGATAAGGTAATTTTGTTTATTTCATGGGGCGGTTACGTTTCTGGATCCTGCTCTGATCACCAGATTCATATCGCCAAATTTGTCAAAGGCACCAATATTGGAGCTCTGCTTTTTGAATATAGACTTGCCCCCGAACATCACTATCCCGCAGCACTGAAGAATACACTAAAAACATACCGCTGGTTGCTTGACCAAGGGTTACCGCTATTTTTCAGAATAGTTGCCGGTGATTCTGCTGGCGGAGGTCTATGCCTGGCTGCCTTGCTCTGGCTATTAGAGGTCAAGACCTTCCTCTTCCTAAGGCTGCGGTAACACTTTCTCCATGGACAGATCTTCGATGCACAGGTAAATCCTATGAAGTGAATGCCCCAAAATGCCTATCTTTCTCCCTACGGAACGTGGACGGCTTTCAGCAAGCATTATTGGAGGAATCACAACCCCGGATTGCTGTGGATATCCCCACTTTATGGAGATCTTAACGATCGTCCACCCATACTTATCTATGCAGGAGGAGATGAGATACTTCGCGATGACTCGCTAAATTCTGCTGGGAAAGCTAAACATGCCGGAATAGCCAACATGCTAAAGGACGAGTAAGGCATGTTTCATTGCTATCCGGTTTGCGCTCCTCTTTTCCCCGAGGCAACTCAGGCGATGGACGAAATTTGCGCTTATATTAGGAATGCACTTTATGCTTGAAAATAATCTGCATAGTAAATCAATATAGCGGAACTGTGTGGCAGAACAACCAGTCAAAAAGAGTCTTCCACAATCAAGGTTTACTTAATAGATGAATGAAGATAGCTGGAAAAGGAAATAATTACTTATTCAGTGGCACAATTTTATGAACAACTGGGTAGTGTCATATTTACTAAGGATTTCCGGCAAAGTTGACTGCCGGAGACCGGCAGGTGGTGTTTCGAGCTGGTATTTGCTGCGCTTTTTTTGCTATTATCTATAAATGCCTAATTCTTTATATGAAACACGGTAATCCAGTAAAGATTGCGTCCAGATCTGCAAGTTTTGAAACGATGAGGAAAAAGATGAGTGAAACTGATGACAGTGGCATCATTAACACCTGCAATTTTTGCGGTGCGACAAATCAAGACGAGATGACAACATGTCTGATCCAGGGTGATGATGGGAGTATAATCTGTAACATGTGTGTCGCGCAAGCTGAGGCAATTGTGACAGGCGAGAAAAGAGAAGACATCACTCTTTACGACGTTATGGAAGATATACGAAAAAGTGCAATGGCCACCAACCTAAGCCCGATAACCAAAATTCCGAAGAGCTGGCTGGTTTGCAAAGCCAATCTGTTTAACACGAATCCAAGTGTTACAGCCTGTTCGCCTGATGGCATAAAATTCCGGACCTTTGCTATACCAAAACCACTTGCACACTGGATGATCTCTTCTGATGAGAGAATTGATATAGACAAAATCCGGGAAGAAATTAAACAGGATCTGATCGAAGGAATAAAGCGGGAGTTTCGACTGTATTGACCTGGAGTTTAACGAGGAGTCGAAAAAAGCAGTCGAGTCTTTTTTTGACTCATCTTATTAGCAAAATGGTACGTAGTATACTGAAAATCGTTTAAAAGTGATCACTTCTACTAGCCTATAGTTGGCCTACAAACAAAAAAGGATTTACAGCAGAAACTGTAAATCCTTGATATCGCTGGAGCCAGCAAGCGGAATCGAACCGCTGGCCTGCGCTTTACGAGAGCGCCGCTCTACCAACTGAGCTATGCTGGCATGTATGACAAAATACAGCCGAAACCTAAGGGGTCTCCGGCTCATTTCAGTACGCCTATATATCAGGTAATCATTGAAAGTTCAACTATTATACAATATAAGAAACTCATAAATTTTAAAGAAAATTTAACAGGTGACCATTCACCTCCCGGTGTGATACATTCTGCAGGTGACGCACCAAATCATGCAAAAACAGCAGGATACCCTGAGAATATGAACAGCGCTTTTTACCTTATAGTTTTTCTCTTAATTTTTCCAGGCTGCACCAGTGCCGAGCAGAAAAACATTGTACTCAAACAATGTATCGACTGTCATTCTATTAAAGCGGACACCAACCACCAGCAATCCTGCGTATCCTGTCACAAAGGCAACAACCAGGCAACCGATAAGAAGAGCGCCCACCTGGGCTATATCCCCTTTCCCGCCCACCCGGACCATCTCGCCCTGTCATGTAGTCCCTGCCATGCAGAAACCGTCAACCAAATAGCTGGCACAGAACATTTCACCCTAAAAAACAGTACCAATATTTTCAGGAAAGCATTCGGAGCAGAAAACAAGCTGACCAGCTTTCGTCAAACACCGAAAAAAAGTGATCCGGAAACCGTACTGGAACTGGCAGATGATCTGCTGCGGCGCAGATGCTTTCGATGCCATCTCTACAGCTCCGGCGACAATTATCCCGCAGTCACGCATGGTACCGGTTGTGCCGCCTGCCACATGTCCTTCATAGACGGAAAACTGGCATCGCACAGCTGGCAAAAACCAGGCGATGAGCAGTGCCTGTCATGTCACTATGGGAATTACGTTGGCTTTGACTACTATGGCCGTTTTGAACATGATTTTAATGTCGAATACCGGACACCATTTACCACAAAAGAAAAACATTTCCGACCATATGGCGTTGAATATCACCAGCTGCAACCAGATATTCATCAATTGCGGGGTATGCTCTGCATTGACTGCCATTCAGGCCGGGAACTGATGGAACCGACAGGTGAAAAACCTTCCTGTAAAAAATGTCATCAACTTGAGGAACTGCAGCGCAGTTTACCTGCTCAGGTTGCTATTCAACAAGGTCTTTTTGTTCTCCACGGGCGCAACGGGAAAGACCACACCATCCCTGTCATGCAGCATCCTGCGCACAAGGAGCAAAAGGGAAAAATCAATTGTCAGGTATGCCACGCTCAATGGACATTTAACGATATCGGCAAACACTTTCTCAGGTCCGATACCGATGATTTCAGCATGTGGGCCAGCCTGTCGGTTCAGGGAGATTTTGAAGTTGAAACCATTATTGACAACAACAATGATTTTGATCAAACTGAACTGCCTCCGGAAATGGCTGATATATTAACAGGTGAGAGAGAAACTGGCCTCTGGTATAAAGGATTTACCATGCGTCGCTGGGAAACCCCTCTACTCGGCAGGGATGCACAAGGAAATATAACCACCATGCGTCCGTTGCTCGACTTTTATCTCTCGTGGATTGACGAAGAGGAGAAAGTCCGGTTTGATTCCGTACCGTCGCAGGCTCCAGATAAAGGCCTACGGTCGTATACTCCGCATACAACCGGGCCGGCAGGTTTTTTTTATAAAGATCGTATCGAACAGTTTCTGGCAACAGAACGCGCGGCTCATATAATCCAAGGCACACCAGAAAAAATTCGTCCAACTGATTAGGCCATGACAGATAAAACTCTCATTTACTTGCTGTGCTGCCTTCTTCTCATGACAAGCTGTTCCGTTCGTTCCGTTCCCAAAGACAAGGTATCCGGTACTCGAGCTCCTGCCACTCAGAATTCGTATGTTATCAAAAACATACGGTACTATCCAATTCCTTCCGCCGAGGGATATAGTGAAAATGGCATTGCTTCCTGGTATGGGGGAAAATTCCATGGCCGAAAGACTTCAAACGGAGAGACCTATGACATGCATGCTATGACTGCGGCCCATAAAACCCTGCCGATGAACACCATGCTGTTGATTAAAAACCTTGATAACGGCAAGAGTACAGTAGTCAGGGTCAATGACCGAGGACCTTTTGTGCAGGGACGAATCGTTGATTTGAGCTTTAAAGCTGCAGAGTCGCTTGGCATTGCCCAACATGGCATTGCCCGAGTGCAAGCAGTTGCACTCGGGGCAGAGGCTGTCGCCAAACCCGGCGAACCACCAACTCTCGTTTATCAGGATCTGTCTGCGGGTGAGTTTTATGTCCAGATTGGCGCCTTTGCTGAGGCAAGCAATGCGATAAAACTGCAAAAACGGTTCGTCGATTCCGGCCATACCGCCATTATCCAGAAGGATGCTGAAGGAGACTCCATCGTCAACCGAGTGCAGGTATATGCCGGAAAAACCATACAAAACGCCAAACGGGCAGAAAACGCACTGCATCAACGCGGCTGGGTCTGCGCATTTGTTGTCGCCAGGTGAGTGCTCTATTGATTAGGCAATTGATGTTCGATAGACCGCCAGCAGCAATTCCCGCAGGCGGACATGGTCTTTAACTCCCGGTTCTGATTCTACACCTGAATTGATGTCCACCGCAAACGGGTGCACCACAGCGATGGCACCGGTCACATTTTCAGGCGACAAGCCACCAGCCAGAATGAATGGTCGTTGCAACTTCAGTCGTTCTATTATCGACCAGTCAAAGACCTCGCCCGTGCCGCCGCGTGCCCCATGAACATAGGTATCCAGAAGGAAGGCATCAACACAATCGTTATATGGTGTAAATTCGTCGGCACAACTTTCTTCACCAACTCGAAAGGCCTTTATAATCGCATGCGAAGGAAGTTTCTGCCGTATTTGCCGGCAGTATTCCGCCGACTCGTTGCCATGCAGCTGCACATAAGAAAATCCCACTCCGGCGGTGCTGACCAACTCTGCTATCGACGTATTGACAAAGACCGCTACCCTGTCGACAAAGGGGGGAAGTAGCTGAATTATCCGGGCCGCTGCGTCACGGGAGATGCAGCGGGGACTTTTGCTGTAAAAAATAAATCCCAGAGCATCGACCCCATAGCGGACTGCTGCCAGGGCATCTTCCAGTCGCGTGGTGCCGCACATCTTTACCCGCGTTCGCTGTATGGTGCTTTTCTCCAAAGCAACAACCCCTATTCGCGTAACGACTGCAGCAGAGCACTGTCCGCTCCTGCCCGCATCAGGGTTTCCCCAACGAGGGCAGCGCTGATTTGTTCATCGCGTAATCGCCTGAAATCATCGACAGTTTTCAAACCCGATTCACTGACCACTGGAATTTCTGCCGGGATATATTTCTTTAATCTGAAGGTAGTTTCAATGTCCATCGTAAAATCTTTAAGATTCCGATTATTCACACCGATGAGCGCACTGCCCGCCTTCAGGGCCAGTTCCGTTTCCCATTCGTCATGCACCTCGACCAGAACATCCATCCCGTACTCTGCTGCACAGGCCTGATAATCGCGCAGCTGCGACAGGTCAAGGATGGCGGCAATCAACAGGATGGCATCTGCACCGTGCAGACGGGCCTCCTCGATCTGCAACGCATCAATGATGAAATCCTTTCTCAGAACAGGCAGGGCAACCGCCTCTCGAACCTGCATCATATAGAGCAGCGCCCCTTGAAAAAACTGAACATCGGTCAGAACAGAAATAGCCTGGGCACCATTATGCTGATAGTTGACAGCAATGTCCACCGGTCGAAAATCGGCACATATTACGCCCTTTGAGGGGGATGCCTTTTTCACCTCAGCTATTATGGCAACTTCAGGGTACCTGGTGAGAGAACTGGTAAAACCACGCGGCGGATCAATGGCTTTATCCCTGAATTCCGACGGCAGACAGATTCCTTTTTTGCGCAGTTGGGCAACCTCAATTTTTTTTTGGGCAACAATAGTATCTAAAATCATGCATCAATCCGCCTTTGGTGCTCTGCTGGCCAGACTGGAAAAGCTGACTAACTGATCAAGTTTTTTCATTGCAGCACCCGATGCAATAAGCTCTCTTGCCTGGGCAATGCCTTCCTTAATGGTATAGGCCTTTCCCGCAGCCAGAAGCGACGCCCCGGCATTAAACAGCACCATGTCGAGTTTGGCTCCGGCTTCGCCCTGCAGAACCGATCGAACCTGCTGCGCAGCCTCAATTGCGGTTGCACCGCCTTTAATGTCTTGAAGCGTCGCCCGGGTCAAACCGACATCCTCAGGCTCAAGGGTGTAGTTGGTTACTTTACCGTCAAAACCATCGGCTATATACGAAGTACCGGTAACGGTCAATTCGTCCATATTTCCCTCACCCCAGACTACCAGGGTACGTTTTATGCCTAACCGCACCAGTACATTGGCGAGGATCGTCGTCAATTCTTTGGCAAAGACTCCGGTGAGCTGTACATTTGCTCCCGCCGGATTCGTCATCGGTCCCAGGATATTGAAAATGGACCGGATACCGATTTCCCGGCGCGGCCCGATAGC
>JBBRDD010000088.1:0-17948 GCA_038204235.1 Desulfobulbales bacterium
AAGAAGATTTTTGCACTGCGGCGCAGTGAGTTTTGCTTCCCATGCAGCGCATGGGAGCCAGTCGAGGTGGTGCCTGGGTGGTCGGGTCTCTTCTCTTGTTCCCATGCGCTGCATGGGAACAGTATGCTGGATGCGGCGCATCCTAAATCATTTCAGCTCCCCCATTCAGTATGGATTGGCAGCAGGCCTTCAAGTCCTTGGTAGTTCCGGGCACTGGAATAACGCCAGTGTGTTGCATCATCGACGTAGCCGCGATTGACCGGATTGAAATGAATATAGTCAAGTTTTTGCCGAAGCATTTCTTCGCTTTGGATAAGTTGGGGATGACTGCCTTCCTGCCAAAACTGATAGCGGGCATCGGTTTTATGGGATTTCTTGAAAAATTCCAGTTGCTGGAGGAGCTTGAGCGCTTTGTTGTGTTTGAGATAGCGTAAAATCTCATGTGCGGTAAATGACTTGAAATCATGCACCTGTTGGCCCAGGTGGGGCGCCTGGAGAATACAGTGGATATGGTTTTCTAAAATTACATAGCCATAGACTTTGAGTTCTTTATGGTTTTGTCGCCAGATGAAGGCATCGATGATGATTTGTACGGTGCCTGGTCGGGTGAAAACGGCTAGCCAGTTGAGGACGGTAAAGGTGAGAAAGTGGGGCGCGTCGTTGTCGGTTATTTTGTAGCGGCTGCGTCCCATTTCGGTTTCCATGCGCTGCATGGGAACTGCGGCGCAGTGTAGTTTGGTTCCCATGCAGCGCATGGGAACCAGGTGACCAGATAAGTACCATGCAGCGCATTGGTACCAGGTGAAACTGCTGACTTGGTGATATCTTTTTGGCACCCATGCGGCGCATGGGTGCCAGATGAGCACCTTATGGTCAGTATAGTACAGATGAAAATGACGTGTCAACTTATCGGTACTGGGATTATCAACAAAGCTTATTGCACTGCGACGCAGTGAGTTCTTGTTACCATGAGGCGCATGGGAACAAGGTGCTGAAAATATTAATTGCTTATGTGTGTTTTTAGAGTTATTTTGAATACAAAAGAACACATAGTGGGAGGTGGATCAATGTCAAAAACAGTAACCATAAGGCTTTCAGAAGAAGAATATCTTCTTTTTGCCAAGGCTGCACAGGCTGTGAAACGGCCTATATCTAATCTTATAAATTATCTAGCTCAACAAAAACTGGAAGAGGAGTTTTTTGTCGATCCAATAGAGATGGATGAAATTCTTGGAAATAAGAATCTGGTAGAAGCTCTTACAAAAGGCTCCAAGGATGCGAAGCTGAGAAAAGGTTTTTTTGTTGATGTTTAGAATATTTGAGACTGAGACATTCCTAGCTTCGCTTGAGCAAGACTTTGCGGGACAAAAAAACAAGATTAAGGTGAAACTCAGAACTCAAGTGTATCAGCAACTTAAAGAGTCACCATCATTTGGCCCCAATATTAAAAAGTTACGAAACTGGACCCCACCAACGTGGAGGTACAGGATTGGTTCTTACCGGTTTTTTTATGAGATCGATAGTGAAAATAAAATTGTGTCTATGCTTTTGGCTGAACATAGAGGCAAGGCTTATAAAAAATAGTGGTTACTATGGGAACCAGCTGACTTTCTAGTTCCCATGCGCTGCATGGGAACTGCGGCGCAGTGCAGTGAAGTACCCATGCAGCGCATGGGTACCAGTGGTGAACCTGTCGGCCTGTGATTTTTTTATTGGGGCAGGGGTGTTTTGGAAGAGTAGTTGCTGTTTTCCACGATCACCTGGATTGCCCTATTTGTCTTGGGCGCAAAAAGTATCGGCGCTGCCAGATTTAAGGTAATATTCTGATCGGCAGGGACGGTAACAACACTGAGAATGAAACATTCATCGTCTTTATCAAGGTCCAGGCTCTGTCGTTCAGAATCTTCCGGCGATAATTGATAATCTAAAAAGAAATTTGTCGGATCGGTAAGGACAAAGGCAATGTCGGGGTCGTCAACGCTCTGAATCCAGAAGAGCGGACCCTGCTTCTTATTCGGCATAACAATAAAATGACGGAGATTTGGCAAACCTATAAGTCCGACAGGAAAATGCAGCAGATTATCCGGGTCGTATTCCACTTCGCCAAAACGGGTGATGATTTTTTTCATTTTTTCTCTTTTTTCACGGTTAGGTTATCGCTTATCTTATCGAGATCAATCATATCCCAACGACTGGCATCGCGATTTTCTTCAACGATGCGAGTATAAATTTCCTGACGATAGATCTTTTTATCCCGAGGGGCGTCAATGCCGATTCTGACATTGCCGCCTTTCATTTCAACAATCGTAATGGTAACGTCGTCGCCGATGACAATACCTTCACCGAGTTTTCTGGTAAGGACCAGCATGTTTTGCTCCCTTTGAGTGGCGTCTTTCGCCTGGAAGGTTGGAGATGATAGACAGGTGTCTATTGAGTACTCCAAACAATTGTAATCGGTGGTTATAAATAATCAAGAATTGATATCTTCGATACCCGTGCGGTGACGTTCAACGCAGCCTGAAAAGCCGATTCTTTCTGAGTGATATCATTGAAAACCTGTAAAATATCCGCGTCCTGATACCGTGAAAGAATCTGCTTGAGGTCTATCTGCGCATCTTGCTGGTGGAGCGTTGCCGACTCGACGCGCTGCGCCCGCGCGCCAAGAGTACTCCGGTAGCTGCGGTTCTGATTGGCGGCAGTCTCCAGATTGGTTATCTGGGCCTGGATAGATCCACCGGCGCCATTTTTGTCGTCAAAATTGCCGGCCCGGATGGCTTCTTCGGTCCGGGTGAGTACGGTAAAGAGATCGATCCTTCCTGACGCGCCGTCGAGGGTGTCGGCGGACATGCCGACACTCGAAAGACCGGCCCCGGCAATATTCACAGCAGTAGATGAATTGGGAGCTATGGTAACGGTACCATAGGCGGTCTGGTCGCCCCCGGTAATACCGCCGGATGGAAGTGTGCCGGTTACGACGCCATCGTAAGGTATTTGGGTCAGTTCGATTTCCGAACCGTCTGCCGGCCCGCTAAGCACCAGGGAACCACTCGAAATATCATAGCTAACCCCATTGGCCAAGGTGCCGCTTGTTGAGGTAAGATTCTTGGCGCCGGCTGTGTTGGCTAAAGCCTGTGCCATACCGCCAAGTGTGAAATCGTAACTGCCGGAGGCTCCGTCGAGGGTTGCGGAAATACTGTTGCCGCCGGAGGTAATGTTCAGCGTGTAGGTATCTTCCGTATCGACGAAACCCGCGAGCGCCAGAGACCCAAGATTTGCTTTGGCTGCGCTGGCGGTGCCCACCAGACCGGTTCCCGGCTGGCTGAAAAGAGCGGCTACCTTGCCCGCGTAATTGTTTTGTCCGGGGGGGTCGGTGAGGTCGGTGCCCCCGTAAATGGTAACTGGCGGGTTAGTCCCGGCGGTAATGGTTATATCGTTGCCTGCTGTGCCAACTCCAATTGGGCCGGAGATTTTGATTTCCCCTTGATAGGGATTGGCATTTCCGGTGGCGGCTATCTTATTGGTAATCCCAAAAAAGACTTCATTGCCGGTGAGATTCGACTGGATAACTTCGCCGGGGGTTATCTCTAATTTGGTTGGGTTGCTATCACCATTATAAAAGTATGGCCAGGTATTGACATCATCAACCTTATAGTTGGCAGGGTCGTATGCAGGGTTGGCGGTGAAGGGTTTGGTGTCTTCCTGATATCCGGCGAAGATATATTTTCCGTCAACGACTGCATTGGCACTGTCGAGGAGTTCATTTTTCAGTTGGGCGATTTCATCGGCGAGAGAGGCCCGATCGCTTTGGCTTAACGCGCTATTGACTGAATTAATGGCAATTTCTTTCACCCGGACAAGTATATTTTCAACCTGTGCCAGGTGACCATCCGTGGCGGCCATTTTATCACCGGCCTGGCCCATGGTTTCCAGGTATCTGTCGTTTTGCTGGAGTTGGGACCGGGTCGTCAGTACCGGGCGGATGGCGCCAGGATCGTCGGATGGTTTGTTCAGCTTCAGGCCGGTAGAACCCTGGGTGCGAAGCGTAAGCAGATCATTGGTAATTCTGTCCAGGTTGGTCTGCATTAACCGGTAGGTGGAATTGTCGGTAACTTTCATACTATGCCTGCTCTAGCTCAAGGCTATCGTTTAATATCCAGGATTGTGGTCATCATCTCGTCGACTGTGGAGAGAAACTTGGCAGAAGACTCAAAGCCGCGTTGATACTGAATCAGGCTGATCATCTCTTCCTCCAGGGAAACACCCACCAGACCGTCACGAAAATTTTCCAGTTGATTGAGGGCGTCTTGCGCACCTTTCAGCGAAAGTTGGTTCTGGTTGCTTTCGACACCAACCTTGGCGGCAACTTTTCCATAAAGAGAATTGAAGTTGTCGACGCCGCCAATGAGATAGGTATCGGCAATGTTGGACAGGGTCAGGGCGTTACTGTTATCGCCGGGGGCGACGGTACCTGGCGGTGGGCCTGGGTCCGCAGCGGCACCGGCGGCAATTTTAGCCGGATCGGTTATAACCACACTCATCTGCCTGGCCGCATCAGCGTATTCCGTTGCCGTCGGCGCAGGTCCGGGCGGCGAGGCCACATAGTTCGGGGGAATGCTGAAGAAGAGATTGTTGGTACTGGAATCCAGCCCACCCCCGGCCTGGTGCTGGAGATTTACCTGGGTGCTCAGTTCATAGGCAAGTTTATCCAGATCGGCGTTGAGTGCCGGGATAAAATTATCGCGGATATCCATCAGCCCCTTAAATTCGCCGCCCATATTTTTCAGTTGTAAATCCCTGGTAACCCCGCCGGCTTTGAGCTTGAGCTGTAGGTCCGCGCCGGTCGCGTCGGCGGTAATAGTCATTGCCATATTGCCCTGGACCAGGGGCATTCCTCCAGGCAGAGCGACCGATAGCATACCGTTGTCATTCTCGTAGGACTGGGCTCCGAGGGTCTGGGCCAGGCTTTTGGCCAACATGTCCCGCTGGTCTCTGGCGCTGTTGGCCGTCTGCCCGTGGATCTCAATGCTGTAGATCCGGTCATTAAGATCGGCTATCTCATTAATTTGCGAATTGACTGAATCAATTTTGGAGAGAATGGTATCGTTGATATTTCCTTTAATGGAATTCAACTCGTTGACGGTGTTGTTGAAGCTGGTAGCCAGCACGTTACCCTGGAGGATGACGTTGTTGCGCTGGACGAGGTCGCTGGGGTCGGCGGAAAGTTCCTGCAGCGAATCAAAAAAGTTATCGATATCGGTGGAAATATTGTCTGCGGTTACATTAAAAACCCGCTCAAGTTCGGAAAGAGGGCGGGTCACTGCGTCCTGGAGGCCGAAATCAACGGCTTTCTGTTTGATCTGTTGATCGATAAAGACGTCGTGGTCACGACTGACATCGGATATTTTGACACCCTGGCCGATGAAAAAATCCCCTAAATTCATTGCCGGATAGGTCTCGTAATTGGCCTTCTGCCGGGAGTACCCTTCGGTGTTGACGTTGGAGATGTTATTGCCGGTAATCTCTATCGACTTCTGGCTTACCTCAAGAGAAGTGCGGGCGGAATTGAGCGCATTAAAGAGACCGGCCATGTCAAATTTTCCCGGAAAGGAGTCGTCCGTTTACCCGGGAGGCAACCGTATACGCCGCTGCTGAATAGGTGGTGGTGACGGTTTTTTGACCGAAGAATTCCATGGTCTGTCGTATCCATCCCAGCGTTGATTTGAATAGAAAGGCATTGCGACGGTTTTCTTCACGGATCTGGCCGGCAATCGGTTTATCCTGCTCGTCGATTACCTTGACGTGGTTCAGCACCTTGACGATTTCTTCCTTCCTGTTCATCGCGGCGATCATTCCTTTCATGTCAAGTGCCTTGGCACACGCTCTTTCTTCGAAAATGAGATCACGCAGTCGAACGAGATAGTCATGGGTGGTTGTGGTTTCCATATTACTTTCCTTCGACGAGAAATTGTAATAGTGAGGCAGAAACTTTTTTGAGGTCCGGCTCATAAGATCCAGCTTTGATCTGGGCCTTTAGCTGCTGGACGCGTTCGGTTCTTTCCGCATCGCTGGCCTGATTTGTCGCTTTTGCCTTGTTGACGTCCTGCAATACCGAGGAAAACTGCACCTTGTCTTCGCCGGCACCTTCGACTTTTTTATCGGCCTGGACCTTCTGGGTTTTCTTCAGATTGCCGATCTGTCCCGGTCCGCCTACTCCAAAAAATTCTACGCTCATGACTTCACCTGAGTTTGGGATTCTGGGCTGTTACTAGTGGTATCAATGGTTGCCCAGTCATCGAGTTTTTGCATTACACTATCATAGGTAGCATAGGATATCTCCGGCAGCCAGTTGCCAAAGGCCTCCAGAGCTTCCTGAAATCCATTGTCGATCCCCTGGCGAATGGCATCTATTCGGGTCGGGTCGCCTCCGGCCATACCTATGGCAAATTTTACTATTCGTTCAGAAGTTTTTTCTACCCCGAAAAAGCCATCGTCACCAATCAGTGCCTGGGCCTTTTCCGGGGTTAATGTTTTGATATTAATCTTTGTGGTATCGGTCGCGATTGTATAAACAATGGACTGGTTTTTATATATATTCAGGATCAGACCTTGTAACAGATCATAGCCATCACTTATTTTCTTTTCAAGAGACAGAAAGCTGCTATGGGTGGTAACCGTTTCTGAATTATACTTTAATTCTACCTGATCCCCGCGGAACTGAAAAATTTCTTGTTGTGCTTTTGAATCGCTCTCTTGGGAGTAGTCAGCTGTAACTGATCGATTTATTGCTAGATAATTTACTGTAAGTGGTGAACTTCCGGATGTAGTCACGATCATTTTTTTGCCTCCTTGCAGTGTTACTATTGTGCGTCCTTGCACTGGTTTGCCAGCTGGTTGATATCGATTAATTTTCTGTTATATTTATTATCGGTTATATGGTGAAAGAAGTTTAGTGAATTAGAAATAATTTACTTGTGCTTTTTACAAGTAAATTATTTCGTGAATGAACTTATCCCGCAAATCTGTTGGGCGGGATTCCTGAGAAATACCAGCAATGAACTTATACCCCTCAAGGGGGCATTAAACAGAGTCCCGCAAATCTGTTGGGCGGGATTCCTAAGAAGTACAAACAATGAACTTATCCCCCGTCAAGCGAGCACTAAAAAAAATCCCACAAAGCTTTTAGGCGGGGTAACTGAAAATACCTCAGGAATGAATTAAAAAATCCTGTCCTCCCTCCCGTTTTCAGGGAGGAAAAAAAGACAGGATGAGAAAAGAAAAAAAGAGTGTAAACTGCCGCAGGCAGTGGATATGGTATTTATTCTTTTTTCTCTATAAGCCCGGCCATCTGATTGTACATTGCTTCGGCAATTCCTAAACCTTTACCGGCGGTGGCAGCTTTGGCGGTTTCTGTATCGAGCATTTCGGTGAACGTTTCCGTTGCCGAACTTTTCTCAAAAAGGCCACCGTCAGGTACCGCCTTGCGCATTGCCTTGAACATTTCCATGACAAACATCGTCTCGAATTCCTTGCTTGATTTCTTTAATGATTCCAAACTCCTGGCCTTTTTGTCAGCGCTCGGCTGGGTGGCATGGCTGGTAAGAGTTCGTGGGTCTATCTTGAAGTCCATAATATATACCTGATGTTAAATGAGAAATTCGTAAAAAGGCCAAATTTTTACGACGCCATCAAAGGATAATAAGTTCGCCATATAGTGAACCGGACGCTTTGATGGCCTGAAAAATAGCGATCAGGTCCCTTGGCGTGGCACCTATCGCATTAAGAGCGTTGGCAATCTCGCCGATGGACACGCCTTTCTTCATATCCAACAAGACCAGTTGGCCAGGTTCTTCAACCACGGAAACAGTGGTCTGCGGCACGACGACTGTTTGTCCGTTGCTTAGAGGATCAGGCTGAGACACCACGGAATCGTCGCGGATAATAAGGCTCAGATTGCCATGCGAGACAGCCACTGTCGACAGGCGGATATCCTTGCCCATGACAATAGTGCCGGTACGTTCGTTGACAACAACCTTGGCAGTGGTATCTGCCGCAATATTGAGTATTTCAACCGCGGCAACAAAATCGACCAGCTTGGTTTTATATGATTTTGGGACATTTACCTGAACTGTTCCCGGACTGTCGGGAAAAGCGGTACCTTTACCAAAATTTTGGTTGATTGCTTCGGCCATGTTCGAGGCGGTGGTAAAATCCTCATCCCGTAATTGATATTGCAGATGGCCATCGGCACCCAGGGCAATCTGAATTGCCTTTTCGACAATGGCGCCACTGGCAATGCGTCCCACGGTCGGATGGTTTTTCTGGACCTGCGCCGATTTGCCGCCAAAAGAAAATGCCCCGACAGTTAGAGAACCCTGGGCAACCGCATAAACACTACCGTCCGAGCCGACCAGAGGCGTCATCAGCAACGTGCCGCCGGCCAGGCTCTTGGAATCGCCCATGGAGGATACCTGAACGTCTAGTGTGGATCCCGATTTGGCAAAGGCTGGAAGTGTAGCGGTGACCATAACGGCAGCCACATTTTTGACCTTGATATCTTTGATGTTGTCGGGATTAATAGTAATACCTTGTCGGGTCATCATGTTATAGATGGCCTGAAGGGTAAAAACCGACTTTTTCATATCGTCGCCGGTGCCATTCAACCCAGAGACCAGGCCATAGCCTAAAAGCTGGTTGTCGCGGACGCCATGGAGCTGGGCAATGTCTTTTACCCTGGCCGCATGGGCGACAGTGCCCGGTAACACCAGGAAGACGCTTGCGAAGATGATAAAAGCGATAATTGATTTCATACAAAATCCATTGATAACTTATTTATTCCAATATGTAGTCTAAACTATTCAGCAGTGGTCCAGATGTGTTCAAGCAGCCCAATCAGCTATACCTTTTTCGTATGGTGATCGGGGTGATCGGACGCAGATGGGGTGCTGCTGGATAGTGACAGGTTGTTAAAACGGCCAGACATTGTCTATAATGCGAGTACCCCAGCCCGGCTTCTGCTTATCACTGATTGCCCCTTTGCCGGTGTAGCTGATTCTGGCATTGAGGATTTTTGCCGAACTGACCGTATTGGCTGCAGTGATATCCACCGGCCTGATAATGCCGGTCAGATAAATAATCTGGACCTCACTGTTAACCATAACTTCTTTGCCGCCGCGAATTTTCAGCTGTCCGTTGGGGTAACGGCCGACAACCTGGGTCGTAAGGTAGGCTTTCAGGTCTTCTTTTCTTGTCGTGGAGCCACTGCCGTCAAAGCCGTTGCCAAGATTGGCACTGACCAGACTGTTGAGATCAATTGGCTTGTCGCCGGTAAAGGCACTGCCGTTTTCCAGGCCGAAAAGATTGGGTATTGAAGCAGAAATATTGGAAGACCGGGCCGTCGATGTGGAGGCTTGTTTTGAGGCACTGGCTGTTTCGGAAATAATTACAGTAACAATATCGCCCACATCACGGGCTTTCTGATCGGAAAACATGGAACGATTGCCCTGCTGCCAGAGCGAACCTTCTTCCCTGATCACCGGTTCAGCGGCATGGATTTCTTCCAGAGGTTCCTGGATGGCTATTAGAGGTTGTTGTGTCGGAGCACAGGCGGCAAGCAGCAGGCCGCAGCACATTACGAACAGTAGATTTTTCATACTCAGAGTATTACCTCCACCAAGCCGGGAGCGGCAACCCGGCAATAGATAGTTTTGTTCGAGCTGATGTTGCGGACCCGGATCATTTCATCCATTGCCCCGTCACTATTGGCAAGACCCGTCGCGGTAAGATGCAGTGGACCTGAGTTGATTACAATTTTCACTCGTTCGCCTCGTCGTACTATCGGTAGTGTTTCAACCATGGACAACAGAACAGGAGAACCGGCTCGCAGGCTCCTCTTCAGTTTTTTGCCAATGAGATCATTTGGCTCAAAGCTGGGAGTTTCTATTGAGCTGATATCCATAAGCGCTGTTTGGAGGTGCTGCGGGCGGAGTATCTCGCCTCTGTTCAAGTTGCCAGCACAGACTACAACCTGTGCCAGGGCTTCTATTTTGCCTCGTACCGACATATTCTTGACGACGGTGTTATTGACCCTGAAAATTATTGAAAACCGTGAGCTGCCAAGAATAGAGGGATTAGACGGCGTTACCTCATAGCTGAGATCACCGGTCGGCAGGGTAAAGGGCAGGGGCAGCGATTCCGGCACAAAACGGATTTCCGCCTCGGGCAGGTTGTTTTGGTTCTTTTTTATATAGTCGGCGATAATTGTCTGTATCTGCTCAGGGCCGATGCCAATGCCGCTGCGCAGTACAGTGACGGTTGGTGAACCGGTCCACTGGATATCCTGGGGCAGGGTCTGGCTGGCAGCGAGGTGTTCCTTGATACTGACAGAGCTCAAGGAAATGGTCTCTCCGGGAGCAGGCGCCTGGCCTACAGGCTGGGTGGCAAGTGCTTTGGCCATTTCGGTCTGCTGATCAAAACTGACTATATCGCCAAGCCTGATAACGGAGTCGTCCACCGAACCGTTTTGTTTAAAAGTGATATCCAAGGCATCAGCGAGCTGCACCGAGCCGAAGAGCAGACAGAGTATTATAATTACTTTTCCCATAATTATAGCAGGTTATTAGTAGTTTTCATCATTTCATCGGAGGTCTGGATGGTCTTTGAGTTAATTTCATAGGCCCTTTGCGTGGTGATCATACTGGCCAGCTCCTCAACTATATTAACATTCGATCCCTCGAGGTAGTTTTGGAGCAGGGTACCAAAACCGTCTTCTCCGGGAGTGCCGGTCTGGGCGTTGCCTGAGGCTGCGGTTTCTTCGAACAGGTTTTTGCCAATGGCAGAGAGACCACCATTATTGGTAAAGGTCGCCAGTTCGATTGTACCGAGTTCGGTGCTGGTCGAATCGCTGCCAATGAGGGCACTGACAATACCGGTTTCACCGATGGTGATCTGTTTGGCTCCGTCAGGGATGGTGATTGCCGGAATGATAGTATAGCCGTCGGAGGTCGTGATCCGGCCGTTGCTGTCGCGTTTTAATGCCCCGGCCCTGGTGTAGCCGGTGTTGCCGTTGGGTTCCTCGACCTGCAGGAAACCATTGCCTTCGATGGCAACATCCAGTTCGTTTTCCGTGAGTATCAGGTCACCCTGGGTAAAAACCTTGGTGACTGCGGCTGGTTTCACCCCTAATCCAATGAGGATGCCGGTGGGGGATTCGGTGTCCGATGATGTTTGACTGCCGGGTACCTTCATTGTCTGATAGAGCAGATCCTGGAAGTCGGCCTTGCTCTTTTTAAAACCGGTGGTGCTGACGTTGGCCAGATTGTTGGCAATGACATCAATATTTAACTGCTGACTGTGCATTCCCGTGGTGCCGGTCCAAAGTGATCGGATCATAATTATTCCTTCGTTCTCGAAAAAAATATTAATTTATTGCACTGGTCCCCATGCGGCGCATGGGGACCAGAAAAATACTGCAAAAATTGCTTAACCATCAGCCCAGGGTACCGAGTTCATCCTGCTGCTCGCTGATAGTCTGGTAACTCTTCAGCACCTTGTGATAGGTTTCAAAAGTTCGGTAATTGTCGATCATCTCGGCCATGCCCTCGGCCATATTGACATTGGATAACTCCAGTCCGCCCTGGATGATCCGAAAACTCTCACCCGGAATTTCAGTTGCACCCGTTTCAAGAGAAAAGGTGGTATCGGATTCCCGTTTAAGCTTCAGTTTATCATCAATATCAACAACCGCCAGCTGGGCGACTTCCGCCCTGGAACCCTGCGGACCAAGGGTGTAAATTGTACCATCGTCGCCAATTGCCACTGAGCTGATGTCGGTGTCGGGAATGGTAATGGGCGAGTTGCCGGTATCTAGAACCGGCAATCCGTTGCTGGTAGCGAGCTCACCTGCCGCGTTAATCGCCAGATCCCCGCGTCTGGTATATAATATACCGGCAGGGCCCTGGACTTTTAAAAAACCTTCACCTTGAATGGTGATGTCGAGCGGGTTGTCGGTCATCCTAACCGGTCCAGGCGAAAAATCGGTGAAGTTTTTGCCAATGCGGTCGTAGTTAATGCCCTTGGCTACACCCATCTGGGTCTTCTCCTGGAGGATAGACTCAAAGCTGATATGCGATTTTTTATAGCCGCTGGTACTGACATTCGCCATGTTGTTGCTGAGATTGGCTATCGCCTGTTCCCTTGAGATTGCTCCGGCCAGTGCGCTGTATTTTCCTGAAACCATGTTAGTTACCTTTAGTGACTCAGAAATAATTTTCTTGTGTTTTTTACGAGAAAATTATTTCGTGAAGGAACTTATCGCCCTCAAAGGGGGACTGAAAAGAGTCCCGCACTCTTTGGCGGGGTTTAATAAGAGAGATTTTTTGACTCTTCTTCTTATCGGTTTGTCGTCGGTTTTCTTAACATCAAGCTGTAATATTCCTGCGCAATTTCACTGGGCCAGCTTAGACAAATTTACCAGTTGCCGGGCCTCATGGGTCGATACGCCGAGAATCGCGGCGATTTCATCAACCGACAGACCTTTTTCGGCAAGAGACCGGATCCTGCTGTATTTCCCGGAAAGTGTATGGCCGGAAACAGTACTCTGGGCATCAAGGCGGGGCTTTTGCAGCATGGTGGTCAGCTCTGCCGTTTTGAGACTGTTTTGAAACGCGATTATTTTGTCATGCTTTTCCTGAAGCCTGGCGAGTCGTTTTCGGGTTATTTCCAACATCGTTGTCAGGTGAACGAGTTGCTGCGACAAGAGCGTAGTCTTCCTTTTCAGTAAAAAGAGCAGGACAATTAATAAAAAAACGGCAATTGCCAGACTGATTGTTGCATAGTGGGCCGGATGCAGTTTATCCATGGTCGGTTTCCATTTCAGTGTAACCTGGCGTCCAGCTTGGTTTTCAGCTTGATCAGGGCCTGACTGTGCAGCTGGGAAACTCTGCCTTCGGAGAGTTCCAGAACATCGGCAATCTCTTTCTGCGTTAACTCTTCATAGTAGTAGAGGGAGATGACCAGGCGTTCTTTCTCGGAGAGCAGAGCGAGCACTTCAGCAACCTTTGCGGCCAGCTGCTGCCCTTCAATTCTCGCCCCGGGTGAGATATCACTTCGTTCGTCCACCAGGGAATCGAGAAACGAGCTGCCTTCCTGGCTATTATCGAGGGTTTCATTAAGGCTGACGCAACCAAGATGTCCGACTTCGCCCAGCATTGACCGGTACTCGTCGAGAGAGAGGTTCATAGCTCCGGCGACTTCATGATCTTCAGGGTCTCTGCCGAGCTGCAGTTCCAGATCCATAATAGTTCTGCCGATGCGGGTCTGTTTCTCCCTGAGCGATCTGGAGAACCAGTCGAGTTTGCGCATTTCATCGAGAATTGCTCCACGAATACGGTATTCGGCGAAGGTTTTGAACAGGATATTTTTCGAGGCGTCATACTTATTGGCCGCATCGAGAAGACCGAGCATCCCGGCGCTCTTCATGTCGTCTTTGTTCATGAAGGAAGGCACCTGGGTGACCATCCTGCCAACCAGAATATCTACCAGGTAGAGATTGTCGCGAATTATTTTCGATTTATCTTCCGTGTGGGGATTGTGGTTGTAGTTCATCTCTTTTCAGCCCCCGATGTTGAGCAGTTTTTTCCAGAAAAATTGCAGATTACCTTTAGGCGTGGTCTGCGACGGTTCGGAACATATTCTACCGGCCAGCTGTCGAAAGGCTGTTGTCACTTTTGAGCCGGGGTTGAGTTCGCTGATCACCTTCTGTTTCCGGATGGAATCAATCATCTGTCGATCCTCGGGGATGGAACCGAGATAATCGATGGAGATGTCGAGATACCGGTTGGCGACCATGGTTAACTTGCGATACACATCCAGGGCATCGTTTTCCGAGCGGATCTGGTTGACGACCAGATTGAATTTTTTTTCGTGGTACTGGGTGGAAAGCAGCTTCATCAGCGCGTAGGCATCCGTTATGGCGGTTGGTTCCGGTGTCGTTACTACCAGTATCTCCTGGGCCGCTGTGTTGAAATAGGTGACGTTCTCAGAAATTCCCGCTTCCGTGTCGATCAGTACATAGTCGAAATGATTGTGCATGGAATCGAGGCCGTCGAGCAGGCGCATTTTCTGACTGGAATTCAACCGGGTAAAATTTTGGATACCCGACCCTGCCGGCAGTATTTTGATACCCACCGGGCCGTCCACCATAATATCCTGCAGCTCGTATTCTCCGGAAAAAAAATGATTGAGATTATACGAAGGTGACAGACCGAAAACCACATCGATGTTGGCCAGGCCAAGGTCGGCATCAAGGATGAGGACGCGTTTCCCCATGGTGCCGAGATTATAGGCCAGATTGGCGCATACCGCTGTCTTGCCGACGCCTCCTTTGCCACTGGTAACCGAGTAGACGGTTGTTGTCTCCTCGACCTCAGTCTGGGTGGTATCGGACCGTTGAGAGTTTAGGTCACGCAATGTTTTGGCCTGATCACCGGGTAAGTGAGATGTATTAGTCATGCTGGGATCCTTCATGTTGAGACATGATCAACTGGGCAATAATTTTTGGAGAAGCTTCCAATAAATCTTCAGGGACTCTTTGTCCGTTAGTCACCCAGGACAACGGGGTCGAGTCCTGGATCTGTATGTTGAGGAGTATGCCGAGGCTGGCACATTCGTCAATTTTAGTAAATATGGTGTTGCTGATACCGAGCGTGTTGAAACGATTAATGGTGCTCAGCAGCTCATTCTCACGGCTCCCCGCAGCAAGAACCAGGTGTTTGTCGATATCGAGTTTTTCGGGCAGAAACGAGGCGAGCTCCTCGATGCAGTAACTGTCTCTCGGGCTCCTGCCTGCCGTATCAATGAGGATCAGCTCCTTGTCGCTGTGTCGGGCGATCGCCCGCTCAAGCTGCTCCGGGTTGATGACAACATCCACCGGCAGACGCATAATTTCACCGTAGACCTTCAGCTGCTCGACGGCGGCAATCCGATACGTATCGATGGTAATTAAAGCGATGGAATGGGAATGCTTGCTCAGGTAGTTCGCGGCTATTTTAGCCAGAGTGGTCGTTTTACCGACTCCGGTGGGGCCAACCAGCGCAATACGCTGCTGTTTCTGCTTCGCGGCAAACACCGGCGGTTTTACCTTGATGAGATCTTCTATCGTCGAGACTATGGTATCCTGCACATGAGCCGAATCGCTCAGTTCCTGCTCGGTCAGGCTCTGCCGTAGAAAGCCGGCAATTGTCCGCGATGTTTCGACGTTGATACCTCTGTCGATAAGCGTAGTAAGGATATGGTCGCCCTGGAGAGGATTGCCGGTGAGTCGGGACGCCGAGTCCGCCCCTTTGAGCTGGAGAGCGGTATGCCTGGTAGAGTGGGTGACAGTTTCTTTATCGGCAAGATTCGTTATCTGGCCGGCAAGGCTCTTTACCAGTTCTTTCAGTTCATTAACTTCACCCTGCAAACCATGATCGCGGGCCTGCACGGGAACCGTGTCTTCCTGTTGAGGGGGTATTGCTCGTGAGCCGGCCCTGCTGTATGTGTGGTAATCGGTCGCGGGTTGTTCATTTAAATAGTCGTCAACGTCATCGTCGACGGTATGGCGAAAACCTATCTTTTGCCTTCTTGCATCAGGCGCAGGGTAGGTTGCCTGTCTGACAGAACCCGGGTAACCGGCCACACCTCTTTTTGTTTGAGGCAAGTCGGCATCAATGGCTGCGGTTATCTCCAGCATGGGTTTTCCCAGTATCCCGAGCTTGCCGTTGCGGATCGTCCGGGTTGACAGGATAAGCGCATCAGGACCAAGTTCCTGCTTGATCTGTTTCAGGCCCGAAGCCATGTCTGCCGATTGAAAGACTCTAACTTGCATCCAGGTTCACCGTCCCAAGAGATCTGATTTTAAGATTGGGAGTAATTTCATTATGCGAGAGAATGGTCAGCGCCGGATAATATCTCTCCGTTAAATTTCGAACGAAGGGGCGGATCTGGGGTGCGGCCAGCAGGGCAGGTCGGCTGCCGCCGTCAAAAAAATGAATCGCCCTGCCGATGCTGTCGAGAATTCTCTGGGCAATGACCGGGTCAATGGACAGATACGCTCCTGTCTCCTTATGCTGCACTCCATTTCTGATGGCATCCTCGGCGGGTTTAGCCAGGGTAATTACCGGAATAACCCCGTTAACAGCCAAGTCGCTGCTGATGGTCCTGGCCAGGGCATGACGGACGTATTCGGTTATGACATCGGTATCCTGTGTTGTCGACGCCCAATCGGCCATGGTTTCCAGGATGGTGCGTAGATCCCGGATAGACACCGCTTCTTTTAACAGATTTTGCAGCACCCGCATGATGGTTCCAAGAGACAGCACGGCCGGAATAAGTTCCTCAACCAGTTTCGGATAGTTCCGGGCGAGATTGTCAAGAAGTCCCTGGACCTCCTGACGGCCGATTAACTCGTGAGAGTACTGTTTGATGATCTCACTGATATGGGTCGCCATGACGGTGGTGCAGTCAACGACCGTGTAGCCGGCGATCTGGGCCCGATCTTTTTTATCCGAGCTGATCCACAGGGCCGGGAGCCCGAAAGCCGGTTCGGTGGTGGCGATACCGCGCATTGTCTCCGTCACCATGCCTGGATCCATTGCCATGAAATGATCCGGCAGGATCTCAGATTCGGCAACCTTCACACCTTTCAGGGAGAAGGTGTAGCGATTAGGTGCCAGCTGCAGGTTATCTTTAATATGCACCGGCGGAACGATAAAACCATTATTGAGGGCAAACTGTTTACGGATTGATTGAATCCGGTTGAGCAGTTCTCCGTCCTGGGCCGAATCGACAAAAGGAATAAGACCGTAGCCAACCTCAAGCTGCAGCACGTCAACGTTGAGCATCTCTTCATAGTTTTCTTCGCGCTTAACCGGCTGCTGTGACGGCTGTTCGGTAGTCTCTTCTTCCGTCACTTCCCTTGACCGATCGAGGTGGTAGGCAATTGCGGCGAGAGCACAGGAGAGGATGAGAAAGGGAAAGAACGGGAGGCCGGGAATCAATGCGAAGGCGATGAGAATGCCGGCAACCACCCAGAGTGCAACGGTATTGAGGGTGAACTGATTTTTAAGATCACTGCCGAAGTCCATATCTCCGGTAGTTCGAGTGACCAGTAAACCTGCCGCGGTGGAGATGATAAGGGCGGGGATCTGGCCGACCAGGCCGTCGCCCACGGTCAGGATGGTGTAGTTGGCGGCAGCCTCGGCCACCGGCATCCCTTTTTGTACTACACCAATGACAAAGCCCGCTCCGATATTGATGAAGGTAATAATAATACCGGCGATGGCATCGCCCTTGACAAACTTCGAGGCACCGTCCATGGCCCCGTGAAAACTGGATTCCTTGGCGATGCTTTCGCGACGTGCTCTGGCCTGATCTTCATTGATCAGTCCGGCATTGAGATCCGCGTCGATGGCCATCTGCTTTCCCGGCATCGCATCAAGGGTAAAACGGGCAGCGACTTCGGCGACCCGACCGGCACCTTTGGTGATAACCATAAAATTGATCAGCACCAGAATGGCAAAAATTACAATTCCCACTACATAGTTGCCGCCGACCACAAATTGGCCAAACGATTGAATAACCGATCCTGCGGCACCTGGACCTTCGTCACCGTGGATCAGGATAAGACGGGTAGAGGCGACGTTCAGAGCCAGCCGGAAGAGGGTGGTGGTCAGCAGCAGGGAAGGGAAGATGGAAAAATCCGTGGCTTTTACCGTGTATAAGCTGATGATGAGAATGAGCAGGCCGATGGTGATATTCATGGAAAGAAACAGATCCAGGATGATCGACGGCAGGGGAATGATCATAATCATCAGGATGGACACAAGTCCCAGCCCGGCGACAACATCGCTGCGTCCAAAGAGTTGTTTAAAACTCAGGTTGGACAGGGTATTTTGTACGTTCGTCAGTCCCAT
>JBBRDD010000089.1:0-17794 GCA_038204235.1 Desulfobulbales bacterium
CGGGATCTCGAGTTGTGGACTCTGCTGTATCGCTATTCAATGAGAGTCGCGATTGCAACCATTGCGGGGGTAGGTCCTTCGTCATTTGCCGTATTATATTCACCAGCAAACAATAAATGAGGGGGGCGAAAAAAGGATAACAGGGCTTGCTTTCAAGTGTAACGATTAATGTTGAGAGCGCGAAGATACTGGTTCCTGCCAATTCCGAAATTGAAACAATCTCTTGTTATTCTGAGCAAATAGAGTTGTTGCAAAAAACCAGGAACATGAAAAATGTGATTACCACTAAACCTCAGCTATATGGGGATATGAGGTGCCCTTTTCACGGGACGCCATAAACTCATCCCTGGGAGCTTGACCGCAGCCATCCAGGCTGCGGAACACCCGTGCAAAGGGCACCACATAACCCTCTGGACCTTCTAAGCTGAACTTTAGTGGTAATCACATAAAAAGATATTTTTGATCTTTTGCAAGTGTCATATAGACGAGAATTGCCTGACGGAAGAAACAGGTTTGCGAAGTTCCGAATAGTCCCGGAGAATAGTCAGAGATCTATTGGAAATTATAATTGTATGCGGCTATCTGATTGACCAGGTTGCAGAATCTGCTTTTGGCACCACTCGTAAATTTTTTCCGCTGGGATCCGAAAACGTTTGAGTAAGAATATCTTCAGATCGTTTTCTATAGGCTGTTTATCAAGAGCCTGTTCCATGCATGTCAGCCACATCTCTTTCTCGGCAATATTTATTGGGAAGAGGGCATGGTGGTTGGTAAGATTAATAGAACCATACTTTTCTTTGTATAGAGATGGGCCACCAAGCCATCCACACAGGAAAAGAGTAAGGTTCTCACGTGTCGGCCCCAAATTTTCCGGATGCATATCTCGTATTTTCCGGGCTTCAGGTACCTCATCCATAATATCGTAAAAGCAGTTGGCCAGGGCTCGTACTCCTTCAACCCCGCCCAACATATTGAAAACATCTTTGCCGTATCCAACCTTTCGTTTCATTTATTCCTTCAGCTCATTGTCAATAAATTTATGCAGTTGTTGACTGCCTGACAAAACGTAAAATATCGTAAAGGCTTCAATCGGGTATTCCGTCCTTGAAGTCGGCGCAACGTCTGCCACGAAAATATACTTTTAAAACCACAGTATGTTCATTCGAACCTGTTTACATCTATTATCCACCTTTTGAGTCGTTCATTATCTCAAATTCGGCCCATTGGTTTAGTTCCATAGCATGAGCTGCTTTTTTCAAGCATTCCGCAGGTCCTTCTGACGAATTATGCTCAAATTTACATATGAGGAATTTGTTAATTTCTACTAAATAGGTGCAATTTCCTTGAACATCGCTACTCTCATTTCTGATTGTTATCATGTTGATCACCATAGTAAATAACCTGTTTCACATACAAAATACAAAAGAAATATAAAGTGAAAGCTGGTGTTGAACGGGTTGTGCCGGATCCGGATCAATATCGATGCTCAGATCTTTTCTCAAGAGGGGAAAGCGGCAAGTAATGTGAGTCGTAGCCTCAGTTAATAATTAATCCAAATATTTATGGATTGCAGAGTTAAGTACTAGCGTTACTTGAATTCCCGTTATTCTTACAGCAAATTTTGTTCCACTATTAAGGAATGGGGGTAAATAATTGAAAATTCAATACTTTAGCTGTTTTGCCGGAAGCGGGAAAATTGTTGCAGTAAAGAAAAATTGAACTTAATGCCTACAAAGATGAAGGAAGGCTACAGAAATGACTTGTAGAATCCCCTGGTGCTTTTAGGTGATTGCACGAGCGCATAAATAAAACATGAAAGGCCGGCGCAGCAAAACCGATTGTGAAGGAGTGGATTCCATTTGCCCCTATTGATAATGCGTCATCTGTAACGTTATTCAACACTACTCTATTTAACGGGTCCACTAAAGTCCTTGTTTTGATGAAAAAAAGCACGACTGGCAGCTGTCGCAGGTAATCATGCCGGAAGATAGTGTCGACGATGATTATTTGGGCCAATCTGTGGTCGTATCAGGCAACTCGCTGTCTCTGCACGTCGTGCAGATTCAGGTGCAATGAAAGCGGCAGGACAGGTGTACACCAAACACGCAATTAGCAACCATTGGCACGCTTTACCCCTTCTCGCACGGCATGCACAAAACGATAAAATTCCTCGGTCTTCTGCTTCCGGCCAGCCAGACCCAGAGAGCGAAAGAAACGCCGGCGCAACCCTCTTGATATCTCAAGCTGCAGGCCTGCACCAGACGTGCATCGGTTGCAAACATTCGCCTGCGAAGTTCCCTGTAATCGGGGGTTGTCGTGTTTCGCAGTGTTGAACCCAGCCTCATTGAGAAAAAAGTCTATGTGTGGCCAAAGGTCTTCGTCTTGACCACCAAAGTAGACTTTTACATCATCGCTTCGTTCACCATGAAAGGCGATGGCCTTGTTACTTGATTTGAGCAGTCTTAATGCTCGTGGCTCATCAAAATTTGTGCTGGTAATATGCAGCTCTCCGTTGCCCTTTGCCTTAATCCCTTCAAAGAGGTAGTAGGAGAGGTCTGGTTCCGCGATCGACATTACTAACTCAGATGTCCCGGGTTCAATCCCACCAGCATGTGAACCCAATATGAGGACGTGGGAACCTCGATCGCAGGACCGGATCAGATAGTCCCGGCCTTCCTGCTCCCCTGAAACGAGTTGTTTGTAATTAATGTACTTATCCATCATCGACGTATGTTCTGAAAATAGTCACATCCCCTGCACCGGTCAGAGAATAATCTATACCTTCTTTGCAGTAACTCTGCAGCGCTGAGATTTTTGCAAGTTGTCGAGTATACACTTTCTCCTAGATGAACCAAAAACTTTATCAGGGAGGTCGCATGCTCTATCTGCAAAAGGGGAATTTTCAAAAAGTGGTGCGGTGGATGGCAGGGGCATGGATGTCTGCTAATCAGGCAACTCTTATGGGGCTTTGTTGTGTCGTTCTTACCGCTTTCGGTTTTTACGTTGGCCTAACGTACAGCAAGTACCATTGGCTGCTGCTTCTGGTTCCAGTTTCTCTTGTCTTGCGTATGGCTATGAATGCACTGGACGGGATGCTTGCCCGTGAATATGGCACAGGCAGTGTGGCCGGTGAATTATTCAACGAAGGGTTGGATATTGTTGGCGATACGATCTGTTATGGCTGCCTGTTTTTTATCCCGAATCCTCCGAACTCTCTCTTACGGTTTTCCTCATTTTGGCTTGGATGGCAGAATATGTGGGGGTGTTGGGGAAAGGACTGCCGGGTGGTGTTCGCAGGCATGAAACATTTCTGGGAGGGAAGCCGGATCGAGCAGTCTGGATGGGTGGGTTAGCGTTGTTGTTATACTTCATCCCTGCAATAGTTGAAAATATTGACACCTATCTCTTACTCGTCTCATGTTTTGTGTTTTTGACCAGCGTTGTTCGAGTTCGAAAGATCTTGATGGAATCTGAAGATAAATTCTATGAGTCTTACACCTGGATAGGTAAATAAGATGAAACCGTTACAAATATTATTTTTATCTGCATTAATCGGCCTTTCTGCATGTATGTTGTATAGAAATGGGGATGCCAAGTGGAAAAATAACATATCAGTATTGCGCTTTTGTCGGATTCTCAATTGGGATCTTAGGGCTGTTTGGTGATCTTGCCTTTTCCATGGTCAAACGTGATGTAGGAGTGAAGGATTCTGGTACTACCTTACCTAGTCATGGCGGCATCATCGACAGGGTTGACATTTTAGTCTTTACAATTCCTGTTACCTTTCATCTCATATATTGGGCATATTTCTAATGGTTAGAATAATTTCTCACGCAATAGGCAGGTTCATTTTAACAATCGTTTTTGGTGTTTCACCGGTGCAACAGGTAGAAGATGAGCAATGTATCATTGTTGCAAATCACAATACGCACCTGGATACCTTAATGCTCTTTCGCCTTTTCCCTTTAAGTCGATTGCGCAATGTAAAGGTTGTTGCGGCAAAGGATTATTTTTCAAAAGGATTCATTGGCTTTCTCGGCCGATTGTTCTTAAATTTGATCTTGGTAGACCGGGGTTCTGGAAAAGTTGACGAAGCGCTTAATCCTCTTCGGCAAGCGTTGTAGGATGGTTGTTCAATTATAATTTTCCCGGAAGGCACGCGCGGAAAACCTGGTGTTCTGGAGCGATTTAAAACAGGTGTAGGTGTTTTGGCAATGGAGTTCCCGGAGATACCGGTTTATCCAGTTCTTTTAAAAGGAATCGAAAAGACACTGCCCCGAGGGCGATTTGTACCCATCCCTTTTAACATTACTATCTCCTGCACAACGCCGGAGTATGGAAAAGACTACTTGGCAGAGCAGGGGGCAGGGGGGAGGATAAAGCTGGCAGCGGCCCTGGAAGAAAAGGTGCTGGGATTATCCGTGTTGTGAGATCGGATAAGAACAACTATAGAGAAAGCGCAATACCAACGTAAAAACGAGGAGAGGGGAACAATATCTTTTGTCTATTTCGCTTCAAGAAAGACTTTTGGACCTTTTTCTTCGAGAACCTTGTATCGCTCAAGGATTGCAGAACGGGTACGGAGAAAATCTTCCTGGTTATGAATGTGGATATATCTATATTGATGTGAGTCGCCTTCGATTTGGTCAATTCCAAGACTGTCTAAAAAAGGAATGTCATCTTTGTCATATTCATGAATATTGAGCTTTAACCGCGGCTTGCCATCGATCTTGATTCTGTTGGCGGTCATAAACATGTTCTTGTCTCCGTGTTCATTACAGGTTTTATTGCAACATTATCCTGATCAATATATATCGACCATCGACCATGAGCCAGGAAAAAAGTTCTGTTATTTTTAAAGAAAAGAGTGGTAGATTGACGGCTGGTTACATGGCTTTTTCCTTTCGGTCACCGCAACATTAAAACTAAAATGAATAAGATCATTCTCTTCCTGCTCTCCTTGTCTGTTCTGATGAGCTGTATGCCTGACGTAAATGTATCGGCAGCAGCGGCGCCGAAAGACCGCTTCTTTCTCATGGGCAGCGGTGTGCTGCACCTGGAAAATCTGCGCAATAATCGAGATGCGAGAGTAGAACTGCTGACCGGAAACGGCCAGATCAGCGAAAGCGCCCTGGATACGGTTGACCGGGTGTTCGGTTTTCCCACAGTTGCCAAGGGTGAGCACATTTCTCCTCGGATGCTGTTTATGCTCAGCTATTTTGCTGATCTCATCGCTCCGGGAAAGAAGATTTACATTGAGTCCGCCTATCGCAGTCCCGAATACAACGAGCAGATTCGTAAACAGGGGGCCAACGCGGCCAGAACGAGCACTCATATGGATGGCATGGCGCTTGATTTCCGGATCGACGGGGTGAATGGCAAAGAGCTATGGGAAACTATCCGGGCGATGAAGTGCTGCGGGGTAGGGCATTATGGCGGCAGGACCATTCATCTTGATGACGGCCGACCGCGTTTCTGGGAAGCAGCCAGTTCCGGCACCGGAACCACCGAACCGGATTGCAATCGGAATATCTACCTGAGCACCCTTTATGATCGCTACACCCCAAAAGAGAATCTCAGGCTGTCGTTGTCAGGAATCAGCACCTTTGGCTTTGGCGTGCGCAATACGGCTGAGCTTTTACAGGCAGGCAATCCAACTGCGACCGCAATCCAACTCCCTCTGCAGGCAGGTATTGGGGATGCTCCATGTCTGCAGTTCAACAACCGTAAGGCCACCCGCTTTCTCTCCACCTCGCTGCCGGCAACCCTGCCTGCCGGCCGCTACCTGGTGCAGCTGGAATTCTGCCAAAAGCCTTTCCCGCAGATGCCTGACCGACTCACATCACGGGAAATTGAGATAATCCGCTGAAGTGCAGGATACCACAACATTCTCCACCTCAACCCATATTGAGCTTCCGTTTCCGGCGCTGGCTGTTAATGGCCTCTATTACTGTATTCTTGGCCGCATAGCTGTTTCACTACAGCTCAATACAGACAAATGAAACAAAGCGAATTGCTCTTCTCTTTTAACCTCTCTCAGCCGATCGCTGTCCAGATCTGATAGGTTTATATTTGCTTCTATAAAAAAGCTGTCTGTTTTTCCAAAACGTCAGTATTTTCGTTATGTATTGGGTCGATTACAGCTTTATATTCAGTGCTAGCGGTTTGCGGTAGCTGATGATGAATTTGCAGGCGGCTTCGATCTGAGGCATGCCGGCAGTAAGTGTTTGACCCTTCAGGCTCTGGAGAAAGATATCGTTGTTGTGGGGGATTGCGGCAATGATCCGTTGTGAATCGAGATTGTTGGTCATTATTTCCCGCACATCGTCGTCGACTTTGTTGAGGATGAAATAGGTTTGGACGCCTGCCCCCTCAGCAATCTGCCGGACGCGATCGGCCATCTGGATCGACTCATAGTTTGGATCAATAATGCATATCACCAAGTCACAGCTCTTATCGATCTGTCGGCCAAAATGTTCCAACCCTGCTTCGGCGTCGATAAGAACGATTTCATCGTCTTTTTCCTGCAGGCGTGAGAGCACAGCCTTAGAGATGCCGCCGATCATGCAGGCGCAGCCCTCGCCGAATTCCTTTATTTTGCCAACAACCAGCAGCCTGATGCCGTCTGTCTCGGTAACACATTCGGCTGGCAGGTTATCAAAGGTCATGACCTGTTTGAAAAAATCATCTTCATGCTGACGGTCAGATGCCTGTTTAAGTATCTCCCGCGTACCTTTTCGCCCGCCCATGGCGTCCATCATGATCTCGGGTTGTTGTATGCCGAGGAGTCGGTGAAGACAGAGGTTTGATTCATCAGCGTCGACCACCAGCACCTTTTTGCCGATTCCGGCCAGGGCCCTGGCGAGAAGGACGGTAAGGGTGCTCTTGCCACACCCGCCTTTGCCGCAAATCATGATTTTCATTTCGGTTGTCCTGCTTTTTGGTTTCTGGATAGTTGTAGATAGTGGTCTGATGCACTGTTTGCAGTCAGCTGTATTTGACCATGAGACAGATAATATGCCAAGCGAGAAAACGGCTCATGTTGTGTTGGCAGGACATCTATAAAATTATATGTGATTACCACTAAACCTCACATCCTTCTGGACCTTCTAGGCTGAACTTTAGTGGTAATCATAAAATTATATTGACCTCTTCTTCTAATTCAATTCCAAATTTGGCAGCAATTATATTTTTCACATATTTTTGAAAGTCCCTGATTTCTTCGCCTTTTGCGTCGCCGTAATTAACGATAACTAAAGCATGATTGCTATGGATGCCTGTGTTGCCAAACTTTTTTCCTTTTAACCCCGCTTGTTCTATCAGCCAGCCAGCGGATATTTTCACTGTATTGTCGTGTGATTTGTAACCAGTAATATTCGGATACTGTTCTTTTAGAATTCTAAATTTTTCATAAATTACTTCAGGGTTTCTGAAGAAGCTGCCTGCGTTGCCTGTCTTTTTATAGTCAGGCAATTTAGTTCTTCTAATTTGAGAAATAAGTTCACTTATATCTTTCACAGATAAATTATTTTTATCGAGCTTGTCTGTTTGGTCGATTAAATCATGATATGAAATATTTAAAATGGGGTTTTTACTTAAAATCAAAGTTACCTTTGTAATCACAAAATTATTTTTAAAACTAGATTTAAAAATGCTATTTCTATAGTCAAAATTGCAGTCATTTTTGTGAAATATTTTTTCCTCTACATTGTCAATAGTAATCCCTTTTAGTGATTTGAAAACATCTTTTAATTCCTGCCCGTAAGCTCCTATATTTTGGATGGGTGCTGCGCCAACGGTTCCTGGAATGAGAGAAAGGTTTTCAATTCCACCAAAATTTCTTTCGACACAAAAAAGAACTAAATCCTGCCAGATTACTCCTGCGGACGCTTCAATTATAACTTTATCTTCGTTTTCTTCAATAATTTCAATGTTCTTTGAGGTTTGTTTAATTACCAACCCGTTAAAACATTTTGTGAAAAGAATATTACTCCCACCCCCGAGAATGAGCTTCTTTTTCATTTTAAAGAAAGAATCTGCAAGAATTATTTTTAACTCGTCATATGAATGAACTTCAACAAAATACTTTGCGGAAGTTTGGATTCCGAAAGTATTATATTCTCTAAGTGAAAAATCTTCTTGGATTGTAATAGTCAATTTTTTAGACGCAGCTTGCAGAATAATGTGGCAGTAAAAAAAAGGGCCTGATCCCTCGCAAAAAAAGAAAAATCAGGCCGAAGGGAAAAGGGGAGTCTAGATTGAAATTTCATTGGTGAGAAAGTTAATGGCTTCTCTGTCAGTCAAACCATATTCTGCAGAGAGGAGAAGCCCGGTTTTTTTATCGGCGAACCACCAGCGGCGGCAGGTTTTGTCTATAAAAAGTGACAACCGATTTGTAATGGCAATGAGACCCAGTTTCTTTGCCAGTTTGATGACAGCTTTCCCCTGTTTTTTAAAATCCTTCTCGGTGTGTACACATAGGGTTGTCAATTTCTTTTCCATATGAACCTCCATGTCTGATTTTGAAGTTTGAAAGCTATTTTACATCCGCCGCGTGATAGTACAAATGTGCAGTCCGCCCCCATCGCGAGCGGAGTTAAAGTCAGCGCTGAGAATGGGTCCAGCAAAGATGCAAACGTCGGCTCACCAGCTGTCTAAAAAACTCTTTACGAGACACAGATCGGCCTCGTTATTTGGCGTTTTTAAAGAGAACCCGACGTATAATTTCCAGCAGTCTTCTTTCATTTTCTCCAAAACTTTGATCAATGTGTGCCATGCGCTCGGCAATGGCATACACCTTTTTCTTATCCTCGTCTGTTGCCAGCATTTGCTTCAGCGATGTCAGTGCGTTACGGGGAACACCACTCAAGATCTTCGTCTGCTCCTTTACTATCTGCTTATATTCCTCAGGGGTGATTTTACTTAGTCTCCTGCTTTCTTGAATAATATCTTCTGCTGCCTGAAATTCTCGAATATCAAGATTTTTGCTTGCTCCGGCAATCATCACCATGACGCGAATACTCGCTTCTACAAAACCACCTTTTTCTGCATCTTTTCGTAATTCGGCCTTTTCTCTGCTGTTCTTTTTTACTTGTTCTTCGTTCGGCGTTACTTCCTCCACTGCTGTCAGGTCTCTGACACCAAAAACACTCTGCATCCACGGCGTCGCATAGAGAGCCTTGAAGAGGTTTTCCTGTGACATATCGCGCATATCTTTAAAATAATCCAGACTCCTTTGCATAGAGTCGGAAAATATTTCTTCCAGTTGTACAAATGGGTTGTTTTGTTCAACTATTTTCCGCTCCGGAACCATCTGCTCCGCCATCCATTTGAGAGGCCAGCACAAGGGATTTGCATCAGACACCATGTAACGCTGCATTCGAAGAGGATGTAACTGCCGCAAGTATTCAGAAGCCGGTTCGTTCATGGCTGCACGTATCCAGGGACTGACAAGCATACGGTAAGCCACATCATTAAACCTGGATATCGTGTTTACGGCCACAAAGGGTTCTTCGTCCTCCAAGCCATCATCGAATTGTAGAATGTCCTCCATCTTTCTATCTTCAAATCGAACATCATAACCACCCAGGTCGTTGGTTCCGGTAGCATCAGCAATCATCATTTCATAGAGTCCGGGAGCGAGATAGTCTATCCATCCCATACTGCCAAGAATTTGATGATGTTCTTTTTTTGCTACACTACTCGAAACAAATATACCAAGATGCCCCACTTTTTTATGGACCATATAGATGATGACCTGGCCGCACCGTTTTATCTCATCAACGGTACCATACACCTTGTAAATCCAGTTCAAAGCCTGTGGTGGCGGAGTTATATTGTCGCCCTCTGAAGCAAAGGCGAAGATAGGCGCCTTGAAATTTTTTAAATTAATGGTGCGGCCGTCATCCAGTTTCAATTGCCCTTTTTCCAGTTCATTGCCGACGAAGAGACTGTTGACAATATAGTGTATCTCCTCTGCATTCATTTTGAAAAATCCACCCCACCATTTTTCAAAATCGAGAAACCTTTTTTCCTCGGTGTCGATATGGGTAAACAGATGATGGTATTTTGACCAGTAGGTGTTTGCCGGGTTAAGATCTTCAAACCCTGACACCAGGTTGGCTCCATCGAACTTGCCATGTCCCAGATCAGACCAGAGGGAGGTCAGCCAGATCCCTCCTATCAAACCACCTTTGTATCGCATGGGGTTGGCCCCATCGACACCGCCCCAATAGGAAAGCGGCGATCCGTTAAACACCAAAGGCCCCGTCAGCTCAGGGCGATCAGCTCCAATCAGTGCAGCTGCCCAGCCCGCCTGACAATTTCCTATCACTGCAGGTTTAGGGGCATCCGGGTGTCTTTTGGCAACCTCCTCTAAAAAACGAATTTCTGCGTTATGGACGCGACTGATGGTCTGTCCAGGCTGAGGCTCTGTTGAAAAGGAGATAAAATAAACAGGATGGCCATAGTCCAACGCAACACCAATCTGCGAGCTCAGTTTTGAACCTCCAATACCGGGACCATGTCCAGCGCGGGGATCAATGACAACAATAGGCCGAGCCGGAAAACCTTCCTTATCTATGGTTTTGCCTCCGTGGGTACGCCGCCTGTCCTCACTCTGGTTAGCATCCTGTCTTGTTCTTTTTCGTCTATCCAGTGTGCGAACTCGTCTGTCCACTATGTGAACGAGTGAGTAATTCACCGGTTGCTCAAAGAGCCGTCCGTCCATAATTTCTTCGTGCTTAAACAACAGTATCGGAGGCTGTCCCTTTTCCAGGTGTGTCAAATAGTTATTTCCTCTTTTTCGCAATATGTCCCAGAACAACACCGTACGCTGTGTTCGATCCACCATATAATCATATGCTTGCGATCCCGAGAATATATCGAAATTCCAAGTTGGCTCAGATTGCAATCTTTCCATTACTTAGCCTCTTTAGATAGAGATAATACTTAAGGATTTCATTAAGAATAAGTTCTTCTTTACGCTATAAAACAACGTTCTGGTTCTAGCAATTGCCGCCACAATGCATGATAGCAAAAGAACATTAAATCCAGACAATAAGTGCCATCGTCCCGCACGCTATCTTTTTCCCCTTTAAGAAGCGCCGAAGTTAACATTTTCGTCTTTTGACAGGCATGAGCTTATGTAAAGTCAGCCAGGACCTGACTGTTAATATGAAAGACAAGGATTACCTCTGTCAATGGCTCTCTGAATACATAAAGTGGACGATATCACGTTCCGAACAGCACCTGGTTAGCAGCCAATACACCGACGGAATATGACGGGTAACGACCTGCTGCACCAAAACCTACATCTTGCGCGGTGGACTGACGAGAGCCTCGCCGTCCAGAACCACTGTGCCTTCCTGGTTGGTACAGATGGTTTTCAAGCGCACGCGTTTTTTCTCGATCAGGATTTCAATAACTTCCACCGTGGCCGTGATGGTATCGCCGAAGGCCACTGGAGCCTTGAAATTGAGTGTCTGCTGCAGGTATATGCTGCCTGGTCCGGGCAACTGGGTGCCCAGCAAGGTGGAGATAAAACCGGCCGTCAGCATACCGTGGGCGATGCGGGTTTTAAATTTAGTCTTTTCGGCATAGGCTTGATTGATGTGCGCCGGATTAAAATCCCCGGTGATCCCGGCGTATAGATAGACATCAGACTCTGATATAGTTTTGCTGAACTGTGCACTCTGGCCAAGTGCCAGCTCTTCGATAGTTTTGCCTAGCATAACTGCTCCTTATTATCTGTCTTTGAATCATACAAGCTGGTCCCATGATCTTATCTCTGCGATATGGCCAACTTTCATCCATCGTTTATGAGATTGTTAAATTCCTGTGCGGTTATTCTAGAATATTGCATGGGGTGTACCGCTTTTTTTGTCTATGTCACTATGTGGTATTTTGTTGTTTGATATTAGCCAAATATTCCGCATGAGCGGAATATTTTTCCGTGAAATTAAATTGTTACAATTTTTAAATTCCTATCACTTTATGGATTATTTTCCAACAAACCATATGATTATCTCATGTCTACCGAATTCATTCAATAGTTCAAAAAGTGGTTCGTTTTGTGCAAACATAATCAAAGTATGCGTTAAATAGATCAACCTCATATTACCATTTAGACATGAACGTCTTAAAAAGAAAGGGATGTTGGAAATTTATTTCCAATTAGCGGCTATGGACTTTACGGTGAGGCATCAGGAGCCATGGAAGGTTGGTTGGTAACGGAAGACTCTCGTAATTCTTGTTCGGTAAAGGGGTAATAGAATTCATAGGATCAAGAGTTAGAAGGAAGAAATAACTCAATTCTTTTAGTAGGTTGCAATGAAAATGAGATTTCAGACCCACCTGAAAATAAATGACTTAGTATTTTCAGGTGGTCATTTAGAAGCTTCAGTTTCCTGGAGACAAACAATTATTCCAAAACCGAAGCACGACAATCCTGTATCCGTTTTCGGCATCCGATTACATCTATCAAAAAAAGGGCTTAAGCTGTTCGTTTTCTCATTTGCTATCTTGTTAACAGCAGCGAGTGGCTATGAGGTTTCTGCGAAAAATACTGATTGCGTAGTTGGCGGATCAAGTGCCACTTGCCCCGATGTACCTGTTGACGGGATCAGCTACACGAGCGGCATCGATACTGTGAATGTCGGGGACGGTATCCCGGGCATAACCGTTGTCAACAGCGGTGTGGCAGGCATTGAGTTAACCAGGGTTGGCGACTTTGGCGCTGATGCAACCGCTGAAGCAACCTTTCTGGTGCTGGAGGATTACGATATCGATCCTACCGCCACCGAGGACCTGGCAGACGTCGTCTCGGCCGACGGTACAACTCCGCTCTTGATAGACGGCAACTTTATTTTCACCGATAGTGCTGAGCCTCCTACCTACACGATCGAAACAGACAATTAAACCGGATTGGAACTTGCCGAATTTTTGACGACAAAAACAGATAATACAGGCGGAACCATCACTGGCGGCCTCACCATCAACAACACTGGCCCGATTCCCGCCGACGCGGGTGCAAACTTCACCACCACCAATGCCGCTGGCATTCTCGTGCATTCAAAAGGTGGTAAGGGAGGCAACGGCGGCTGCAGCACCATTTTGTTGTACACCTGGTGTGACAACGGTGATAACGGCGGTGACGCTGGCTCGGTGGTGGTTAACAGTAATTCCCTTATCACAGTAAACGGCGCTTCGGAAGAAAAACATGGCTTAACAGCGATCAGCCAGGGAGGTGCAGGCGGCAACGGAGGCGGTGCCTTCGGTTTATTTGCATCCGATGCCGGGGCAGGGGGCGATGGTGGCGATGGCGGCACGGTTTTTGTCAGTCTTGGCATAAATTCAAGCATCACTACCCACGGTGACAGAGGTCATGGTGTCTTTGCACAGAGCCAGGGCGGTGATGGCGGTGCGGGTGGTGCTCCGGATTCTATCGTAGCATTAGGCTCTAAAGGTGGTAATGGCGGCGACGCCGGTAATGTCAAGGTCGACAACGACGGGTTAATCCTGACCACTGGTGGTAACGCTCACGGCATCTATGCCCTGAGTATTGGAGCAGGGGCGGGATCAGGCAGTGACTCAGATGGTTTGGTCGCAATTGGCGGTAACGGTGGGGGACAATCTGACGGCGCTAAGGTGATCATTAACAATAGTGGTTCAATTGAAACGCGGAATGCCGATGCAAATGGCATCTATGCCCAATCAATAGGCGGCGGTGGAGGTGATGGCGGCAATGCCGGAGGGCTGTTCGCCACCGGTGGCAGAGCCGGCTCGGGTGGTAACTCCAACGCCGTTACCGTCAGAAATTCCGGCACTGTTCAAACAGGTGAAGACAGGTCCACAGCGATCTTTGCTCAGTCGATTGGCGGTGGCGGTGGCAATGGCGGCGATGCCATTGCTGCCTCTGAAACGATCAGTGTTGCTATCACCGAAGGGCATTTTGCAACCGGCGTATTGGCGCAGAGCGTCGGCGGATCTGGTGGTGCCGGTGGTGATGCCCGCGTCATCCAGGTCGAGCTTACGTCGAATCCCATGGACTTTATCCCGCTGCTTGACCTGACGAGCCTCGATACGACGCTAGTCTTCGGTGGCACTGGCGGTGAAGGTGGCAATGGTGGTGACATCAGGGTCAGCAATAAAGGTGATGTCGCAACAAGCGGTGCATTCTCACACGGCATCGTCGCACAAAGTGTTGGTGGTGGTGGCGGCTCAGGTGGCAGCGCCATGACGTTCGAGTTCTCGAACACAGATATCGTGCCGGATATACCGGTACTCGATGAGATCTCCGGTCTGACGACAATCGAGATGACCCTGCAGGGCAGCGGTGGAGCAGGCGGTGATGGCGGAGACATCACTCTGCACAGCATCGGCAACATCTGGACCGAAGGCGACTTTGCAATGGGGCTCGTTGCGCAAAGCGTCGCCGGTGGTGGTGGCCTTGCCGGTTTCTACAACCCGCACGGTATCACCAACAACGAAATAGGTGATGCCATGTTCAATACGTTTATCGATACGGATGCTGGCCTTAGTTTTGCTGGGAGCGTCGGTGGAGCCGGCAATGCAGGTAACGTCAATGTCAACCACACCGGTGCTATCAAGACGCTGGGAGATGGTGCGCACGGGCTGTTCGCGCAGAGCGTGGCCGGCCAGGGTACCGCAGGTAATGTCGAAATCACCGTCGACGGCACGATTAACGCCTTGGGTGACCATGCGTATGGTATTTATGCACAGAGCGGCGGCGCCAGTGGTAATGGCAACATCACCTTGACCATCAATGCCGGTGTTGTTAGTGGCGGTACTGAAATGGGTGCCGGCGTTTATATTTCCGACGGTGCAGATAACGCGTTGTATAATCACGGTATGGTTACATCCGTTCCAGGCGTATTCGGACGTTCAATTGTCGCTTCCGGCGGTGATGAATCCATCGAAAATTACGGTACTGTCACCGGCAATGTTTTCCTTGGCACCGGCACCAACATGTTTAATAACAAACTGGACGCGACGTTTAACACCGGAGCGAAGGTTGATCTCGGCGTCGGTAACTCGCTCAACAACGATGGCACACTGTCGCCGGGTGGGAGCGGAAACATCCTTGCCACAGATTTCACTGGTAATCTCGTCCAGACACGTTCGGGCGTCATCGATGTTGATATCGATAGTGCGAGCGGTAATTCCGACCACTTCAATGTGAACGGAACTGCCGATCTGGCTGGTCTGGTTGATGTAAATTTTGTCAATCCAGGGCGAACTGTTCCCGGGATCAATACAACCACTATTCTTACAGCAGACAGTGGCATTACCTATTCTGGATTAATTTTGAAATCTCAGCCTTCGGCAGTTGTAGATTCCAGGCTTCTGTATCCCAATTCAACGGAAGTGGTACTGAATACAAATATAGATTTCGCTCCAAGCCCCGGGCTAAATCGTAATCAGCGAGCGATTGGGGAAGGGATCAACACCATTCAGCGTCGGGGAGGTTCTGCTAGCCTCTCACCTCTTGTCTCCGAGCTTTTATGGCTCCCCGATGTGGAAACCTTGGGCAATGGTTATGACCAAATAAGCCCTGAATCGTATGACGCACTTGCGTCAACGACATTAGAAGCGACCCAGCAGTATACAGAAACCCTGGTAAAAAGGATGCACAGTATACGCTCATATCTCAACACAACCGGTATAGCGCCCGCCATCCAGCAAACAGCTCCTTACAGCATCTGGATAGAAGGTTTCAGAGGATCAGGTGACCAGGATGCAGATAACGGTTTCACCGGCTTTGATTATACCAGCAGCGGAGGTGGAATTGGCTTAGATAGCCTTTTAAAAGATGGCTTAATAGGAGGTATAAGCTACGGACAGTCACATACGAACATTGACCTTGACTATTCAAAGGGCGAGGGTGATATCGACAGCTATTTATTCTCAGTTTATGGCAGCTTATTTAGCGATCGATACTACCTTGATGTGGCAGTGTCTTACGGAAGAGAATCATATGATAATATCCGGCAAATTGAAATTGGAACTTTGAGTGAGACCGCCAGCAGCAGCCATCATGGAGATCTTTACTCCTTTTATACCGAAGCCGGGTATAATTTTGAAAGGCATAGATGGATTGTCCAGCCATTCGTTGCTCTGCAATATAATTATCTCGAGGAGGAAGGCTACAATGAATCAGGCGCTGGTGGTTTAGATCTTAATCTAGCTGGTAGTTCGACTGATTCTCTTGCTTCGGATCTGGGATTGCGGTTGAGCAGGCCATTGAAAAAGGAGAATTTGGTTTTCATCCCCGATATTTCTGTTGCATGGCGTCATGATTTTGATATTGATGACCGCCTTTACAATGCTTCTTTTGAAGGTTTTCCTGAAGTTTCCTTTACAACAGAAAGTCGCGATATAGATGATGACGGAGTCTTAGTTGGCGTTGGCGTAACAGTTCTAAAGAATTCAGGATTGAGCATGTATCTGAGGTACGATGGTGAAATGAGAGGCGATTTCTCCGCTCAAAAGATATCCTGCGGATTACGTTTTGAGTTTTAAAAACGGCTTATATGAAATTAAATCTCTTTTCGTAGTAAACAGGAAAGCATAAAAAGGAGAGTGCAAAACCCAGGGAACTTTTAGATACGACTGCTTCTTGCAATGTCACCAAGGACTCGGTTCAGTACGTTCTCAAGATTTTTCTTCGTGTATGGTTTGTGCAGGAAAGCTTGAGGGAGCTCCTTATGGTCACCATTCATTGCATGTGCTTCATCGTAACCGCTGGCAAGGATTGCCGGAAGGTGTGGATTAATTTTACGCAGGGCAGCCAGGGTTTCCCAGCCGTCCATGTCGGGCATTGAAAGATCAGTGAGAAGACAATCTATGCTGTTGTGATGTTTTTGAAACAGGGCTGCGGCTTCGTTTCCGCTTACTGCTATAATAACAGTTAAACCAAGGTGCTCAAGCAAAGTCTTGATTACCTCACAGGCTACAGGATCATCGTCAACCAGCAATACAGTTTTTTTTGCATTATAGGTCTCTTGTTCTATCTCCAGATCCGCCTGCAGGGGGACCACAACTGCTGTAATGGGTAAAAATACCTTGAAGCAACTCCCGGTATCGGTTTGACTATTGACATGGATCATTCCCCCCCAAGCTCTGACAAGGCTCATAGCCACCGACAGCCCCAGCCCCCTACCAGTGAATTTTGTTGTATAAAATGGATCGAAGATTTTACCCATCTCCTCCCTGGATATCCCGCATCCTGTATCATTCACCTCTAGGCAAGCGAACATCTCAGAGGTAGTCATCCACCCAATATGTGAAACATGAGGATTGGGGAGATTGGATGCAGGAACAGATTTTATATCAACCGTAACCTTGCCGGTGTGGTCTCTAATGGCCTCTATGGCGTTGGTGATCAATATTGTTAAAACCTGCCGCATTTGACTTGCGTTGGCAAGAATAATTGGACCGGGAGAAATGAGACGGGTCTCAATGCTAATGCCATTCGGTGCGACTGTTTCTATTTCTGGAAGACTTTTTTGGCAAAGTTGGGAAAGGTCCAGTGGTTCGGTTTTGCTAATATCCTGGCCAAGGTATGTGAGCTGTCTTGATAATCTGATCAGGCGGCAATCCCTCGCGCAACAGATATTCTCGCGCAATCTCGCTGTACGTTAAATTGATATCAGATGTGTGATCAACGACGCGGCGGTTGATTTCCTCGGGAACCCGAAAATCGAAACAACGGTTGCCCGCTTCCATGTGAAAGATGGGTATTTTTCGGCGCTTGGCAGCAATGACGGCCAGG
>JBBRDD010000090.1:0-17783 GCA_038204235.1 Desulfobulbales bacterium
AAATTTTGGCACTTCGTACAAATAATCAGTTTGGCGAATATCCGGCAACATAGTTTGCCTCCTCTCTGCTGTTTTTAACAAAAAATAGCAGACAAGTCGGTCAGGTTCAAGAATTATATTTTTATATGTTGCGTTGTAGGGTTAGATCGAGCCTGACTTTTTGCTTGGTTAGTTAGATTTGATCATTGGCAATCGTTGAAGGGGGAGGCATGGAAGTTTCGCGTGTATGGGGAGCAGCCGCTCTCATTATCTTCGTCTTGATCGGCGGCTGCGCCAAAGTACCCATCGAGGAGTTGGAAGGGTATAGAAGTGCATTTAGTCAAGTGTCGGCCGTCAGCGGTGCTCTTTACGAAGAAGCGGCCAAGGTAGTCACTGAAGTGGAGGCGGCTCAACTCGCCTTGGGACGAGGTGGCGAAAAGGTGCGGGCAGACTTGATCAATCCGCCGACAGACTTCGACCCTAGTCAGGTCACTGGTCCCGGAGAAAGGGTCCGGGACTTGCCTGAGCCCATCGCGTTACGCGTATGTGCCATGCAAACGGTAATCGCCTACAATGACGCCCTGGTTGCGCACGTGTCCGGAGATCCACTGGAGAAAGTCGTCGCTCCGCTCAAGGCTGCCGCAGGACAAATTGAGGGCTTCGCTGCTCTGGCGAGCAGTATCCCTGTGAAGGAACTGGGCCTGGGACCGATCACTGAACTCGGAAGTCTTGCAATCAATCTTAATCCGTTTGCGTCTATGGCTCCGGGCGCGATCGAGGGGCTGAAGGGCCTGGCCCGGCTAGGTTTGCAAGCCAAGGCGGAAAGCGAGATGCGCGAGGCGCTGTTGGCAGGCTACGGCCCGGTGCAAGAAGTACTGACGATTCTTGAGGCGGACAGCGGACAGCTGTACGGTTTCCAGAAGGTTCGCTGCGGTCTTACACGTTATGAGGCTTTAAACGCGAATGGCAAGACACTCACCTCGATTGACGGTCTCAGCGAAGCTTTCGCGCGTCCGACTCAAGCTCCTATTAGCACCACCGTCGACACGCTGGAGCAGCGTATGACAGCCAGCGTGATCGCCATTTATCAGCCATCGACTGATTTCGATCCCTGTGGGTCGGGTAAACCAGAAATGAAAACTCCCAAGAAAGTGGGCTTTTTTGTCAGGAAATTTCCCTACGAGTTTCCTTTCGCCAAGCAACAGGGAAGGCCTATGAATGGCAACGCAGCCCAGGCTCTCGATGTGTTTGTGACTGAATACGAGAGTAATGCGACCCGAACCGTTGCGGCTCGTGAATCGTTGCGGAACTATCATTCTCAGGTGCTTCCGGACTACGTCATCTTGTTGCGCAACGCGAAGAGAGGCCTGCAAATTGTGAGTATCTCGGCCAAACGGCAACCGGCGTTGGCCGAAAAAGCCAGCGACCTGATCATGATCGCCGCAAATATTCGCTCCAACATCGACAGCATCCGGTCCGCGAATAAGACTGAAGCGAAATCCACGTTCCCTTAATCATAGGAGATCATTCAGATGCCAAACGTTAGCAATGAACTAGAGGGTCTATCGCGATCCGATCTCGAGTTGATCATCGGCGCGGGATCACATGTGCCAGAGACAGTGAAGCAAGCTGCACGCTCGATCCTCCTTGGCAACTTGGCGACCGACACAGCGGCACTACTCGCCGCGATGGACCAGCGCTCTCCGGCTCTACGCGAGTGCGTCGCCCAGCTCCAGACGCTGAAAGCGTATCTCGACAGTAGTCCGCTCGACGATCTAGCCAGCCAGGTAACAGGGATTCTCGATACGGCGACCGCGAGTCTCGGTGGCAGTTCTCCTGGCGGTAATTGTGGTGCACCCAGCAGTGTTGAAGCCTTGGACACTCGTGCAACGGAGCCTGGTCCGGTCGCGGATGCTGGCTCAACCTCCTCGGCGCCTTCTGACACGCATGAAAAGCCCACTTCGTTGGTCACGATCACTCCTGACCTTATCACAGCAGCGGATTCTTCTAATCCGCCCGATTACGTCAGATTGCTTGCCTCGGCGATGTCAGATCTCGCCGAGGTCTATGGGATCAACACGCCGTTGCGCGTGGCGCATTTCCTGTCTCAGATAGGGCATGAGAGCAAATTTAAGATGAAGGCCGAATCCGGTAACTATAAAGCCAAGCGCATGCGGGAGGTTTTCGGCTGCAAGGGTGGCATGAGGAACTACGATGCGACCACGGACGACTGCAAGCTCGGCCGCCTGCGCGACAAGCTCTGGACTGAGGAGGCCAAGTACGCAGGCAATGATCGCAACCTGCTCTCGCACGCCTATGCCTTGCGCATGGGCAACGGGAATGAATCCTCGGGCGACGGTTTCAAATATCGCGGCCGCGGCATGGTGCAGCTCACAGGAAAGAACAACTACAGTGATTTCAACAAGTCGCATAACCTGAAGCTGCCGGTCGACCGGCAGGACTTCGTTGCAAATCCCGACCTACTCTCCACCGTGCTGAAATACGGCGTCGAATCCGCATTTTTCTTTTGGGATGTACGCAAAATCAACGCGGCAGCAGACCGCGACAGCATCGAAGAGGTAACGAAACTGGTCAACGGCGGACTGAACGGCTTACCCGACCGCAAATTACGGCTGGCACAGGTCCGCCAAGCGCTCGGTATCTAGCGTGCGGGGGCTTCTCTTGGCGGCCGCCTGGCTGGCGTTCAGCACTGCAATGGCAGCAGCACACAATGCACCCGAAAGAACGTTGTGCAAGCCAACCGAGGAGGTGGTCTTTTCCTGCAGCATCGGGTGGAAGCTCGTCTCATTGTGCAGCGACAGTGCAACCCCCAAGATCCTGTATTACCGTTTCGGCGCACCGGGCATGGTCGAACTGATCCACCCGGCTCCGGGCGACGCGGGGGGGTTTGATTGGTCGAACTTGCCGCTTTACGGCGGAGGGATCACGAGCGTCAGCTTCAAGCGCGGAGGCTACGAGTACAGCGTCTACACCAAGATCGGCCGTGCCCCGGGGGGGGGAAACAACGCGGGTGCCCCCGTGTTCGAGGATGGCGTCACCATCTTTTACAGCGGCAAACACATCAAGACCCTCATCTGCGACGACGGTGGCGCAGGCTTTAGGCAGAGTATAGAGTGGCTGCCTCGTCGGCCCAGCAACTGATGATTGTGTGCAGTTGTTTCGTATTGGTTCTCATCTCTTCCTGCATGTCAAGAAATTTTCGACAAAAGCCTTAGCCCGTTCTCAGTTTTGTTTCATCGCCATTGATGGAGGTGCGTATGTTAGAAAAGTAACCGCCTAAAGAACCCCATCTTCCTCTAGTTCTCGTAATATGCTCCATTTGCTTCCAAAAACACAGGAGGCATTTATGGAATCCCGAATCACTTCTCGTAGCAACGTCAAAAAAGCCTATTGGCAGCAGCAGATTCGCAACTGGAAGACCAGTGGTCTCAGCCAAAAACAGTTTTGCCGGCGGCAATCACTTGCACTCTCGACTTTTTCTTACTGGCCCAATGACCTCATCCGAGCGATAGTGGCCAACTTGGAGAGCGGAAAAAACCGGGGGAGAGATACTCTTCGTAATTGATCTGCTCCGCTTTAAGCGGAGTAAAGATCGGCGATCGCGCTTTTGCTTCTGACCAACAAACGGCACCAAAGCTCTTGGTTCACAACCAAATAATTATTTTTCACTGACTGCTGATGGGGCTTGGGTTGTTGCCCATGTCAGAGCCCTTTCCACAAAAGCTCCCCCGGTTTTTTTCACTCTCCTATAATGTTGAAGGACGGTTATTCATTGAGGACAATTTCTATCAAAATTGACCTCATTCTTGTTTAAGGTGATGACATCAAATTTAAGTTTCCTTTACAAAGGTGGTATCTTGTTGGGGCATATGAGTTGGCATAGTTTCTGCAAGCTTTATCATTGAAAAACGCACCTGTAAGGCATGGAAACTATCCTTTCATAGACTTGGGTCTACAGGTGGTTCCTGTTTAAAAGTAGCACCGAGCAGGTCGTTTCTTTCAATTCCCCCCTACGCAAAAAGGAGAGAATATGCACTGGCCCCCAATCAAAAAAGATCCAGAAACCCTGCGACCAGCTCCACATCTGTTGGATTACGACCAGACGTGTGCAAATTTTTCCTGGGAGACTGTTCTGCGTGAGTTACCTGGCGCACAGGGCGGTGAAGGGCTGAATATGGCTTATCAGGCGGTAGAACGGCACGCCGATGGGCCTTTATCCAACCACCTGGCTCTACGCTGGCTCTCCGGTGACGGGAACAGCCTTGATTTTAGTTATCGTGATCTGCAGGAAGAGTCCAATCGCTTTGCCAATCTTTTGCGGCAACTCGGGATCGGTAAAGGCGATATGGTATTCTGTTTTACCGATCGGATTCCCGCGCTCTATTTTGCCGCCCTGGGAGCCTGGAAAAATCTTAGTATTTTTTGCCCGCTTTTTTCAGCATTTGGCCCGGAGGCAATTTATCAACGCATGCGGCGCGGAGATGCCAAGGTTTTAGTAACTACTACCCGGCTCTATCAGCAGAAAATTGAAGGCCTGCGCAAGCGCCTGCCAAAGCTGGAGCATTTGCTGCTTGCCGATGCCTCAGAAGATCTGCAGGAAGGGGTGTGGTCATTGCCCGGCCAAATGGCCGATGTTTCCCCTTCTTTTACCATTCCGCCAACCGACCCGGAAGATATCGCCCTGCTGCACTTTACCAGTGGAACGACGGGCATGCCCAAGGGAGCTCTGCACGCGCATAAGGCCATACTGACCCATTATATCACCGGCAGATATGTGCTGGATTTTCATCCGGACGACATATTCTGGTGCACGGCCGATCCCGGCTGGGTCACCGGCATCTCCTATGGCATTATTGCCCCGCTGGTGTGCGGGGTCACCAATATCATCGATGCGGAAGAATTTGATGCAGAGCGCTGGTACCATATCCTGGAAAATCAAAAGGTCACTGTCTGGTATACCTCGCCGACTGCCGTTCGCCGATTAATGTGTCTGGATATAAAACCTCTTGAAACCTTTGATTTACAACACCTGCGGGCCATTCACAGTGTGGGCGAACCACTCAACCCGGAGGCTGTGTTATGGGGGCGTGATATGCTTGGATTGCCGATCCACGACAACTGGTGGCAAACGGAGACCGGGGGCATCATGATCGCCAACTATCTTGCCCTGGAGATTAGGCCGGGGTCAATGGGCCGTCCCCTGCCGGGTATTGAAGCGGCTATCGTGCGGCGATCTGATGGTGCGGTAGAAATTGTCGAAGACAGCGACGTCCAGGGAGAACTGGCCCTGCGTCCCGGATGGCCGTCGATGTTTCGCGGCTATCTGCATGAAGAGGAAAGATATAATAAATGCTTTATTGGCGACTACTACCTCACCGGCGATCTCGTCCGGCGGGATGCCGACGGGTATTTCTGGTTTGTCGGTAGGGCCGACGATATCATCAAGACAGCTGGTCATCTGGTCAGTCCCTTTGAAGTGGAAAGTCTTTTGATGACCCATCCGGCGGTAGCCGAAGCCGGAGTGATCGGTAAACCCAATGCCATGCTGGGAGAGCTGGTCAAAGCCTTTGTTGCTGTCAAGCCGCACATTACTGCCGATGATGAACTGCGTCTGGAGCTGATCGGCTTTACCCGCCGTCTGCTTGGCCCGGCGATTGCCCCAAGAGAGATTGAATTCAAGACCCATCTTCCCAAGAACAAGGCCGGGAAAATCATGCGACGCCTGTTAAAAGCCAGGGAAATGGGACTACCGGAAGGCGATATTTCAACGCTGGAGGTAGAGAGTAATACTAAAAAATAGTTTTCCGGAGATGCACCTATGACGATGAGAAACCTCAATTTCCTCTTTGACCCGAAGTCGATAGTCCTGATCGGAGCCAGCCAGACCCCGGGAACCGTTGCTGGCGTGCTGACCAGTAATGTGTTCGGTGCCGGGTTCAAGGGCGAAATATTTCCAATCAACCATATAAACCAAAACAGCGAAGGTATTGCCACCTATCAGGATATTGCCAGCCTCCCTCTGGCACCTGACCTGGCGGTGATTGCCGCGCCGCCGGATACAGTGCCGGGGCTGATTGACCAACTTGGTAAGCGGGGCACAAAAGCGGCGGTGGTCACAGCTTCAGGGCTCTCTACAATCGTTGAACCACAGGGCCGGAAACTAAACAGCGCCATGTTAAGTGCAGCCCGGCCGTATCTGCTGCGCATTCTCGGGCCAAACTGTTTGGGCGTCATGGTACCCGGAGTCGGCCTGCATGCCGGTTTTGGCCATATTCATCCCCTGCCCGGAAACCTTGCCTTTGTGTCGCAATCCGGGGCCGTCCTGACAACAGTTCTGGACTGGGCCACCTCACGAAAAATCGGCTTTTCCCATTGTGTCTCCCTGGGAGATATGGCCGATGTTGATTTTGGCGATATGCTCGATTATCTGGCGAACGATTACTCCACCCGGGCTATCCTGCTGTATATTGAACACGCTACCAATGCACGAAAATTCCTGTCCGCTGCCCGGGCTGCCGCCCGCAATAAACCGGTTATTGTGGTAAAAGCGGGCGGTAATGTTGAGAGTAGCCGGCGGACAGACTCCGCTGCTGGAGTAACCACCGGTTCCGATGCAGTGTATGAAGCTGTATTCCGGCGGGCAGGCATACTGCGGGTCAAAGATTTGCAGGCCTTATTCGATGCGGTCCAGACTCTTGCCATGACCAGGCAGGTATCCGGGGACCGCCTGACAATTGTTACCAATGGCGGCGGCATTGGCGTCATGGCCGCCGACACCCTGATAGAGCGCGGCGGGCAGTTGGCGGTGCCTGGGCAGGCAACCATGGAAAGTCTTGACAAACTCCCTGCAGTCAGCTGGTCCCATACCAATCCGATAGTTATCGACAGTGACGCAGCCGACAACCACTATGCTGATGTCCTGAGAATTCTCGATCAGGATAAAGAAACTGATGCCATTCTACTGCTCCACTGCCCCACCGCCCTGACCTCCCCCACCACAACGGCCGAGGCAGTAATACATACAGTTAATGGCCGAACTTCTACCTACCGGCAGAAGGCGGTATTGACCTGCTGGCTTGGCGATGCCTCGGTTGCCGAAGCCCGAAGTATTTTCGCGCAAAACAACATTTGCACTTATGCCACCCCAACCGAGGCTGTGCGCGGGTTTATGCAGATAGTACGCTACCGGAAGAGCCAGCAAATGCTGATGGAAACACCGCCCAGCATCGCCGAAACCTTTACCCCGGACACATCTGCGGCCAGACAGATCATCGCCGGCGCACTGGCGGAAAATCGCGCCTGGCTGACGAGCGCGGAAGCCAGGGAACTCCTCACCGCCTACGCCATTCCCTTCGTCGAATCCTATACAGCGAGTAGTCCGGAAGCTGCGGCAGAGCTCGCTGGAAAAATCGGCGGGTTAACGGCTCTTAAAATCCTCTCCGCCGATATTATTCACCGATCCGAGGTAAGCGGGGTCAGTCTCAATCTTGAGACCCCGGAAGTGGTGCGGGAGAATGGTGCGGCCATGTTGCAGCGGGTGATGAAGTTGCGGCCCGATGCACACATCCAGGGATTTACGGTTCAGCCGATGGTGCATCGTCCCCATGCCCATGAATTGACGATCAGTATGGTCGAAGACGCTCTTTTTGGTCCGGTTCTTATGGTAGGCCAGGGTGGTATTGCCGCCGAAGTAATCGGCGATAAAGCCCTCACTTTACCACCCCTCAATCTGCATCTGGCTCATGACGCGATATCGCAGACCAGGGTGTACAAACTTTTGCAGGGATATCAGGGAATACCGGCCGCGGACCTGGAGTCCATCGAAATGAGCTTAATAAAAGTATCGCAATTAATCTGTGATATTGCCGAAGTTGCCGAATTGCATATCAATCCTCTGCTGGCCGATGAGCATGGTGTGCTGGCTCTCGATGCCCGCGTCAAGGTGGTCAAGGCCGAAGGTGCGCCAGTAGACCGGCTGGCTGTACTGCCCTACCCCAAAGAACTGGAAGAAAGTCTGCGCCTGCCGGATGGTCAGCTCCTGCTGATCCGGCCGATCCGTCCGGAAGACGAGCCGAATTTTCAAAATATCTTTGCCGGCCTCACCCCGGAAGAGATCCGTCTGCGGTTTTTGCATCCGATGAATACACTGTCGCATAGCCTGGCCGCGCGGCTGACCCAGATCGATTACGACCGGGAAATGTCTTTAGTCGTGGAAGGGAAAAATCCCGTTGGAGAATCGGAACTGTATGGAGTTGTGCAGATCACTGCCGACCCGGACAAGGAACGGGCGGAGTTTGCCATCATGCTGCTCCATGACATGACCGGCCTGGGCCTAGGGCCCATGCTGCTGCGGCGGATTATCGAGTATGCCCGCAGTCAGGGAATTGGCGAGATTTACGGCGAGGTCCTCAATGACAACAGATCGATGCTCAAGCTCTGTCGCGTATTCGACTTTGAAATCAGATCGGACCGGGAAGACCCAGGGGTTAAGCAGGTTTTACTCAAACTCTAACGCCTTCATTCGCTTGCCTCACTTGCTGCCCGGTAATTTTTCCAGGTAGGCAACGCAGCCGTTCAGGGTTGTAAGCTGCGGGTAGTCTGTTTCCGGAATTTTCACCTTGAACGCTTGCTGGAGCTGCTGCATAAGGTTGACACAATCGACCGAGTCGAAATCGAACTGGTCCCGGAAGCGGGCAGCCGGATCCAGGTTTTCAAGATTCGCTTCGGGGGCAATCTGGGCAATTGCTTGCAGGACCAGGCTTGAGATTTCTGCAGATTTCATAATTTTCTCATCCGGATAAGGTTAGAAGAAGTTATGTTTTCAGAAATATTTCTTTAACTATTAGAGTCGTATTACTATAACATAGCCACAAAGTTTCGTGTGGTAAGATTTGTCCGCAGCGACAGTTGCCGCATAGCGCATTAAAAAAAATGAGGAGACTTATCATGAACGTATTTGAATTTGCGATGCAGATGGAAAAAGACGGGGAAGCATTTTATCGGCAAATTGCCGCAAAAACCAAGAATCCCGGCTTGCAGAAGATTTTCACGACCCTGGCAGACGAAGAAGTAGAGCACTACAAAACCTTCAAAAAGTATTATGAAAAAACTCCGGTCAAGGTCAGCGAGAGCAATGTGTTTGATAAGGTGAAAAACATATTCGTTGAGTTGAAAGATGCCGGGGGCCTGGATATAACTGCCGAAACTCCGCAAACCGATGCGTACCAGAAAGCAATGGAAGCCGAGCAGGAAGCGTATACCTTCTATGAGAAAAAAGCGGCGGAAACCGATTCTGCGGATGAAAAACAAGTTTTCCTCGCATTCGCCAAGGAAGAGCGTCGCCACTACCGGCTTCTGGAAAACGTGATTGATTTCGTCTCCAGACCGCAGGAATGGCTTGAAAATGCTGAATTTGCTCATATGGGGGAATTTTAGTGAATTAGAAATAATCTTCTTGTGCTTTTTACAAGAAGATTATTTCGTGAATGAACTTACACCCCTCAAGGGGGTACTAAACAGAGTCCCGCAACGCTGTTGGGCGGGATTAGTGAGACGACCTCCAAACTTATCCCGCAAAGCTGTTAGGCGGGATTACCCAAGCTACCGCAAGGTTATTCTCCCCAAAAAAACAATCAAAAAAAATCCCGGCCCCAAATTCCAGGCCGGGATCACCTCCACTAATCCCCCACCCAAGAAAAATCTGCAAAAATCTGCAACTTAAAATAACAATTTTAGCAGTTTCAGCCACATCCCGAAAACAGGCCATTCCGCATCTTCAAAAACACCGCCAATCAACCTGTAAACGAGACAATAGAGGCTGGCATAGTTTCTGCAACATCCAATACTGACGAGAACCATGGCTTGTGATTTCGTGAAGGAACTTGTCCCGTGTAGCTTTTTGGCGGGGTAGTGAGGAATACCTTGATTTTAACCCAAATAAAAATGCTTCTTATAGATGGCGATGAAGGGATCAGAAAGTCGCTGTCATTATTTTTCGGATCACGTCGTTGTCGCCTGGACACCGTGGAAAATGGTGCACAAGCATTGAAGGTAATTGACACCGAACTTTATGACATCATCCTTTGTGAAGAATTATTGCCTGACATGAATGGCCTCATTTTCTTCAAGATAGTAAACGACCGTTGCTACGAGGCGATAAAAATCCTCATTAGCTGGTACGGCAATAACACTACTTTTGCTGATATCCATGGCAAAGGAATCGATTTTTTGCTCACCAAACCTTTTTCCGGTGATGATGTCGAGGCAGCAGTTATCAAGTTGGTCAAAGCAAGATCCTCCGGACTGTAGTTGAAAACAAAACTCAGCAGACAAAAGGAGAAAGAAAACTATGAAAAAAGATACTACTAAAACTGTTCATACTGCTGCAGATTCTGGTGCAGCAGCAACTGAAAAATCTCTCTATTTTGATAAGCACTTTCCTTTTATTCACAGAAAAAAAAGAGCTCTTCTCACTTCACGACTAGGCACACAACCTTTACTGACCGCATCGTCCCCAGCCTATCCAATTATATTGGCCGATTAAGTTATACTTGAAAAAATGCTACGAACGTTCAATGTGAGAACTGACGGCTTAATCCGTCTTGGAGAAAAACAAATGAAACTGGATCCCACTTATATTCGCTGGTTTAAAGAAGTTACTCTTGAGGATGTCCCTCTCGTTGGCGGTAAAAATGCATCCTTAGGGGAAATGTACTGTGAACTTACCCCCCAGGGGGTAAAGGTTCCCAATGGCTTTGCGACAACGGCTGCAGCGTACTGGCACGTGGTGAACTCGACAGCAATACTCGGACAACTTAAAGATGCCATGACGGGCCTGGACAAGACGGATGTCGACAATTTGGCACTACGCGGTAAGAAGGCACGAACGATTATTATTGCCGCCGGGATTCCCGATGATTTATGGACGGAAATAAAAGCGGCTTACGACATGCTCTGCGAGGAGTATGGCCCGCAAACGCACGTTGCCATACGAAGTTCCGCTACGGCAGAGGATCTGCCCACCGCTTCGTTTGCCGGGCAGCAGGAAACATATCTCAACGTCAGCGGTTACGATGCCCTCAAAGAGGCCTGCAGCAAATGTTTTGCCTCTCTGTTTACCGACCGGGCCATCAGTTACCGGATAGATAACGGCTTCGATCATTTCAAGGTTGCTCTATCGATTGGCATCATGAAAATGGTTCGGTCCGATCTGGCCAGCAGCGGGGTTATGTTCACCATCGATACCGAGACCGGTTTTCGAGACGTGGTCTTTATTACCGGCGCTTACGGCCTGGGCGAGAATGTTGTCCAGGGAGCGGTTAACCCCGATGAATTTTATGTTTTCAAACCTACGCTGTTAAAGGGGTTCAGGCCGATCATCAGAAAAAATCTCGGCGAAAAAAAGATCAAGATGATCTATGGCCAGTTTGGCTCAAAAGCCCTGACCGAAAACATCGACGTCCCCGAGAAGGAACGTAAGCGATTCTGCTTGAACGACGATGACGTCCTGCGTCTTGCCGGGCAGGCGATCACCATTGAAAAGCATTACTCGGAGAAAGCCGGAAAGGACCGGCCTATGGATATAGAATGGGCCAAAGACGGGTTGAGCGGTGAGCTGTTTATTGTCCAGGCACGGCCTGAAACCGTCGAATCGCAAAAATCTCTGAATATCCTTGAGGTCTATCATCTCGACACAAAAGGTCCGGTACTGTCGCGGGGCAAGAGTGTGGGTGAAAAGATTGCCAGCGGCAAAGCCCGGAAGATTGACGATGTGGCGCATCTGTCTTCCTTTCAGCCGGGTGAGGTACTCATCAGCGACACCACCATGCCCGACTGGGAACCGGTGATGAAAACCGCTGCAGCCATTGTCACCAACAAGGGCGGAAGAACCTGCCATGCAGCCATCATCAGTCGCGAACTCGGTATTCCTGCCGTGGTCGGCTCCATGGACGCCACCGAAAAGATCAGTACCGGCCAGAAGGTGACGGTCAGTTGTGCCGAAGGAGATGACGGAACGGTATATGACGGCATGCTCCCCTTCCATGTGGAGACAGTAATTCTCAGCGACTCGAAGCGGCCGAAGACCAAGATAATGCTCAACCTGGCCAATCCGGAAATGGCCTTTTCCCTGTCGAAAATCCCCAATGACGGGGTCGGTCTGGCGCGTATGGAATTTATAATCAACAGCTATATCAAGATCCACCCCATGGCCCTGGTCCATCCCGAACGGGTGACTGACAACAGCGAACGGGAAAAAATTGCCGGCCTCACCTTTGGGTACAAAAATAAAATGGACTACTTTGTCGATAAACTGGCCGAAGGTGCGGGGACCATCGCCGCGGCTTTTTATCCGAAACCGGTGGTGGTCCGGTTGAGCGATTTCAAGACCAATGAATACGCCAGCCTTCTTGGTGGCCGGTACTTCGAGCCGGAGGAAGACAATCCGATGATCGGCTTTCGCGGTGCGTCGCGCTACTACGACGATAAATACCGGGAAGGATTTGCCCTTGAGTGCCTGGCGATGAAACGGATTCGCGACGAGATGGGTCTGACCAATCTCATTATTATGATTCCCTTCTGCCGTCGGGTTGATGAGGGCGAAAAAGTCCTGGCCGAAATGGCCAAAAACGGTTTGGTACGCGGAGAAAACGGTCTCGAGGTCTATGTAATGTGCGAGATCCCCAATAACGTCCTGCTGGTTGATGAATTCAGCAAGCTGTTCGACGGCTTTTCCATCGGTTCCAACGACCTGACCCAGCTGACCCTTGGGGTTGACCGGGATTCGGCCCTGGTCGCCCACGATTTCGATGAACGCGATGCCGGGGTGATGAAGATAATCTCCATGGCTATCCAGGGTGCCAAACGCAACAATCGCCACAGCGGTATCTGCGGTCAGGCGCCCAGCGACTATCCCGATTTTGCCGAATTTCTGGTACGGGAAGGCATTGATTCGATGTCCCTTAATCCCGACTCAATCATGAAAATCACCGCCAGGATCAATGAGATGGAAAAGAACCGGTAGGCTGGGTAGCGTAGATCCGTGTCCGCCGGTTTTTAAGGCTTCGAAGCCCGAGATACTATCCAGCAGCTCGGCAGGTATGGCACTATGCCTGTTCTCACAAAAATATCCTGGAACTTTTCTTCAAGCTCCAGGATATTTTTTTCTGCAGCCTGCATGGCAGAAAGCTGTGCCGCATCAAAAGGCAGGACCTGCAGGGAGATTTGTTCAGAGGTCCCTTCCCTGCCAGCCAATTTCTATAATATTATAAAGTCAAAACTACTCTAGTGCTGAAAAAAAGGATTTCACTTGAGCAACTATCTGGTTTTCAGTTAAGCTGTCGCAGGCTTCGACTGCTGCAATTCTTTCGTGTTGGCCTTTTATTTTCTTAATTTCTTTGGCCAGTTCAAGTTTCGCCTCTCCCGGGCCCAAAATGTAGAGAGTGTCGATTTTGGCAGCCGCCTCGATTACCTCCTGATAAAAATTATGTAACTGGTGCTTGCGGCGTTCGTCCGCTGTTTGTTCTTTTGATACTGACTGAGCCACGTTAGTTCCAGAGGCCTTCCAGCCACCTGATGGACGAAAGTGGCCTTCGACGTTAGACTCGATCCGCTCAATCGTTGTTTGGGCGTCTTGTAATGCGACTAAAATTGCCTCTTTGTGATCGATCCAGATTCCCATCTTTTGTATCATGGTGCGGTCTGATTTTGTCATATTGTCACCCTTGTTTTGTTGAAATATAGTTGTGGATCAGTTTTCTTACCCATTCAACGCTTCGAAGCCGGAAATGACGTCGAACATTTCCTCGTCAATAGCACTCTGGCGCAAATGATGGAATGTTCTATCGAGGTCCTCCAATAATTCGTTAATGTTGTTGTCGGCACGTTGCATCGCTGCCAGACGGCTTGCGTTCTCACTTGCCAACGATTCTGCACATGCCCTAAAGATCGAGACGAAAAGATATTCACTGATGAGTTTCTGCAAGGTCGTATTACTGTCCCCTATTACCTCCGGAAGGTTTCCCGATGGCCAGGCGCGTTTGGCCAGGTTGTCTCGCCACTCTTCGTCCAAGGGGAGCAACCGTTGGCTGACCGGTGTATACACGGCCCCGATGGCAGGCCGGTGATAAAAGAGATACAATTCAGCTCCTTCATCCAGTCTGTGACGCGTCCCGACCTCCATGAGAATTTTCCCGACAAACGGTGTTATAGCTTTGACGGTGTTTGGTACGGTGAACTGTCCCATCAGTTGCATTCCTCTATCTGCCAAATGGACATGGACGCGCTCACCAACCGTCCATATCTCAGGTTTGCTGGGCAGAACTGAGAGTGTCCGCACAGCAAAACCTGCCACCGTATCATTAAACTGGCCCACCAGTCCCTGGTCTGAACCAAACACGACCGCACTGATCGTATGTTTGTTTTTGAGCAGCGTACCTCTGGCAGTTAAAGCAAGAGAGCCTTTCTCCCGGAAGCACACCCCTAGGCCCAGCTCCACGGTGCGCTGGTAATCGCTCAATGCACGCACAGAATTTTCATATTGACCTATACTTGAAGCAGCCACAGCCTTCATGGTACGGACAACAGATTGCAGGTCCCCGGCTCCGTTTATTTGTCGACGCAGGCTCGCTATAGTATCACTCATCACGCCTCCGACCGTTTTTCTTGCCACCAATATCTGAGGATTGTCAGCATTCGTGGTCACTCCTTTGTTATTGTTTGGGCCGTTTGATCTTGTCAGATGCATGATCATCCGGTTGAGGACCGGATTCAGCTTTACGCTGAAAACGTGCACATGATTCACGGGCGATGTGAAGAATCAATTCACGATCCTCTTTACTCATCTTATCGGCGGTATCCAGACGCAGAAGGACCTCTGCAGGGATGTCGGCCGCTGCTTCCTGGACGGCGTGTTCAGCCTCCTTCATCTGGTCAAGCGGCACGCTGTCGAAGAGTTTCCCGGTCAACGCCAACAGCACTGCGATCTGGGTCGGCATCGCCAAGGGCTCGGATTCCGGCTGTTTGAGACAGAAGCGAATCCGCTTTCCATGCTCGATTATGGTCCGGGTAGCCTCATCCAGGCGAGCGCCGAACCGGGAAAAGGTCTCAAGTTCTTCAAACTGCGCATACGCGAGCTTGAGGTCTCCCGCCACCGTCCGATAGGCTGCACGCTGCGCTTTGCCGCCAACCCGTGAAACGGATTTGCCGACATCAACCGCCGGCAGCACGCCGAGTTCGAACAAGGCAGGTGAGAGGTAGATCTGTCCATCGGTGATGGAAATCAGGTTGGTTGGAATGTAGGCCGAAATGTTTTGTGCTTCAGTCTCGATAATGGGCAGGGCGGTGAGCGAGCCGCCCCCGAGCTCCTGGCGCAGATGCGTTGCCCGCTCCAGCAGTCGGGAGTGGATGTAAAAGATATCGCCTGGAAAGGCTTCGCGTCCGGGAGGACGACGCAGCAACAGCGACAGTTCACGATAGGCGCGTGCGTGATGGGTGAGATCATCGTAAACGATCAGCACATCTCGACCTGCCTCCATGAAAAACTCGGCAATACTGGTCGCAGCGTACGGAGCGATATACGAGAGACCAGGCGGATCATTTCCCTCGGTAACGACGAGAACGGTGTACTCCATGGCGCCTTTCTGCTGCAGTGTTGCCATGGCTTTGGCAATGGCCGATCCCCGCTGGCCGATTGAGCAATAGACACAGAGCACATCCTTGCCGCGCTGATTTAAGATGGTGTCGATCGCAATGGTGGTCTTGCCTGTCTGACGGTCCCCGAGAATCAACTCTCGTTGACCCCTGCCAACAGGAATGAGCGCATCAATGACTTTGAGACCGGTCTGGAGCGGCTCCGTGACGGGCGCGCGGTCCATGATGGCCGCGGCGCGACGTTCTATGGGCAGACGCTGGCTCACGGCCACCGGACCGTTGCCATCGAGGGGGCGACCAAGCGGGTCGATCACCCGTCCCAACAATTCCTCGCCTACGCCAACGTCCATCACCCGGCCGGTACGCTGCACTTCATCGCCGGCATGCAGATGTGAGTGTTCTCCAAAAAGAACAACGCCGATTTCGCTTGCGTCCACGTTGAAAGCGACACCGAGAACATCCCCTGGAAACATCACCAGTTCATCGGAACCCACCCCGGGCAGGCCCGAAACTTTGGCGATTCCGGTGGCGACACTGATGATCGTCCCTGTCTCCCGTAGCCGCAGTTGCGGAGAAAAGGTTTCCCGTGCCTGGCGTATCCCGGCAAAGGTGGTGTCGAAGAGGTTCTCAAGATTTTCAGTTGCCATCTTTATTGACTCGTTTTTTCCTCAGTGGTTTGTGCGGACTGCGCCTCGTTATTGACTTTCGGTTGCTTTTTTTCTTGCAGAAGTTCGTCCATGGCTTTTTCCAGGGACACCAGATACTCCTCAATGGACCACGCAATCTTCCGGCCATCGCTGGCGAGTTCTATGCCACTGATGATGTCGGGTGCGGTCTCGAAACGGATGCGGATTTCAGCCGAAAAGGTCTCGTTGATCGCATTTTGTATTATCGCCTGTTGCTCCGGAGGCAGCTCAAAACCACTGCGTACGATTGCCGGTTCAGACGCTTTTGCAAGAGATGCGGCGAGCTCTGTTTTCACCTGATCATCCATCTCGCTTAAGCGACGAGTGAACACCTCGACCATCCGTTCTTCGAGGCTGGTCGTGGCAAGATCTGTCAGGGTTTTACGCGTGATAGCAAAAACTTCCTGCCGGGTTCGGCGACTGATGGCCTCTTGTAAGGAAGAGGCTTCATTTTGTAATGCTTTCTGTCGTTTTACCCGCAATTCCTCAGCGGATTGTCGCACCTCGTCGAACAGTCGCTGGCGCTCAGTATGCGCCTCCTCTGTCGCCTTACTGAGCAGCGTCGTTCGTTGTCGATCGAATTCTTCATTCTTGGTCAGGAATTCGTCACGTTCCTTCTGGGCTTCAGCCGCTTTTGCATCGGCGTTCGCAAGTTCCAGCGCTATCCGCTTCTCCCTGGCATCAATGGCATCGATGATAGGTTTATAGAGAAAGCGTTTCAGCAGCCACACCAGAATGGAGAAATTGACTACCTGTGCTCCAACGGTGAACCAGTCGATTAACATGGTCTTATTTACCCGCAGTCTGGGATATTACGTGGTTCCAGAATGGGTTGGCGAAGATGAGGATCATCGAGACCACGAAACAGTAGATGGCTGTGGATTCGATCATCGCCAGGCCGACAAATAATGTTCGGGTGATTGTCGCGGAGGCATCCGGCTGCTGGGCCAGCGAACTGAGTGCTGTGGCGACTGCTCTGCCTTCCGCCAGGGCAGGCCCCATGGTGCCGAAGCCAGTGGTGATGCCGGCGATAACGATTGAGGCCACCGCGATAATAGTCATGTCATACATAAAGGCTCCTATGGTGATGTTGGTTCATTTGGTGTGGGTGGTTTTGTTTTACGGACCTGGGTAGCCGCTGCGATGTATACAGCGGCCAGGATGCTGAAGATATAGGCCTGTACCATGCCGGTAAGCAAACCGAGCACCGTCATCAGAATCGGGAAGAGAAAGGGCGTAATCGTCAGCAGGATAGCGATAATCATGGTGCCGCTCATCATGTTGCCGAACAGGCGAATGGCCAGGGCGAGGGTGCGTGAAATCTCACTGATGATATTGAACGGCAGCATGATTGGTGTCGGCTTCATGTAGGATTGCAGATAATCAGGCAGCCCCTGTTCCACAATGCCGTAAAATGGTACCGCCACAAAGACACACAGTGAGAGCGCC
>JBBRDD010000091.1:0-17755 GCA_038204235.1 Desulfobulbales bacterium
CCATTTCGGCGGCAACGGCAAATTGTTGCGTCACGAACTGATAGTTAAACATAAAGATGGTCGCGATATCCCGGTCAGTTTCTCCGGCGGGATTATTTACGATCGCGGCCAGGAGATTGCCACTTTTGGTCTGTTCACCGACCTTCGGGCCATGCAGCAGATTGAAGAAGACCTGGAGCAGAGCCACCGGATGCTGCTGCAGTCGGAAAAAATGGCCGGTCTGGGGCGTCTTGCCGCTGGAGTTGCCCATGAAATCAACAACCCGATGTCCGGAATAATGCTGTATGCCAATCTGGTGCAAGAGGAGCTGGGAGCAGATCATCCGCTGGCAAGTGATCTGCAGACCATTATTCATGAGGCGGAGCGTTGCAAGGTCATCGTCGCCGACCTCCTGGAATTCTCCCATCAGACCACCTACGAGATGGAGTTGGTCGATCTCAACGAGGTCATTGTCAAAACGCTGACCATCCTGCAGCACCAGCCGCTGTTTCAAAATGTGCAAATTATTCGGGAGCTGAGCGCGGATCTTCCACCCATCTACGGCAACGCCATCAGGCTTAACCAGGTCGTGATGAACATCGTGGTCAACGCGGTCCAGGCCATGGACGGCAGCGGCCGGTTGTGCATTACCAGCAGAACTAGGGCCAATCAGGATATCAACGAGATTATTATCCAGGATTCGGGACCGGGAATTGCCAACGAGCTGCTGGAAAAAATCTTCGATCCATTTTTTACCACCAAGGCAACAGGCGAAGGAACCGGGCTTGGTCTGTCGGTTTCCTATGCGATAGTCAAGGAACATAAAGGTTCCATCAGGGTAACGTCTTCGCCTGAAACGGGAACAACCTTCACCCTAAGGTTTCCGGTGGTCATGGAAACTTTGACTGGAGAGAACCATGGAGACTAACTGTATTTCCCCAGATGAACGGAGTGAAAAATTCCTCGGTAAATTGCGTGCGCGTGGTATCGACGTGCAGGCCTGCTATCAGTGCGGGCGCTGCTCTGCCGGGTGTCCCATTGGCGATTTTTTTGATCTGAATGTCATGGAGGTTGTCCGGCTTGCCGCCTACGGTCAGGAAGATCGGTTGCTGGACAGCCATGCCATCTGGCTGTGCGCGGCGTGCGAAACCTGTGCCACCAGATGCCCGAACGAAATAGAGATTGCGCACCTGATGGATGTCTTAAGAGAGCTTGCCTTAAGAAAAAACATACCGCCTGCCGAGCCGCGGATTCCACTCTTTCATGGGTCGTTTCTCGGCTCAGTGGGCCGGTGGGGCAAGGCGTATGAGATCGGCATGATCGCCAATTACAAGATCAAATCCGGAGATCTGATGGGTGATATGAAACTCGGCCTGAATATGTTTTTAAAAGGCAAACTCAAACTGGTTCCTCATTCAATTGACAATAAAGCCGAAATTAAAGAAATATTTTCCGGCAAGGGCAAGGAGTATGACCGATGAAACTCTCTTACTACCCAGGTTGTTCGCTTGAAGGGACGGCCCTTGATTACGATCAGTCGGTACGTGAAATCTGCTCTAAACTTGCGGTCGAATTGGTTGAGATTCCCGACTGGAACTGCTGCGGGGCATCGTCCGCCCATATGACCGACCATGAGATAGGGCTGCGCCTGCCCATCCGCAACCTGATGCTTGCCGCTGAGGCGGGCCACGACATTCTTGTTCCCTGTGCCGCCTGTTTTCAGAGACTGAAGGCGGCGGACAAAGCCCTGCGGGAGAATCCGACGTATTGGGATGTAGATGCCAGAAAATATGCGCCAACGTTTGAGATCATCCATATCAGCACCTTTCTGGCTGAAACGGAGATACTTGCCGCAATAAAAGAGCAGGTTGCCTGCCGGCTCGATGAGATGGTCATCGCCTGCTACTACGGCTGTCTGTCATTGCGCAATCCGCGGGTGACCGATGCCGCCGACTGGGAAATGCCCCAAACTCTGGAGCGGATCGTTGCCGCCGTTGGTGCCAGACCTGTAAGCTGGTCACACCGGACCGAATGCTGCTCCGGCAGTCTGACCATGGCCAGGCCCGACATCGCTGAAAAGCTGGCGGGTGATATCGTCACGGCCGCAAAAAGGGCCGGTGCCGGCGCAATGGTTACCGATTGTCCGATGTGTCAGGCCAATGTCGAAAGTCGTCAGTTACAGGGTGGCGGCCCGGATGCCGGAATGCCGGTATTTTACGCCACCGAGCTGATTGCAGCGGCGCTCAGCGGCAGCTATCCTGCCAGGCAGCAGAAGGTTCATCTGATCTCCCCGGCTGTTCTGCCGCGAGCCATGGCAGGTGTCGGGGGAGCATCAAGCAGCAAGGAGGATTCGCGATGACAGGAAACCTCAGCACTTTTTCAGGCAGCACGCAAAATCCAACCGGTGCAGTGATGGTGATCGGCGGCGGCATCAGCGGTATGCAGTCGGCGCTTGATCTGGCCAATGCCGGAATCAAGGTCTACCTGGTGGAAAGTTCCCCGGCTATCGGCGGCAAGATGGCCCAGCTGGATAAGACCTTTCCCACCAATGACTGCTCCATGTGTATCGTCTCCCCCAAGCTGGTCGAGGTGGGCCGCCATAAAAATATCCAGCTTTTCACCCATAGTGAGGTCAAAGACCTCACCGGTGATGCCGGGAACTTTACCGCGACCATCGTCCGCCATGCCCGCTATGTCGATGTTGCCGCCTGTACCGGCTGCGGCCTCTGTGAATTTGTCTGCCCGGTTACCCAGCTGTCCTATTTCCCGGAAGTACCGGCGGAAGGAGAAAAAAAGACTCGGGCAAAAGCTAAAGAGAAAAGAGTTATTAAAGGAACAAGTCTGCCACAGCCGTCCTCCGCGCATAAATGGACCTTTACCGTCGATGATGAAGCCTGTGCCATGTGTGGTATCTGCCACCGGGCCTGCCTGCATGGGGCTATCAGCTGGGAGAAAAAGCAGAAGGCGGTCATCGATCAGGACAAATGTACCGGCTGCGGCGCCTGCCTGGTGGCCTGTCCTGAAAAATTCCTGGCGATCAGGGTTGCTGATGCACCGGATTTGGAAAAAAGTATCGGTGCCGCGGTCTATGCCAGATCGGTAAGCCTGAAGAAAGAGTTTGCCGGGTCTGAAGCAAAAGATTGCATCCGCTGTGGTCTCTGCGCCATAACATGTGAAAAAGTGATGAACATCGGCGCGCTGAAGATGGTTGAAGAAGGCATCGAGGCCGGGGTCGATATCTGTCAGGTCTGCGGGGCCTGTGTGTCGCTTTGTCCGGTAAACTATCTCACCATCGACCAGGTAACCAACCGAACGCCGCGGCCACTGCTCAATCGTTTTAACGAAGGGCTGAACGGGCGAAAACCGGTCAATATCCACTATCCCCAGGCAGTACCAAGAGTCCCGGTAATTGACGAGAAAAGCTGCGTACAACTCAATAGCGGTGCCTGCGGCACCTGCGCGACGATTTGCGGCGTCGGGGCCATCCACTATGACCACCGTCTGACTGAAACAAAAATAGATATCGGTTCGGTCATTTTTTCTCCGGGGATCGAGGTGTTTGACGCCCGCCTGCGCGGGGAGTTCGGTTACGGTCTTTATAAAAATGTACTGACCAGCATCGAATTCGAACGGCTTCTGTCCGCCTCGGGGCCGACCTCAGGCACGGTTGCCCGACCTGGTGACGGAAAACACCCACAGAAAATTGCCTGGATCCAATGTGTCGGTTCCCGCGACCATTCCTGTGACCGCGATTACTGTTCGTCGGTCTGCTGCATGTATGCCACCAAAGAGGCTTTCATTGCCCGAGAACATGACTCCTCCATCGAACCGACGATCTTCTATATAGATATGCGTTCCTTCGGGAAAAACTTTGACCAGTATGTGACCCGCGCCAAAGAACATAATGTTCGCTACGTCAGGGCCATGGTCAGCAGGATCTTTGAGGATCCTCTTACCGGTGATCTTGAGCTGCGCTATGTTGACGAATCTGGCAAAAGACAAAGGGAAGTCTTTGACATGGTGGTGCTCTCGGTCGGCATCCAGGTATCGCAATCCACCAAAAATCTCGCCGGCAAACTTGATATTGAGCTTGATCGTTATGGTTTTGCCGTCACCGACTGCTATCAGCCGCTGGCAACTTCCCGGCCGGGAGTCTTTGTCAGCGGGGCCGTGGGTGGACCAAAGGATATCCCGGAGACGGTCTGCGAGGCCTCGGCTGCCGCTGAAGCAGCCTCTGCCAGTCTTGCCGAGGCCCGTGGGAGCCTGATTACTATTGAAGCGCTCCCGCCCGAGCGGACTCCGGGGCCCGACGACGAGCTGCGGATAGGGGTCTTCATCTGCCACTGCGGTACCAATATAGCCTCGGTGGTCGACGTCGATGCAGTGACCGAATACGCCAGAACCCTGCCTGGGGTAGTGTATGCGGAACATCCGCTCTACACCTGTTCGCAGGATTCGCAGGAACGAATGCGCGAGATTATCGGAGAGCACCGGTTGAACAGGGTGGTCACCTCCGCCTGTTCGCCGACGACCCACGAGCCGCTGTTTCAATCGACCCTGCAGCAGGCCGGATTGAACAAATACTTTTTTGATATGGCCAATATCCGCGATCAGTGCAGCTGGGTCCATCCCAACGATCCGGAGCTGGCCACGGAAAAAGCAAAAAGACTGACCAGGATGGCGGTCGCCAATGCCACCGCCGGAGTACCTCTGGACGAGCTGGAGTTTGCTGTCGATTCCCGGCTGCTTATCGTTGGGGGTGGGGTTGCCGGGATGACTGCGGCGGTGGAAGCGGCCCGTCAGGGTTTTGGTGTCTACCTGATTGAACGGGAAGCGCAGCTGGGCGGCCAGCTGTTGAACCTTCAGCGGAGCGTTGATGGCCGTAAATTTGCTGATTTTCTTGATGCATTAAAACAAAAGATAGCCGCCGATGAGCGGATCAGGGTCTTTACCAGCAGCGAGGTGGTGGAGCAGTCCGGTTTTGTCGGCTCTTTTCAGACAGATATTGTGATGCCTTCCGGAGCCACCAGGACGCTGAAGCATGGCGCCATCCTCGTTGCCACCGGGGCAGAGGAACATCGGCCGGAAATTCACGGTCTGGGAACGCTTGGTCAAGTCATGACCCAGACCGATTTCGGCGCCGCACTTGAAAACGGCAGTCTCGATGCCCGGCAGCACGCCCGCGTGGTCATGCTGCAATGTGCCGGTTCCCGTGATGAGGAGCATCTGTCGTACTGCTCGCGGGTCTGCTGCAATCACGCGGTGAAAAATGGCCTGCGCTTCAAGGAGATGTTTCCTAAAGCCCGAGTCGACGTGCTGTACCGCGATATGCGCTGTTACGGTCTGGGAGAAATAGACTACCGGGCGGCACGGCAGGCGGGCATAAATTTCATCCGCTTTGATCCGGAGACGAATCCGGTCAGGATCAATGTTGACGAGGCAGGGGTTGACATTAGCGTAACCGATCCGTCCATTCGCCTGTCGGTCCGGTTGCAGCCCGATCTGCTGGTGCTGTCAACCGGTATGAAACCGAGAGAAACCGAAGAGCTCGCTTCCATGCTGCGGGTGCCGAGAAATAAAGCCGGTTTCTTTATCGAGGCCCATGCCAAGTTGCGGCCGGTCGATTTGCCGAGTGAAGGGCTGTTTATGGCCGGTACGGCCCATGGACCCAAAAGCAGCACCGAGACCATCGTTCAGGCCCAGGCAGCAGTGGCACGAGTGGCAACGCTCTTGTCGAAAAAAAGCCTGAAGATGTCGGGGATCGTCTCCAAAGTCGATCCGGCCAACTGCGCGGTCTGTCTGACCTGTGTGCGGGCCTGTCCATACGGGGTGCCGTTTATCAACGATCAGCATTCGGCAGAGATCAACCCGGCCCTCTGTCAGGGCTGCGGTATCTGTGTGGCCGAATGTCCGGCCAAGACCATTACCATGGGGCGATATGACGACAGAAATATAAGAGCAAAGATTGAATCGTACAGCGCGTCCTGATTTTTTTGATGTTGCGAGAAGTTCTAACCCCGCCCAAAGGCATTGCGGGGTAAGTTCCTTCACGAAATAATTCTCTTGGAAAGAACACCAGAAAATTATTTCTAAGTCACTAATATTCTGGAGGAATAAAAACCATGCATGACTTTTCACCCAGTGTCATCGTTTTTGCCTGCCGCCACTGAGCGTACTCTGCCGCGGACCTGGCAGGTTCGGAGAGAAGATCGTATCCCCCGGCAATCAGTATCGTCATGCTGCCCTGTACCGGACGCATTGACGAGTCGCTGCTGCTGAAAGCTTTTGAAAATGGGGCGGATGGCGTGATGGTAATTGGTTGCCTGGAGGGAGATTGTCATTATGTCTCGGGAAACATACGGGCCCGGGCCCGTGTTGAACGGGTGTATGCAATTCTCGAGCGAATAAAAATAGGGCCCAACCGTATCAGAATGTACAACCTCAGTGCCGGAGAAGGTTCGAAATTCGCCGCTTTTGCCAATGAATTTGTTGATCAGGTCCGGGAAATCGGGCCAAGTCCCATCAATCTGGTGCGTGGTGCAAAAAAGACTGATGCCGTAACAGCGAAGGAGACAACATGATTACCGGAACACCGAAACCCATTGAAGAGATCATGGAGATGCTTGAGCCATATGACAATATCGTCCTGGCCGGTTGTCATGGTTGTGTAACTGTCTGTCGTGTTGGCGGTGAAAAGGAGGTCCAGATACTGGCATCAACTCTCAGGCTGGCGAGAGAAGCGGCGGGCAGAACTATCAATATTAAAGAGGTCAGCCTCGAGCGCCAGTGTGACCCCGAGTATGTCGAGCAGATGCGGCCATATGTCAGCGATTATCAGGCGGTTTTGTCCATTGCCTGCGGAGCCGGGATCCAGTTTCTGGCCGAAAAATTTACCACTACGCCGCTTTTGCCGGGCATCAATACCGGTTTTCTCGGGGTCACCGAACGGCAGGGGGAATGGTCGGAGAGATGTCAGGGCTGCGGCGACTGCGTTCTGCATCTGACCGGGGGCATTTGTCCGGTCACCCGTTGTGCCAAATCGCTTTTCCATGGTCCCTGCGGTGGCTCGGTAAAAGGGATTTGTGAGGTGGATAAAGAGGTTAAATGTGGCTGGCAGCTCATTATCGATCGTTTGGTTGCACTGAATCAGATGGAAAACTATGGCAAGCTGAAGCCGTATAAGGGCTGGAGTGCTTCGAGAGATGGCGGTCCACGCCGAATTATCAGGGAGGACATGATCTAATGAAATCGGGAAGCAATCTGGAAAAGGTACTGGAGGCAGGCCACTTTTCAGTCACAGCGGAATGCGGTCCTCCCCGTGGCGCCGATCCGGACATCGTCCGGAAAAAGGCGGCTTTCGTCAAAGGTAACGTCGATGCCTGCAATGTTACCGATAATCAGACATCCGTGGTGCGCATGAGTTCGCTGGCCGGCTGTCTGTTGATCAAAGAGGAAGGGATAGAACCACTTATCCAGATGGTGGTCCGGGATCGTAACCGGATTGCCCTGCAGTCGGATCTGCTCGGGGCTTCGGCCATGGGGGTGCGAAACCTCCTCTGTCTCTCCGGCGATCACCAGAAATTCGGCGATGACCCGCAGTCGAAAAATGTCTTTGACATCGATTCGATGCAGTTGATTCATCTGGCCAAAACCATGCGCGATGACGGGGTTTTCCCTTCCGGGGATAAACTTCAGGGGGCACCGATGTTTTATATCGGCTGTGCGGTCAACCCCTTTGCTGATCCCTTTGAGATCCGGGTGCCGCGCCTGAAATTGAAGATGGAGGCCGGAGCTGATTTTGTCCAGACCCAATGCATCTATAATATGGAGAAATTTAAAAAATATATGGAGCTGGCCAAAAGAGAGGGATTGCCTGAAAAGATAAAGATTCTCGCTGGCGTCACCCCGTTGAAATCAGCGGGTATGGCAAAATTCATGCGCAAGATGGTTGCCGGTATGGATATTCCCGATGAAGTCGTCAACCGTATCGCTGCCGAGCCGAAAGACAAACAGGCCGCCAAAGGCATCGAAATGTGCATTGAACAGATCCAGGAACTGAAAGAGATGGAGGGGATTGCCGGTGTCCATGTAATGGCCATCGAATGGGAGGAGAAACTGGCGGAAATCGTTGGCGGTGCCGGACTGCTGCCCCGACCTGTCGTGGAGTAAAGAAAGAGGAAGAAAGAGAAAATATTCATTGAGCACTCATAACGGAGGAAAGAAATGGCTGAGAAAAAAAAGATCCTGCTGGTTGACGACGATCCTGATTTTGTTGAGGCAGTCAAAGTAATAGTCGAAAGTGGCGGTTATGACGTGAGGGTGGCTTATGACGGCAAAGAAGGGCTTGAAGCGGTTGCGGAAGAAAAACCTGATCTCATTGTTCTGGATGTGATGATGCCGGTCATGAACGGCCACGAAACCTGTGTCAAACTGAAAAGCAATAAGGAAACCGCCAAGATCCCGGTTATTCTCCTGACCGCCGTCGCCGACCGGGTGACAACCAGCACCTATACCCATCGGGACATGCTGGAAAGCGAAGCGGAGGATTATATGCCGAAACCTGTTGAACCGACTGAATTGCTCGAACTGATTAAAAGCTGGTTGAAATAAACAGCTCTCCTGCCGCTCCTTTCGTGCATGGCGCGAGGAGCGGCAAACACTGAATTTTCGCCCCTCAGCAACCGGGAAAATGCTATGGATAAAGTGCGCATACTTATCATCGATGACGAAAAGGTGATTCGGGAAGGTGTCGAACGAGCCCTGTCCAAAAGAGGCTACCATATAGTGAAGGCTGAAGACGGAGACCGGGGCCTGGCATTGTTAAAGGAGCAGGAGTTCGATATCGTGCTGACTGATCTTATGATGCCTGGTCTCGACGGTTTTGGGGTCCTTGACTGGATACGGGAAAATCAACCTCATGTGCAGGTTATCGTCATAACCGGTTTTGCCACGGTCAGTAAAGCTGTCACCGCCATGAAGCAAGGTGCCTTTGACTTTGTCGGCAAGCCGTTTACTCCAGATTATATCCGGGTGGTGGTCGATCGGGCTATTGATAAACTGTCCATGCGCGCCGAAACTGAACAGCTGCGAGAGGAGAAAAATCGTGGGCTTGAGGCAATCGATAAGTCCCAGAGCCGCCTGAAATCAGTATTCAGCTGTATGGCCGAGGCGGTCCTCATAACCGATGCGGACGGTGTTGTCGTATTGCATAATCCTGCGGCGATCAAGATTCTCGAGATACAGACCGATCCGGTAATCGGCAAGCCCCTTTCAGCTTCTATCCGGGATCAGGCTGCGGCGGCAATGGTTAAAGAGGCGGTGAGTAAATCGGTGGTCGTCACCAGGGAGTTCGCTCCCGGATCTATTTCCCGAAAATACCTGCGCGCCTACTGCTCTCCGGTCACCACCGAGCAGGGAGAGGTGATCGGCTCAGTGACGACCTTTGAGGATGTCAGTGCCCATAAGGAAATCGACCGGATGAAGTCCGATTTCGTTGCCATGGTTGCCCATGAATTGAAATCGCCACTGGCTTCTGTCGAACAAATGATCTACGCCCTGCAGGTAGGGTGTGTGCATGAGGCGACCAGCTCCTGCAACGCGCTGCATAAAAGGATGACTACCCGAACCAAGGATCTGCTGCGTCTTATTGATAACCTGCTCAATCTGTCAAAACTGGAGAGTGGTACCGTTGTCTTCAACCTTGAGCCGGTGAAAGGCGAGGATATGATCCGCGAGGTGATCGAGATTACCAAGCCACAGGCGGATGCGAAGAAAATAAGCCTCAGTTACGAGCCGTGTGGTGAGGAGTGGTGGTTTAATGTGGATTATGACCATATGCGCACCGCGATGATGAATATTGTCTCCAACAGCGTCAAGTATACCCCCGATGGAGGGCAGGTGATTCTGTCGACGTCGGTTTCCGGAGGCTTTGCCAATTTTTCGGTGCAGGACTCAGGGATTGGGATCAGCAAGGAAGATATTCCGCATATCTTTGATCGCTTTTTCCGGGTGAAGGGCAAGGCCACCCGGCATATTACCGGTTCAGGACTTGGCCTGGCTCTTGTAAAAGAGGTCGTCGAGGCGCATCAGGGCTATATCGATGTCCAGTCAACTCCAGACGTGGGGACGACCTTTGTCCTCAGTTTTCCTCTTGTCCAGATGAACGGCACCCCGGAATCGGTGCTTCAAACGGCTGATTGAGCAGATAGCAAAAAAAATTATGACAGATACGGGCGGTGTTGGACTGTTTCCGCCGCCTTTCTGTTTTCCCATTGCAGCGAGTAAACCTGTCGATTTCCCCTCTCCGGTTATTGTCACTGATCCTGCTCTTCTCCCGTCACTTGCCAGAAACATCAAACCCCGCTTTTGAATAAAAAAATGAATCAACTAATTTTTCCGCCGTCAATTAGGTAAAGGCGACCACCTTGTGATATAGTGAGGTTTGATGCGGAGGATAATTTCTGCTGAGAACTGTTTTTTAAGAGGAACTATAAAAGAAAAAATATGGACACAACAAGGCATGAACTGATCAAACAGCATATCGACTCCTTTCCCGTTCTTCCTGTAACGGTGATGCGGCTGATGACAGTGACCAGTAACCCGGCAAGTTCGGCGCAAGATGTCATAGATGTTATTCTTACCGACCAATCCCTTTGTCTGACGGTTCTGAAAATTTCAAATTCTGTTTTGTTCGGTCGTCCCCACAAGGTTGATTCAATCAAAACGGCTGTGTCGGTTCTTGGCTTTAGTGAAGTGCAGAGAATTGCCTTGGCCAAGGCTCTCATCAATTCGTTCAGCAAAGTAGCCAAGCAGCACAAAGACTCAATCGATAAGTTCTGGGAGCATTCGTTTGCCTGTGGCATGATGGCCCGGATTATGGCGCAAGATCTGCATATTTCCCCTGATATCGCTTTTATGGGAGGGCTTATTCACGACATAGGAAAACTGATCATGCTGGAAACTTTTGCTGATGACTATGCCCTGGACTGGATGCTTGCCTTCAGCAGCCAGCAAATTTGCCGTGATGAGCTGCAGATGTTCTCTTTCACCCATGACCGGGTCGGGGGACATCTGTTGCGGAAATGGCTCTTCCCGGGAAACCTTATTGCAGCTGTTGAAGCGCATCATTGCCCTGATAAAGCAACCTCGGAAACAGGTGTTGCCTCTGTTGTTCAGTTGGCCGATATCCTTTCGTTTTATTGCTGCAATCAGGCTTCGATGGGAAAAGATGATCTCATGACAGCAATTCACAATTCTCTGCCCGATATACAATCTACATGGCAAAGCTGCGGATTGTCATGGGAGAGCAACGCAGTACATGGATGGTTTACTTGGCTGGTAAACAATTATGAGCAGGGTTGTACTCTTAAAGAAGCTTTTTCCAGTTGAATGATTGATCTTATTACTTTCCGGCTTTATGGCAATGTTGAAACACACAGCAACTAAAGTATTTAGAGAACAGGTACAGTTGCTGTTTGTCAACTCAATGGTACCGGTAATTGTTTCTGTTTTATGTGCAGCGCTCTTATGCTGTGCGTTATGGGCCGTCGTTGACCATTCTGTCCTTGTTGGCTGGATGGCGGTGTTTTTCTCTATTTCCGTACTCAGAATTCGTCTTTTGTTGCTCTTCACCAAACAAGAGGCAAAAGTCTTCAATGAAGAGTACTGGTTCCGGCGTTTTCTGATTGGTACCTATGCCATAGCTGCGGTATGGGGAGCGGCCTCGTTTCTCTTGTTTCCCACCTACAGTCTCTCACACCAGGTAATGTTTATCGTCATTCTGGTCGGGATGGCGGGTGGGGGCGTTTTTTCACTCTGCCCGATTTTGCCGGTTATTACTGGATTTGTAACTCTGCTGCTCCTGCCGCTGACCATAAAAATGCTGACTCTCGGCACTGGCGAAGGCATGTTTAAGGGGCTCCTGGTCTTTCTCTTCTGGGCGGTCACCCTGATCGGTGCAATGAAAATCAGTAAAAACCTGCGGGAAAATATTCAGCTACGGCTGCAAAGTATCGATCGGGAAAAAATTCTCAAAGTCAGCGAGCAGCGGTATAGGCATATTTTTACCAATGCTCCTTTAGGAATCATTCACTATGATGCCGACAGTGTAATTATCGACTGTAATGAGGAATTGCTCAGGATCCTTGGTTCTTCACAGGAGCTGCTTATCGGCGTAAAGATGATTGACGTGCTCCAGGAAAAAAAAATGCTCAAGGCCATCAGGGATTCTCTTACAATTGGTGAAGGGTATTATGAAGGCAATTACACCTCCGTTACCGGTGACGCAACAACGCCTATCCGGGCTTTTTTTAAAGCAATAGGTTCATTGGATCAGACCATCATCGGCGGGGTTGGTATTATTGAAGATTTCACCGAAAAAAAACTGACCGAGGAGCAGGTCGAATATTATGCTTCGTATGACTCCCTGACCGGGCTGCCTAATCGCCGGTTGCTGCTCGAATACCTGAATAATGAAATAGCCAGAGCCAGGCGGCATGGTCATTATGGTGCGCTGTTGTTCCTTGACCTGGACAATTTTAAAACGATTAACGATTCGCTGGGGCATTCGGTGGGCGATGAATTGCTCAAGGTTGTGGCAAAAAGGATTTCCGAATGTATTCGACGTGAAGATACCGCCGCCCGGATGGGCGGAGATGAATTTATTATTATTCTCACCGAGCTGGATAGCTCAATTGGGCTTGCCGCCCATAAGGCACGGTCCATTGCAGAAGAGATTTGCCTCTGCGTTTCCGCCCCTTGCAAGATAGATGGGCGGGATTTGCAAATAACTCCCAGCGTCGGCGTCACTCTTTTTCCAAAGGACGATAAAGGCGTCGATGATATTCTCAAACAGGCAGATACCGCAATGTACCGGGCCAAGGCTGCCGGTCGTAATGCCGTTCACTTTTTTCTTCCAACTATGCAGGAGGCTGCCGATGAACGGTTGCGCCTTAATACCGAGATTAGAAAAGCCCTGGAAGAAAAACAATTTATCCTGTTCTATCAACCGCAGGTTGATATATCTGGCAAACTTCTCGGGGCAGAAGCTTTGCTCCGCTGGCATCATCCGGAAAGAGGAATTGTCCCTCCAGGCGATTTTCTCGAGATAGCTGAGGACACCGGGCTTATGCTGGAGATCGGTCAATGGGTATTACGAGAGGCCTGCCGGGACATCAAGAAGTGGATGGATGCCGGCCTGCTTGGCGAGGCACAGACTATTTCCGTCAATATCAGCGGGAAAGAATTTGATGTCCCTGATTTCGTCGCCAAGGTCATCGCTGTTCTCAGCGAGACCGGAGCTGATGCTCACCATCTGGGGATCGAACTGACTGAAGGAAGTCTTGTTTCTACCGGGAGTGATATTGTCCAGAAAATAATGCTGCTCCAGCAGATGGGCATTAAATTCTCTGTAGATGATTTCGGTACCGGTTACTCCTCTCTGAGCTATCTGCAGAGCCTGCCGCTGAATACGCTTAAGATTGATCGTTCTTTTGTCAATGATATCAAGGATGCCAGGCATGATATCGTGTTGGTCGATACTATCATTATGATGGCCCACAATCTGGGTCTGGAGGTTATTGCCGAGGGGGTAGAGACCGAACAGGAACTCGGTTATCTCAACAGAAAAGGCTGTAAAGTGTATCAGGGGTACTATTTCAGCAAACCGCTTCCTGTTGAAGGCTTTACTAAAATGATCGAATCAACCAAGGTTGAGGATGCCCATGTTTAATCGGTATTCGTCATTTGTGTCTTGTGGTCCCTGGCAAATTTTTGCAGTTTGCAAGGCGATCTGGCTTTTCGTTTTCCCGTGAACGACTTCTGGTAATTCATTGGATGATCGAGATCGACATTGCATTATCTTTTGCAATCATTTAAGTAACTGAGCCTTCACTGGTAGAACATTTCAGACATTCTTTCCCGAACCCCCGGTAATCGATGAGAGCCGGCGTAAAAGTCTCTTGACTGGATTTTTTTCCTGTAATAAACGAGAAAACAATCTGCTACGAACTTGAATCTTCGGGGTTTTTCAAAAATTTACAGGCGATCGCGCTGTTCTTATGCTGCAGCAGTTGGAGTTCGAGGTTCTCGAGGTGTATCGGGTGTTGGATGTGGCTGTGGCCAAATTTGCTTCCCGGACGGGACTTTCCTGTCCGGACGGCTGCGGCCATTGCTGTCTGTCGGAAAAGGTGGAGGCAACGGTGTTGGAGTGTATTCCTCTGGCATTCGAGTTGTTTCGTACCCTGCGGGCGGAATTTATTCTGAAACGGCTTGAGAAAAATGGTAATGACAAACGGTGTATTTTGTATCGTCCGGATATGACTGACGCGGGTCTCTGGGGATGCACCGAATATAAATACAGGGCAGTGGTTTGCCGACTCTTCGGATTTGCCGGCAACCGCGACAGGCAGGGGATTGCACGGCTGGCAATGTGTCGGGTGATGAAAGAAAAAACCAGTGCCGGCAGCCACGAAATTGAACTTGCCGATCCAGGTGCACCGCTGCCCCTCTTTGTTGATTCGGGTATGCGTATAACTACTTTGCATCCCGGTCTCGGGACAATGCGCATGCCGATAAACATGGCGTTGCGGGACGCCCTGTTAAAGGTAGGCATACTGCTCGAATTGTCTGGCGCAAACCCCTCCTGTAAGCCGGGTGAGCACGAACATCCACCGACAAAACCAGTGTTGCCCCACTCCCCGCCAAGCCGACGGGCCGCCTGAGATGTCACAGACCACAGATTGCCTCGGAGGCTTATTTTTGCTGATGGCGCGGTAAAAGAGAGATAATTCTTCTAGTCTATATACTGAAGGTGGTGTAAAATTCTGTATTTGGCAAGGTGATGCCTATGGTACCTGCAGGGCGTATCCGGGTAAGAGGAACCTTCTTTTAACAAGCCGGCACATGAAAACTTCCAAATCTGAGCTGATCAAACAATATATCGACTCGTTTCCAGTTCTGCCGATGACGGTGACCAGGTTGATGAAAGTAACCAATGACCCTGGTTGTTCGGTAAAAGATGTTGTCGACACCATTCATTCAGACCAGTCTCTGTGCCTGACGATTCTTAAGATCGCCAATTCCGTCCTGTTCGGGCGTCCCCAAAAAGTCGATTCCCTCAGGATGGCTGTCGTGATTCTGGGTTTCAACGAAGTGCAGCGAATTGCCTTGACAAAAGCGCTCATCAATTCATTCAGCAAGTTAGCCAGACAGCACAAACCTTTTGTCGACCGATTCTGGACGCATTCCTTCGCGTGTGGAATGGCCGCCAGGATTATCGCCCAGGATCTGCATATTGTTCCTGAAATCGCCTTTATGGGCGGTCTTATTCATGATATAGGCAAACTGATCATGTTGGAGACTTTTGCAGAGGACTATGGCCCCGAACGCTGGATGGCCGGATTGAGCAATGAGCAGACGTTGTACGATGAGTTGCAGATGTATTCTTTTACCCACGATATGTTAGGTGGGCAGTTGCTGAAAAAATGGTATTTCCCGGAAAATTTAATTACCGCGGTTGCCTATCACCACCGGCCTGAAGATGCGGTAAAGGAAAAAAAATTTGCTCATGTTATCCAGCTTGCCGATCTTTTGTCATTTTATTGCTGCAACCGGGAATTGATGGAAGACGATGATATCCTCGCGGTAGTGCACACCTCTTTGCCTGACGTGCAATTGCATTGGGCTGACTTTGGCCGATCTCTTGAAGATGACGCAATAGCCGGATGGTTTCACCGGTTGGTAAACAACCATGAACAGGGCAGTGCTCTGAACGAAGCGTTTTCGCATTGAGGAAGGAGAGGCGAGGGCGGTTGCGTGTTGTCAGGTATGCCGGTCCTAAAGAGAGTCTACGAAATAAGACAGGGAGGCAGGTGAGCAATAAAATATCTCGATTTTTGTGGAAAGCCGCCATCTGGTTCTTTGGCTCGACCCTCTTTTTTGTTGTTTTATTTCGGTTTATTCCTGTTCCTGTTACGCCGCTTATGCTGATCCGTTCCGTTGAACAGGTGCTGGCAGGTCAAGATGTGCGAATGAAACATTCCTGGGTTTCGATGGATGCCATTTCTAAAAACCTGGCCCTGGCGGTGATCTGCAGCGAGGATCAGAATTTTATGAATCATTTCGGTTTGGATATTAAAGCGATTGAACGTTCGGTGGAAGCTTCGAAAAAGAGAGGACGACGTCTGCGCGGAGCCAGCACAATTTCACAGCAAACTGCAAAAAATGTATTTCTCTGGCCTGACAGGAGCTGGATTCGCAAGGGGCTTGAGGTGTATTTTACCATCCTCATTGAGATTGTCTGGAGTAAACAACGTATTCTTGAGGTGTATCTGAACAGTATAGAGATGGGCAACGGAATTTATGGCGCGCAAGCGGCTTCCCGACATTATTTTCAAAAAGATGCCCGAAATCTTTCAAGAACACAGGCCGCAGCAATTGCGGCTGTCTTACCTAATCCTCGCGAGTACAGCGCTAATCCGCCAAGTCCCTACATTCAAGGCCGGATCCACTGGATCTTAGGGCAAATGGGCCAGCTGGGTGAGCTGAATATTAATTAGTGAGTTAGAAATAATATTCTTGCGCTCTTTGCAAGAATATTATTTCGTGAAGGAACTTACACCCCTCAAGGGGGTACTGAACATAGTCCCGCAACGCTTCTGGGCGGGATTAGTGGCCAATTGTCAGTCTTCTTGTGCTTTTTTAAAGGAACTTGTTTCGTGAAAAAACTTACCCGCACTGCACGGTGACTACAAAGAGCACCCGTCAAGCGAGTACTACAAAGAGCACCCGTCAGGGCCATATGACGCGGCGGATGAACTGAGAAAACTTATAAAAAATAAAAGTGGGCCTGCTGAAAATCATTATCTGTACGGGAAGCAATCAACTGAGTATACTGCTATTGCAGAAAGAATACTGGTACCTCCGAATATAAGTAGCTCAACATGCTGGATCCTTTGAAGAATCAGATTTCTCTTTCACAAACAAGCCCCAGGGAAAACAGTCAAAAAAACTTTGGCAAATCTCGATTTGCCCTGGTCTTTTTCTGCCTTGTTGCTCTGGCCGCCTGTGCGCCGGTTGGGCCTGACTATGAGACTCCGACTACGCATATGCCGGGGCAATGGCAGGAACTTGGTACCGATTTTTCTCAACCCGCCAGCAGGCAGACAGCTCAGTGGTGGACGCTGTTTGGTGACCCGCTGCTCAACACACTGGTGGTAAGGGCAGTCGCTTCCAATAACAATCTCAGAATTGCCAAAGCGAACATCCGGGAAGCCCGGACACAGCGTATCATAGCTGGTGCAACCGGATCGATAACCGGTGGTGCGGCAGCAACCCACAGCCGGAGCAGTGACAACAGTTCTGCATCGGGGGGAAGCCGGGACCTTTTTCAGCTTGGTTTTGATGCGGGCTGGGAACTGGATGTTTTTGGAGGTATTCGCCGCTCCACTGAAGCAGCAGAGGCCAGCCTTGCTGCAAGCCATGAAGATTTGCGTGATATCCTTGTTTCTCTGCAGGCCGAGGTGGTGAGAAATTATATAGAGCTGCGCGGTCAACAGATGCGACTTGCTACCACCTGGCGCAACATCGCCAGTCAGCAGAAGACGGTCGAGCTGGTCAGGGGGCGCTTTGAGATAGGACTCGGCAACGAACTCGACCTGGTGCAGGCTGAGACCCAGTTGTCACTGATCAGAGCACAGGTGCCTTCTCTGGAAACGTCGGTCCGGCAGTTCATGCATCAGTTGGCTCTGCTTCTTGGACAAACGCCGGAGAATTTGGT
>JBBRDD010000092.1:0-17471 GCA_038204235.1 Desulfobulbales bacterium
CTTTGCAGCCATCACATTTGGCAGGATCTACATAACTTGGCATTCAACTACCTCCTCAGTTTTGTATTAACTGTTGTAACCCTGAACAGACAGGGCCCACTTAAACTTAGTACAACTAAAAAATCCCTTCGTCCCCCAGAACTAAACTTATACTGGGTAACCAAGTAATACTTCACATAAATTGCTATAACTTCGCAACAACTGGTTAAGTTTTTACTGAATGACTACTCATTTTTCTCGAGAACTTTTTATATTAGGTTGACCGGTAATTGTCAAGAAAATTCAACAATCAACCAATTATGCCTAGGTGTAGTTATTGCGCACAATAACCTCTCGTGGCTTCGCCCCATCGGCCGGTCCGACGATCCCTTCTTTTTCCATCATCTCGATCATCCGTGCTGCCCGATTATAGCCGACGCGCAGCCTCCTCTGCACCATGGAGATAGACGCCTGTCCCGCCTCAGTGACCAACGCAACGGCCTCGTCATAACGATCGTCTAAATCGCCTTCATTGCTATCTCCGTTCCCGTTCGGCTCCTTCTCAATTTCCTGCATCACCGCTTCATCATAGCCGGAACTGCCCTGGCGCTTCCAGAATTCGACAATATCGGCAGTCTCTTTTTCCGAAATATATGCCCCGTGAATACGTTTAATGTTGGCCGTACCCGGCGCCAGAAACAGCATATCGCCGGCACCAAGAAGATGTTCCGCGCCAGAGGCATCGAGGATAGTTCTGGAATCGATTTTTGAAGAAACCTTAAAAGAAATCCGGGTAGGGAAATTGGCCTTAATGAGACCGGTGAGGACATCAACTGATGGCCGTTGGGTGGCAAGAATCAAGTGAATACCGGCAGCTCTGGCCATCTGGGCCAAACGAGCTATCGCAGCTTCAACGTCCTTTGAGGCGACCATCATCAGATCGGCAAGCTCATCGACAATCACAACAATATAAGGTAATTTTTCTTCGTTTGCTTCATTGTAGGAATCGAAGCTTTTCACCCTGGCTTCCTCGAGAAGCCGATAGCGTCGTTCCATCTCTCTTACAGCCCAGTTCAAAGCTCTTGATGCGAGCTTGGGATCGACAACCACCGGATGCAGCAGATGCGGTATGCCTTCATAACCGGACAGCTCGATGCGTTTTGGATCAACCATCAAAAAGCGTACTTCCTGAGGCGTTGCATTGTATAGAATTGAAGCGATAATGGTATTGATGCCAACGCTCTTTCCAGCACCGGTAGCACCGGCAATGAGGAGGTGAGGCATTTTCGCCAGATTGGCTACAGCCAGATTTCCGACGACATCAAGCCCCAGGGCAATCGTCAGTTTATGTGAGTTGGCCCGGTATTTCTCGGTGCCGATGAGCTCGCGGATATAAACAATCTGTCGTATTTCATTAGGGATCTCAATACCAAGAGCTGCCTTTCCCGGAACAGAACCGACTACACGGACTGACTGCGCCTTGAGTCCCAGTGCGAGGTCATCAGCCAATCCTGCAATTTTATTTATTTTTATTCCAGGGGCGGGAGAATATTCATAGGTGGTCACTACCGGTCCTGGCGAGATTCCGACAACTTTTCCCGAGACCCCGAAATTTTTCAATTTCTCTTCCAGCTGCTTGGAGATCTTGTAATACACTTCATTATCAATTTTTTCATGCACCTTGTCGCTTTTACTAAGCAGAGACAGCGGCGGCAACTTCCAGTCTCCCCTGGCAATAGGCTTCGCAGCGAATGCATCATCCGCATCAGCTTCTTTCGCAGCCCGTGTCGACGCTTTAACTTCCGGCACTGTAATCGTCTGCAAAACCTGAGGGGCAAGCAATGGCTGGTCTTGTTTTTCGAGGATCTTCATGGATGATCCGTCATTTTGGGGTTGTTTTCTCTCTCGGGTTTTCACGAGATCTTTGTCGAACTGGCTAAAAATCTTTTTGATAAGCCGCCAGATCAACCGCTTTATGCCAGCCATCAGCTGATAGGGAGAAAACTGACTGGAAAGCATCAGAGAAATGAGGAAAACCATCATAAATACGAGTACTGTTCCGCCATGACCAACAGCAGAAGACAACAGAGTAAAACCGGTTCTACCTAAAAAACCACCTGCGTCAAAAAACGATGGATCCTTGATGTTCAACGAAGAAAGCATCCCGCAAAAGGAGATAATTGCCCCGGTCAGGCCGGCAATCACCTGCGGCAGCCGCTGGAAAGACATCCTTGGACTAAAAAAAAGAAAAGAAGAAAACAACAAAAGGGCAGGCAGAAGATATGCCCCCCAGCCGGTGAAACCAATAAGCACCCGGGCTATAAGGGTTCCTGTCTCGCCACACCAGTTCCCGTTGGTTTTGAGCGAATAGGAAATAAGACTGAGATAGAGGAAAAGAGAAAAAAATATTCCGAGTACGGCAAGAGCTTCTTGCTTGAGGCCTGGTTTGGGATTCGAGTTATTTTGTGTTTGTGCCATGGAGCTGTGTCATTCCTGAATGTACATTTCTGGTGATGGTTCCGGCCAAAAGATGTACTCGGAATTGACAAGAATTGCAAGAAGAGGCAAATCTGCGGACGATCAGCCGGCCTCAAGGGTGGCTCGTACGGCGTCCAGCACTCCATTAATGAATTTGGGAGAATCCTCCCCGGCAAAACGCTTGGCAATTTCCAGCGCTTCGTTAATGGCAACCTGCGGCGGGACATCGTCTATTTCCAACATTTCAAAGATAGCGATGCGCAGCAGATTTCGATCTGTTGCAGCGATACGGACCAGTCGCCAGTTGCTCGCCGCTTCAGCGATCAGCGCGTCAATTCGCGCAAGATTATCAGTTACCCCCTGCAACAGAAAGAGTGCATACGATCGGGCTTTTTTGTTTACCTGAAAAAGAGCGCAGAAGAGATCAAATCTTTCTCCCAGATCATAGCCAAACTGCTGTTCAGGACTAATGGTAAAATCTTCCTGATAGAGAAACTGCAGTGCCGCCTCCCGTGATATTCGACGCGTACCCATAATTTAAATTACCGTTTATTAACAATAAAAAAGGGGCAGTTGTCAACAGGTTGCCCTGCTCTCTGCCCCACAATTTTCAATGCGGACCAAACTGCCGCATCGATCCTTATTCACCCTTCGAAATCAGTTCAGCTGATCAATCAGATTAGCCATTTCTATAGCGGCCACGGCGACTTCGGCACCTTTATTACCGGCTTTGGTACCGCTACGTTCAATCGCCTGTTCGATGGTTTCCGTGGTTAAAACTCCAAACAGGATCGGCACTCCGGTTTCAAGACCTGCCTGAGCCGTCCCTTTGGAGACCTCATTCACCACAACCTCAAAGTGCGGGGTTGCTCCTCTGATAACAACTCCCAGGACAATAAGGGCATTATACTTTTGCGCGCCGGCGAGCTTCTTGGCAATCAGGGGAATTTCAAAGGCACCCGGAACCCTCACCACGTCAATGTCATCCGCAGCAGCACCGGATCGAACAAGGCTGTCCAAGGCGCCTTCCAACAGCCTCTCACTGAGAAAAGAATTCCATCTTGCGACGACAATCGCAAATTTCTTCCCCGCTGCATTGAGATTTCCTTCAATAAACTTTGCCATATCCTCTCACCTGAAAATATATATTTTATCGGAGCTGCTCAGCAGCACGCCATCCAGGAAACCACCGAGCAGACCCGTTAGACGGGAAAGAACCCGGAATTCCTGTCACTCCCCCTTGAGGGCTAATAATTGCCTAAAGACTGATGGTTTTCTTGCTATAAACAAGAAATTAATCTTCTACAGTCATGAGATGTCCCATCCGATCTCGTTTGCACATCAGATATTCTTTATTTTCCTTATTGGATGGCATTTCCAGTGGTAATCTTTCGACGACTTCAATACCATACCCTTCCAGACCGACAATCTTTTTGGGATTGTTGGTCAAGATGGCCATTTTTTTCACCCCAAGGTCACGGAGTATCTGGGCACCAATCCCATAATCGCGAAGGTCACTTTTAAAACCGAGTCGATGGTTGGCTTCAACTGTATCCACGCCCTCCTCATCCTGCAGACAATACGCCTTTAATTTATTGACGAGACCAATGCCGCGACCTTCCTGACGCATGTAGAGGACAATACCACATCCTTCCTGGTCGATCATTTTCATTGCCGCATTCAGCTGGAGCCCGCAATCACAGCGGGCTGAACCAAATACATCGCCGGTCAGACATTCGGAATGAACCCGGACCAGAACCCGTTCCGCCTTGGATATGTCACCCTTGACGAGAGCCAGATGGTCAAGATGGTCAACCGAATTGGAATAGACGACTGCCTTGAATTCACCCGCATGTTCAGTAGGAACGCGCGCTTCCACTTCGCGCTGGACCAGGGTATCTTCGTGCAGCCGGTAAGCAACCAGGTCGGCGATGGTGGCAATCTTTAAATTGTGTTTTTCAGCAAACTTTTCCAGATCATTCATCCGGGCCATCGTCCCGTCTTCGTTCATGATCTCACAGATCACCCCGGCAGGAATCATTCCGGCAAGCCGGGAAAGATCAACCGAACCTTCAGTCTGGCCAGCGCGAACGAGAACGCCGCCATCTCTGGCCCTGAGCGGGAAGATATGACCAGGACTGACAAGGTCGAGGGGTTTGGCATTCGGATCGACGGCAACCTGGACAGTTCGCGCCCGGTCTGCCGCTGATATACCCGTCGAAACTCCCGTTCTGGCTTCAATACTTATCGTGAAGCCGGTGCCATATGGAGATGTGTTGTTGGAAACCATCATCGGCAGGCCAAGTTTATCAGTCAATTCCCCGTTCAAAGTCAGACAGATCAGGCCTCGACCGTATGTCGCCATGAAATTAATGCCTTCTGCATTAACTTTCTCGGCCGCCATATAGAGATCCCCTTCATTTTCCCGGTCTTCATCATCGACCAGAATAACCATCTTGCCCGCTTTGATGTCCTCGATTACTGCTTCAATTGAACTCACTGCCATAATATCTCACACTTATAAATAATGTATTGATTAATCTCATCCCCTTGCCGGGATCACATAAAACCGTGCTGGGCGAGAAATCCGGGATGAATACCCTCACTGTTCTTGCTCTCTTTCTGATCATCGGAACTGGTCATCGATGTTCGGGGAGCGAGTAATTTTTCAACATATTTACCGATTATATCTACCTCAATATTGACTTTACTGCCGATTTTTAATGTACCCAGTGTGGTCACTTTCAAGGTATGGGGAATAATTGACACGGTAAAAGTACCCGAGCCACAACTGTTCACCGTAAGACTCACGCCGTCAATAGTAATCGATCCTTTTTCAATTATGTATCGTCCCTGTTCGACCGGTAAAGAGAAAGTAAAAATGGTATAATTGCCGACTGTTTTTTTGGCGGCGACAGTGGCCAGACAATCGACATGCCCGGAAACAAGATGACCTCCGAGTCGGTCGGAAAGCCGAAGAGCCCTTTCAAGATTGACAATGGCACCGGGACCAATCAAACCGAGCTTGGTTCGTGACAGTGTCTCCGGTGATACATCGACACAAAAACATCTTCCCCGAATATTATACGCCGTCAAACATACACCGCTGGCGGCGATTGATTCTCCTTCCTCGGGCTCTATCAGATCAAAACCGGCTTCAAGGTCATAGGCTATTCCACCGCCAACCGTTCGTTTCCCGATTATCTTTCCCGGTCCTTCAATTATCCCAGTGAACATGAGGCTGTGCCGACTTAAGATTCACTTGTTACCTGGACCGCTTTTTTCATAAATCCGGCGGCAATGTTTTCATGCCGAAAGTTTTTATGAATCGATGCGATAGTTCGGTATGCATCAGCGGCTTGCTCTTTTTTTCCGACCTTTATATAAATTTCCGCCATTTTTTCGAGGATTGTTACAGTTCCCTGCGGGTCCCTGTTATCCTGGTAATGGTCAAGGATCGTCAGGCAATCAGCAAGGGCCTCATCGTATTTTTTTAAGTGCGTGCGCACCGCAACAATCTTTTTCATCACCGCCAGGATACTCATCCTGTCGTTAGATTTTTCACAGATCGTCAGGGCCTGCAGATAATGCTGCAGGGCATTCTCGTATTCCTCTCGGGCAAGACAGACATGGCCCAGCTGATTACTCGCATTAGCTATACCGGTTTCATCGTTTTTTTCTCTAAAACCAACCAGAGCATTATGCAGAGCCACTGCAGCCTGACCGTATTCTTTATTTTCTAAATATCTTTTGCCCTCTTCATACTCCGCCTGCAATGGATCAGATGGCTTTTTGGTCTCGGCTTTACCCACCTGACCTATACTTTCTAAGGATTGCAAATTATCAGTCACTTTTATTTTCTCCTTGTATCAACTGTAGTGCTGTGCGCGCAGCTTCAGCGACTGTCGTAGAAACACGTTGTCCTTTTTCATAATAACAAAATTCTCCCTGATCGGCACCAAGCTCCATGAGCTGCATGGTCACTTCAGTTGCCTTTATACGGCCCATGAGTCGGGCGACCTGCCCTCTTACCTGTGGTTCCGGGTGTTGCAAAAAATGGAACAGATTGTAAAACGGGGTGTCGCGAATCAAATCCGGACGCGTTGCCGCAATCTCAGCCAGGGCCCACAAAGTCTGGTTCCGGGTAGAAGGATCACCCATGTAATTCAGAAGATGTCTGGTGAAAGCCCCGAAGATATCGGTTCGCAACGAAATGACAGAGCCAATTGTTTCAACCATGCCCCAGGGGGTTGCCGCCGAATCCGAGCAGGCCTCAAACAAACGGTGCAGCAGCTCTGAAACCGGTCCCGGTTCCCTGGTCGAGGTTCTGGCGGTAACCCGGCCAATGATCCAGGCGACCTGCCAGCGATTCTCTTCCACCGGATCATAGAGCAATCGCTGCATCAAACGAAGGGTTTTCTTATCGTCAAAGCAAAAGGCAACAAGACCATCAATGTCTTCTTTTTCCACCAGCTCTTTGACAATTTTCTTATTGGCTCTCTTACGTATCCGCTTTGCATCGGGCGCCGGCTCGATAACACCAAGTTTCGCACTTGGTGGTGTTCCCAGCGATTTTGCTACAGCCTCGCCTTTTTTTTCTTTTATTCGATAAGCAATATCGCGAATATCCGTGTGAAGGCGCACAAAATAGAGTACCCCGCGTATAGCCCTACCGTCCATATTACCGGTATCAAAAACCTGATGCAGACCTTCGTCGTAATTCTCAACACGCCCGGTCAGATAATCATCTTCCGGCATTAATTCCCAGGCAAAGTCGGCATTGTCATTGCAGGCATAAACCAGGGTCTCTACGATAGCAGCACCTACATTATGCCCCGTTGCTTCAGAAGTATAGACTGCACCGCACTGGCATCGTCCGACAGGGAATTCGGTCATTTTTCTGTTCGGTGCATGGGAAGGCTTACCAACTTTCTGGCCACAAAACGGGCACCACGGTCGTACAATAGTCTTTTCTTTCGGCATGTAACTAGCTCTTTTCTTTCATCAAGTTTTCTGCGCTGTCGATACTGTCAATTTAGGTAAGCTTATTCTGAAGACTCGACACGAAATTGGGATCAACCGAATACCCCAGTTCTTTTGCCTTGTCCAGATGAGCCTTGGAATCAGTGTAGCTGCCTTTAAAGTAAAGTGCCACCGCCAGATTATTATGCCCAAGTGCAGAATCGGGACTCAGTTCAAGACCTTTTCTGGCCGCGGCCACGGCACGGTCATCCTCTCCTTTCATAGTGAGAACCGCAGTGAGGTTTATCCAGGTGCTGGCCAGTTTAGGATCATGCTGAATGGCCTTCTCGTAGCACAGTATCGCTTTGTCGAAATCATTGCGCTGCTGCCAGATCAGCCCGAGATTAGCATGAGCCTGAGCGCTGTCAGAATTTACCGAAAGAGCCTTTTCGTTGAGTTCCTGGGCTTTATCCAGATCTCCCTGGCCAAAGTAGATCGCCCCGAGGTTAATCATACTCTCACTGCCAAGATCATCAATTTCAATAGCTCGCTCCAGGGCCTTAATTGCCTCAGGTATGCGTCCGGCTTTCATATAGACAAGCCCCAGATGATGGAAGGCCATTACCGATTTAGGATGTTCCTTACATTTTTTTTCAAGCTCTTCAATCACCTTCGGTAAATCTTCCCGCAACTGTTCCGACATAGTTTCCCTCTATATTTATTCGACTGATTTGTCTCTTTATGTTCACCGGTTCTCAATCATCACAGACGAAGAAACAGTCATAGCCTTAAGACGCATTTTCTCTTGCTAAACGCCGTATGAGGCCTGTCCGCAACGAGCGCATACACTATAGACACCTTGAGCGTACTTGCAACAATAAAATATGCTACTTGAACAGCATGATCGATTACTTGCACACCAAAATGGATCATCGGAAAGGGCTATTTTTTAGAGCCCCATCAGAATTTTTTTAGCCAGCAAGACATCCTTACCTATTTGTTCCGACAGCTCTTTTGGCCCGGAAAATTTCTTTTCGGCACGTAAAAACTTCAGCAAATTGACCTTGATAGGTTTTCCGTAAATGTCTTCATTAAAATCAAATATATGGGTCTCGGCCACTAATTGTTCTTCGCCAAATGTCGGATTATAACCAATATTGAGGATCCCCCCGTAATGTCGTCCTTCACAGCACACCTGGGTTACATAGACGCCGTGTTTCGGCACCAGGTCTTCCTCGTTAAATTTCAGATTCGCCGTTGGGAAACCGATCACCTTGCCGCCGCGCTGTTTGCCCACCCGAACAGTACCGCGGATCTGGTAATAGCGACCAAGAAGTTCTTTCGCTGCTGCCATATGCCCTGCTTTTACCAGCTCACGAATTTTAGTGGAGCTGACGAGTTGGTCACCTAAATAACATGCCTCAACTACAGTCACCGGAAAATTAAAGATCTGCCCCTGCTGCTTTAAAAAATTGATATTGCCGCTGCGTCCCTTGCCAAAAGCATAGTCATAGCCCACCACCAGTTCTTTTACGCCAAGTCTTTTGACCAGCAGGTCGGCGACAAATGCATCAGCTGTTGTTTTGGCAAACTCTTTGGTAAAAGGAATAACTAGAAGGACATCAATACCGGAGTTTTCGATAAGTTCTTCTTTTTGCTGACAGGTTGAGATCAGTTTGATTCCTGCCGGCAGCAAAACCTGGAGGGGATGCGGGTCAAAAGTAATAACCACACTCGTACCGCCAAGCGCTTGAGCTTTTTCGACAACCGTCGCAAATAATTGCTGGTGTCCAAAATGAACTCCGTCAAAATTACCGATCGTGACGCAGGCGTTGGTGAACGGTTCGGTAATATCTTCAATTTTTCGATAAATATTCATAAGAACAGGATTAGAGATTTTTTTAGTGTTATGATTAAGAATGTCTTGACAAAACCTCGCGCAAGAAGCATATTCATCCGCGTTGCCGAAGTGGCGGAATTGGTAGACGCGCTAGGTTCAGGGTCTAGTGAGGGTTTCCTTGTGCGAGTTCGAGTCTCGCCTTCGGCACCAGATAAAAATTCAGGGTTTAGCCTCGTACGGGGCTAAACCCTTTTTTTTGTTTCTTCTTGTTGTCCATTGGCTCTTACTCTCTTTTGCCGTTTTATGCAGCGCAAAAGATGCTTCCTATTTCTATATCATAATCTTTTGTCCTTTCCAGACAAGCCAAATATGAGTTAATCAAGATTTTGCATGCCATAAATTTGCTTTCGGTTTTTGCGGCATTCAGACCTGCTTCAGGACACTGTCTAATGACTGTAGCTCTTGTCGTATCTTTTTGTTCGTCAGAATCTAATCCAGCGCCGGAAGCAAAAAACAAAAAGTCGCCCCTTTTTTCACATTTCGCTCAGCCCAGATAACGCCGTGATGATCTTCAACTATGCGTTTGCATATAGCGAGGCCAAGCCCGACCCCTCCCGCTCCCTTCAGGGTTTTGTGGCCTTTGACAAACTTACCGAACACTGAATCCAGCTCCTCTTCTTCAAGACCGATGCCTTGATCAATAACCATTATTTTCCAGGCCGCCTGACGGTCGCCGTTGCGCTCCAGATAATCTTTTTGGAGGACAACCCGCACCTCTTCATGCGGGGGAGTGAATTTCATGGCATTTGCCAGCAGATTCCGCACAACCTGATAGAACTTGGTCTTGTCATATCGTGCCGGCGCAGGGCTTACGGGGACATCCAAACAAAGCGATATGTGTTTTTCATCCATCATAACCTTAAATTCAGTCACCACCTTATCCAGATCCTTCACCAGATCGTACTCCCTAAAACTATAGCAGGCCTTGGATGACTCCAGAGTACTGAAGTCAAGCAGATCGCTGAGTAATTCGAGCAATTGGTCACCACTAGTGACAATTAACTTGAAATACGATTCCAGTTTTTCTCGCGTTGCAGTATTCACCCGCTTCAGTCCCAGCCTGGCAACACTTAAAATACTGTGCATGGGCGTACGCAATTCATGGGACATACCCGCAAGAAATTCTGATTTAGCCTCATTGGCGAGTTGCGCCGTTTGCAGCGCCTGTTTCATGGTTGTAACGTCCGTACAGATGCCCGCCGTTGCGTAGATGGCACCGCCACTTTCACGTAACGGAAATTTATGCACAAGCAGGTTTTTATCCTGGCCGCCGATGGTAAAGGTGCCTTCAAGTTCAAACGATTCCCCGGTTTCGATAATCTCCGAATCTCTAAAACTCAAGAAATGTCCCAGATTTTCCGGAAAAATCTGGAGATCTTTTTTTCCCTGCATCTCACCCAGGCTGCGACAGCAGAGTTGTTCAAAAGGTTTGTTGGCGGTAAGGTAACATCCTTTGAGGTCTTTGCAATAAATGGGCAACTCCACGTTGCGCAGTATCGCGTGCAGATACCCTTCACTTTCAGACAGTGATTTTCTGGTTATTTCCAGGGCATCCTCCATCTGCTTTCTGGCTGTAACATCCTGCAACGTAACAAAAACTATTTGTTCTTCCTGCCAGCTGACCCGGCGCAGATTGGCATGGATGAGGAAGGATTTCTGCCCTCCCGGCCGGGTCATACTGCATTCAAAATCATTTTCCAATCCACTAACAGCTTTTTGCCAGTGGTCCCGGATACTCAAATTACTGTTGGCCTGCCTGGTGAACGATTGCAGCGGCATGGTGTTGACAATCTCTTCCCGGCGCACGGCAAACATATCCAACATTGCCCGGTTAACATCTAAAATCAGGCCATCGAGCGCACAAATAACAATGGCATCACTGGTGAGATTGAACAGTTCCCGGATCTTTACTTTGCCATTTTCCACTTCCCGGCGAGATTTTTGTTCCTTGGCAACAGTTTCCGCCAAACGACGGTTAGTGTCTGAAAGTTTTTCAGCCTGCCTCTCAAAAAGATAGGCAGTAATCAGCGAATCCCAAAAATGAAAATTCCATCGTTTCGTCTGAGCCAACAGATAAAATACAAAAAAACCGATCCCGAGAATGGCCGGCAAAAGTTGAGTTTGCTGCATAAATAATCCAACAACAATAACCGGAACAAAGGACAGCAGAAGGATATTTACGGTAAGCGCTCGCCAGATACAAAAATTAACCATCGACCCTGCCCCGATACCTGAGGAGAGGACAAGTATGAGCAAGACCCGATATCCCTCAATATAGGAACATACAAAAATGGCAGTCGTTGCCCCCCAGACTGCAGCCATTCCCAGACAAGACCAGAAAAACATCTGTAGCCAGAGGGACGGAAGCTCCGCAGAATGCTGTTTTATGCGCACTATTGAAAGACAGCGTACAACAGCGCCGGCAAGAATAAAAACAGCCAGCATCATGCTGATGTATGGCGCGTGATGAATATATCCTGAGGTGATAACCGCCAGGGCGAAACAGAGCGGGACCACAAATACCCCCGGCATGGACCGCTCAGCCATTTCCAAAGCAGCTCTTTGCAGCAACAGTTCGTTTTCCATCGCCGTTAATTGTATTGATCGGAGCAACAGCGACTTTGTTAAATCTCTAAACTTCACCATTGGTGCAATCCAGTAGCAGAAAGTGAGTATAGAATAACGAGCTGAGAAACAAACCAACGACATCAGTAGAAAGTGGGCACCTTCATGAAAGAACTGCAACTATAATTATTTTCGCTCATTTTGCCTAATTTTTACGAGTGCGGGAAAATACATACGAAAAATAACCGGTTAGTACATACTCCACCGTGTGTTCAGTACTTTTTCGTACTTTATAAAAAGCTTCTTTTATAGTCTTTTTTGTCAGGAACGACCGGAAGAACCATCACACTTCCTTATACTTATTGTAAACACATTATAAAGAGAAGCTGTAGTCATTCCTGCGTCCGGCCATCTGCAAATGCAAACTTTAACTTTAATATCAAGACATTTTCACTTTTTATTTTTCTGAAAACGATAGTATCAAAACTTGACGGTTATCTGATAACCTCCTATTATAACACGACCAGACGAGTTCATGAGTCAATTATTTTTCTATGAATGGTGCGAGCCAGGTCAACATACATAAAGGAGTGCGGAATGCTGGAACTGAAAAAAGGCGATGAAATTCTTGCGGTTATTGGTGGCATCGCCAATATTGCCGGGGCACAAAAGGTATTTGCCAAATATCTCGATGCGGACAATAGCAAAAAGTTGGCGCTGATCAAAAATGAAGAAGCACTGATTAAAGTTGCCAATGCAATTGCAATGTGCCGTCCGGACAGCGTCTTTGTAAATACCGGCTCCGCGGATGATGTTCAATGGATACGAGAATATTCACTCCACCAGGGTGAAGAAAAAAAACTGGCGAAAGCAGGCCATACAATTCACTTTGATCTCCCGGAAGATCAGGCCAGACTGGTAAACCAGACATTTTATATCATCAACGAGGGAGAAAAGATGAGCTCTCTCGCTAAAACGATATCACGCCAGGACGCGACCGAATACGTCAAAAAGTTCATGCCCGGCATTATGCAGGGCAAGACTTTAATCGTCGGTTTTTACAGCCGCGGTCCGGTTGGTGCCGAAGCGGCATTTCCAGCAATTGAGATATCCTCTTCCGGCTATGTTTTGCATTCTGCTGAAATACTCTACCGCAACTGTTTCAGTGATTTTGATGCAGAAGCACAACGCACCGGCCTCTTTTTTACCAATGTTCACTCCGAGGGCACGAACACCTCCGCAGATGTGCCTAATGCCCGTATCTTTATGGACAGAAGCTGGATGACGACCTTTGCAACTTTTTGTACCTATGCCGGCAATACTCTCTTACTGAAAAAAGGCAATCATCGGTTCAGCGTTGATTATGCAACGTACTACAAACTTGAGCAGCAGCTTTCAGAGCATATGTTTATCACCGGCATGACCGGGCCCGGCGGCAGAAAAACATTTTTCGCCGGAGCAGCTCCATCAGGATGCGGAAAAACCACCACCGCTATGGTGGGTACTGATTTCATCGGCGATGACCTGGCCCAGTTCTGGATTGATAAAAGCGGCGTCCTTCGGGCTATCAACCCGGAAAAAGGCATCTTCGGTATCGTCGAAGATGTTAATCGCGAGGGCGATCCCTATTTAATGGACTGCCTACGTGGCGAGGGAACAGAGGTCATCTGGTCGAATGTGCTCATTACCGACGGGGTACCACACTGGGTCGGCGATGGCGACGCTGTACCCGACAAAGGGCTCAATTTCCAGGGGGAATGGTTTAAAGGAAAAACCGATCAGAACGGCAAGCCGGTACCGATGTCCCATAAAAATTCGCGCTGTACGCTTGTTGCCTCGGCAATTGCCAATCATGCCACACAGTTATCCGAAGATTCCAAAGGCGTACCTGTTAAAGTTATAACCTACTCCGGCAGGGATTCCGACACCATGCCCCCGGTATGGGTTGCCAAGAACGCCAATGAGGGGGTTGCGATAGGTGCATCAATTGTCTCCAAAGCAACAGCCACCGAAGTGGGTGCGACCGGCGTCAACCGTCAGCCATGGGCCAACGCACCTTTTATTCCCGGTGCACTGGCTGACTACATGGCTGCTCAATTCACCTTTTTCAATTCACCAAAATTTTCTAAAGCCACTCGACCGATCATGGCAGGATTAAATTATTTTCTTACCTATGGAAATAGAGGCGGGGAAGGCAGTAAGCTGCTGGGTGAAAAGAAGGACGTCAGAGTCTGGCTCGGCTGGCTGGAACTCTTTGCCAACGGTGAGGTGCAGGCAATTACCACGCCGATCGGTTACCTGCCCAAATACCAGGATCTTCTGCCATTGTTCAAATCCATTGGTAAGGAGTATCCACAATCCCTCTATGATATGCAGTTTTCACTGTACGCTGATAAGATTGTTGACCGTCTGGATCTGCAAAAGCAGGCGTACAGTAAAGAGCCTGACATCCCGGTGATTCTTTTTGAAATTTACCAAAATCAGACAAAAGAGCTCCTTCAGCTAAAAGAGAAATTTGGCGCAATTATCCCTATGGATCAACTTGCTTGATCTTTTTCTTGCCACAACCCGGCCAGGTGGCCTGGTTGTGGCACTCTCTTAACGACACTTCAATCCAATGGATCCCCCTTCGGCACAGAGCTCCGAAAGTCTGATCGCCCGGGTTTCAGACCCCGATCTTCTCAATATTTACTCCCTCGTTCTTTCTGCGGCCGATATCACCCATCGGATACAATATCTTTCCGCACATAACATTGAGATATATGTAGCCGTCAGGCAGCAGGAAAGAGCACTTTATGAAATCGCGGCGTATGATCGGGAAAACAGAGACTGGCCGCCAAAACCCAAGCAAGACACATTCACCCCAACCTTCCGGGCAATGAGCACGGTGGTGATCGGCTGCCTTGTCTTTATGTATGGTCTCTCGGGACAATGGCACCTTAAATCGTTCTGGTTTCAAAAAGGGGCTGGTGACTCATCCGCTATTATAAACAATCTGGAGTTGTACCGTCTGGTAACCCCGCTTACCCTGCACGCAGATATCGTCCACCTTATGGGCAACTGTTTTCTCGGTGGTTTTCTATTACATTTTTTTTTCCACCTGACGGGTAACGGCATCGGTCTCTTTACCATGCTAATGACCGCGACAGTAGCCAACCTTATCAATGTGCTGGTCCATGGCCCAGGCCATATGTTCGTCGGATTTTCCACTGCCATTTTCAGTGTTATAGGCATGCTTTGCACTATCAGCTTTGCCATGCAGACAAAGCGACTTTCACTGCATTTTTTCATGCCGATTATGTCCGGATTAGCCCTTCTCGCATTTCTTGGCTCAAGCGGCGAAAGAACCGATCTTGGCGCCCACCTGTTTGGCCTGTTGTGCGGCCTGATCTGCGGCAATTTCGTTCGCCTGCCCCTTTTTATGTCGCTGCGTAGCTCTTTTGCCGCACAAACACTACTGGGCATTGTTAGTTTTGGTGTTTTCTATATCTGCTGGATTTCAGCTCTCCATGGATGAGACTATCGAAAAGAGTGCCATATTCACACTATTTTGACAATTCAGATTGCAATCACTACTATCTGTTATTACCCTTGTGAATTCATTGCAGCATTTTCAAGCATGCCTCACCCATTAACACCCTATATTGATATGGGTTGCAGACGATAAGGCATGCTTAAAAGATTACTACGATCAGGAGACTTTCTATGTCCAATCAGGATCAACAGCCGCCGTGGGGGAAAAAGCAGAAGCCGCAGACTCCTGAAGAGATTGTGGCGCAGCTGATTAACAAATTGCAGGATTTTTTCTCAGACAAAAAGAAACCACCAGCCTCGCCGGGTGACAGCCAGGACCCACCTTCATCCCCGAGTTCCCCTTTTGCCAATCTGGGCAAGTTACTGTCCGTCATCCTTATTCTTTTTGTTTTGCAGGGCGTGTATTCCTCTTTTTTCAAGATCGCTCCCAGTGAAGTGGGTGTAGTCCTTCGACTTGGCAAATATTCGCGCACGACACCTCCAGGCCTGCATTTTAAAATTCCCTATATTGACCATCTGTACAAGGTTGATGTGGAAAATATCCGCAAGGAAGAGTTTGGCTTTCGAAACCGTATGACCGGCCAGGATACGTCATTTGACAAACGTGGTTTTGACAATGAATCACTGATGCTGACTGCCGACAAAAATGTCATCAACGTGGCCTGGATTGTTCAGTACCGGGTTGCTGACCCCTACGGTTACCTCTTTAAGGTCGCCAATGTACGCCAGGCAATTCGTGATAATTCCGAGAGCGTTACCAGGCGGATAGTCGGTAATATGGATTTTGACTACGTACTGAGTAACCGTGAACTGCTCGCTGCATCGGTGAAAAAAGAATTGCAGGAACAACTGAATAAACTTTTTCCCAAAGGCATCAGCGGCGTTAATATCGGTACCGTGCAGTTTCAGGATATTAATCCACCCGACCAGGTAAAACCGGCCTTTAATGAAGTAAACGAGGCCGATCAGGATATGAAACGACTGGTCAATGAGGCGCAGGAAACCTATAACCGGGTCATTCCGAAAGCATCCGGCGATGCCAAAAAAATTATCGAAGAAGCCTATGGCTATCAAGCTGAGCGTGTCAATAACGCCAAAGGTGAAACGCAGCGATTCAAGGACATTCTCGCAGAATACAAAAACGCTCCCGAAGTGACGCGTAAACGCATGTATCTGGAAACCATGAAAGACATTATGCCTGATGTACAATCCGTCTATGTCATTGACAAAGATCAGCAGGCACCGCTGCCGCTCCTGAACATCTCTTCAGCAAACGGCCTGCCGACGATACAATCGAAAGCGACAGACACTAAGGAAAGGAAATAGATATGAAACAAATAGCCCAGTTTTTTCTTGTTGGACTCGTCCTTTTGGCAATTGTCGTGGTCTATGACGGTTTTTTTATTCTCGAGGAAGGTAAACAGGTGGTCATCACCCAGTTCGGCGCGCCGGTAGGCGACCCCGTCACCGATGCCGGCCTGCATTTCAAAATGCCTTTTGTGCAGCAGATCGAGATTTTCGAGAAAAAGATCCTCATCTGGGACGGAGAGCCGAACCAGATCCCGACCAACGATAAAACCTATGTTTTTATCGATGTTACCGCCCGCTGGCGTATCTCTAATGCCTTGCAGTTCCTGCAGGCGGTTAACAATGAGACAAGAGCTCAGTCTCTTTTAAGCGACATTATTGATGGTACCGTTCGGGATATGGTCAACAAATACGACCTGATAGAGATCATCCGCAGCTCTGACTGGTCTGTTAATACCATGTCCACAACCACCGCGGTTTCGACCATCGGCGTCAGACCGAACATCGGCCGAGATGGCATTTCGAACCAGGTACGGGAGATAGCCGCGAAAATCACTCCGCAATATGGAATCGAACTGATTGACGTGATCATCAAGAGGGTCAACTATATTGATTCGGTACGACTCAAGGTATACGACCGAATGATTTCTGAGCGAAAACGGATTGCCGCAGAAAAACGATCGACTGGTGAAGGTCAGAAAGCTGAGATTCTTGGTACAGTGGAGCGCAAGCTCAAAGAAATAAT
>JBBRDD010000093.1:0-17447 GCA_038204235.1 Desulfobulbales bacterium
GATACGGCTCGCCCTGCTGTGAAAGAATCCCAATTTTTTCACGAAGGGTCTTCGCTTCCGGTATACGATCCAGACCTAAAAGCTTACCCCATTCCCCAGGAGAAAAATAACGAAGCTTTTCAACCGATTTGATCCGAGCCAACGCCATGAAAGCCAGGATAAGGAAAATTGAATCGAGCCGATAGAATCCTTTTGGAAGTTCAAAATATCTCTCGGAGTGTCTCAGCAATCCCATCGCAAGAAGTGACGGCAGGGCCAGAAGCACACCTCCTCCAGGAATGTCGTGGCAAGCGGTGAAGGCTGGCGGGAATGCTTCCATACCTTGCAGGCTGGTGGCGATACGCCCCCAAATGTCGGTGGCCCCCATGCCGATCAGTGCCGTAGCATCTTCGGCACTTCTCACACTTTTCGTACTCACGGGTTGATCCGGCCTGGTTGTTACAGTTTTTTTTTAGGTTTATGAAGTTTGCCGACCTGAACCGCTTTGCGTACGGTATCTGTCAGCAGATCCATCCGGACGGCGATCTCTGCTATATCCTCACCCTGATCCAAACACCTCTGCACCTCCGCAAGTACCGGTGCTGTCAGCACAGCTGCTCCGCGCCTTCGCGGTTCTTTATAAAATCCGGCAATACCTTCTTCACGATATTGTTTTACGCTTCTTTTTACATTGATTGCAGCGATACCAAAAGCTCGGCAGATTTCAGACTGCTTTACGCTACCGTTTATGTACAGTTGGCTTATGATCATACGGAAACTTCGGTGGTCGTCAATCTCATGCCGAAAAACTGGAAGATGGCCATGAAAATAAGTGATGGTATCGCCCTCCCGATGAAAACCGATATTTGCGTTAATGAGCGTAGTTCCTTGGGGGAAAAACGGTAATTGAAGTTGAGGCATCTCGATGGTTCCAGGTTATGATAAATTGCACGAAAGCACTGGGGAGTGTTTTAAAAATGGTATCTTATCAAAATCTTTCTCCGTCGCCAATCTTTCCATGCCGCCACACCTGTGATTCAAATATTCACCAATGATTACATAAACATTTATGGAGTGTCACCAATACCGATTATTTCCTGAGATCAGGAGTTCTGAATTTATTTCGGCACATATTGATATCGTCATAAAAAATGGCTACACTCAGGGCGACAATTACTATATACATGTTTGCCGGCCTAAGAATTAAAAAAGATGTCAAGAAAAGGAATAATACATGCGGATATCCATCGAGTACTGTTCAAATTGAAACTATCAGCCCCGTGCCTCCAGTCTGGGGGACGAGCTGAAAGAGGCTTTTGGTGCGGAAGTGACATTGCTGTCTTCCTCGGGAGGAGTGTTCGAGGTGACGGTCGATGACAAGTTGATTTTTTCTAAAAAAAGTTTACAGCGTTTTCCAGAAGAAGGGGAAATAACTTTGTTATTACAGGCCGGTCGTCGTTGAAATCTTTCACAGCTGTTGGTAAATTCAGCTGGACTTGGGGATGTCGAGGCAGTGAGAAACGCAACGTTCGCAGTTATCGTCTTGTTTTCCCCGTTTGCAGAAATCGGCAAAACCTTTGATCAACTCGTCCCCGCCTCTGGGGCAGACTTGCATGAATTCGGTAAAACTGATCATCCGGGCAATAATTTCCGGCGGCGCAGCGTGTTCGATCTTGCAGGCTCCTTCTTCGGCAAGCGAATTTTCAATGGTCAGCACTTCGATGAAAAAACGTTTCAGGGCCTCGTGACGAAAAATCACATCTTCGGCGACGACTTTGCCCTCATCGGTCAGGGTGATGGCCTCATAGGGAGAATAGTTGATCAAATCCTTTTTGGACAGGGCCCGCAGCGCTTCGGTAACGGAGGCGCGACTGACACCCAGACGAGCGGCAATCTCTTTACTCCTGGCTACGAGTTTTTCTTCAATTATGTGATAAATTGCCTCGATGTAATCTTCCAGGCTCGCACTGAGGTCCGTTTTTTCTTTCATATTCAATTGTTGTCGTTTAATGGTGGAGTGAGAAAGTTCCTGTCGGACAGGCAATAACACACTCTCTGGAGTAAGGTTCTAAACCCGGTAGACGGAAAATGAGCCGGGGCTAAGTGCCTTGGTAGTAACCCTGCCAAAGAGCTTTGCGGGACTCTTTTCAGTACCCCCTTGAGGGGTATAAATTTCTTACAAAAACAGAAGAAAATTATTTCTAAGTCGCTAAGAATCTAAACTACTGTCCTTTCCCAGCAGAGTCAAGAAAGGACTTCTATTGTAAGGATGTTAACAGGAACAGATGCTTTGTGAATTACGCGTAAAAAATTTAGCTTTGATTGAGTCTCTTGAACTGGAGTTCGACCAGCTGGAATCCGGTGGACTGGTAGTCATGACCGGGGAGACCGGAGCGGGCAAGTCGATCATGATGCGGGCCATTCACCTGCTTTCGGGAGGCCGGGCATCGACGGACTGGATCCGCAGTGGTGCTGAGAGCTGTGAAGTGGAGGCGCTGTTCGAGATTAATCCCCGGCATCATCTGCTGCTGCAGAAGCTGGAAGAAGGTGGTTTCGGCCATGAGCCTTCGCTGGTTATAAAACGGATAGTGAGTGACTCCGGACGGAGCAGGTTCTATGCCAATGGATCTCTGGCAACGGCCAAAATTGTCTCTGAATTGACCACCGAGTTGCTCAGTGTCGCCAGTCAGCACGATCACCAGCAACTGCTGCAGCCGGCCCTCCACCTCGACTATCTGGATACCCTGGGAGATCTCTGGCCGGATCGACTGCTGCTCGGGACAATCCATAAAAAGTGGCAGGATAAACTAAAAGCGTTGAACGATCTGAGGCAGCAGGAGCAGGAAAAGGAACAGAGGCAGGATTTTCTCAGATTCCAGCTGGTAGAGATCAATGAAGCCGCTTTGCAACCTGGGGAAGATGAAGTATTGCTTGCTGAAAAGAAAAGACTGAAAAATGCCCAGGCGCTGATCAATCTCAGTCAGGCGACGCATCACCTTCTCTCCCATCAATTAATGGACAATATGGTCACCTTGCGGCAGAACCTTGCCCAGTTAGCGGCGATCGATCCAGGCGTGGCGAAACTTTCCGAAGATATCAGCGGTTATACCTTTCTGGCTGAAGATTATGTCAACGAACTAAAAGAATATCGGGAATCGCTGGAGCATGATCCTTATCGTCTGGAGCAGGTGGCCGAGCGACTCGATCTTATCCAGCAGCTGAAAAGAAAATATGGCGTGTCGGTGGAAAGTATTCTCGAATTCGCCGTTCAGGGAGAGCTTGAACTGCAGCATCTTGACAATATGGATAAAGAAATTGCCGCTCTTGATAAAGAACTGACGGCGATCGAGCGTGAGATGTGCGAAAAGGCCAGGCTTCTGTCGGAAAAACGGAAGATGACGGCAGCATCTCTGGAGACCGCGATGATGACCGAGTTGTCGTCGCTCTCTTTTACTCAGGCCGGTTTTCAGATGGTCTGGAAAGATGTGGAGCAACTGCCAACGACAATGAAGCCCAGTGGCTGGGAAAGAGGTGAATTCTTTTTTTCCGCTAACCCGGGTGAGCCGGCAAAGCCCTTGGCCAAGATAGCCTCCGGCGGGGAGTTGTCGCGGCTGATGCTGGCCATGAAATGTCTTCTGGCTAGAAAAGATATGGTGGAGACGGTTATTTTCGATGAGGTCGATGCCGGTATAGGCGGCGAAGCGGCTGAAGCGGTGGCGAGAAAGATCCAGGAGTTGTCGGCCCATCATCAGGTTTTCTGTATTACCCATCTGCCCCAGATTGCCGCCCGTGGAACCCTGCACTTTCAAGTATCCAAAACGGTCGACGGGGGGCGGACCCAGTCGGCGGTCATCCGTCTGTCGGCTGAATCAAGGGTGTTGGAAATAGTCAGGATGCTGGCCGGGGATTCCGCAACCGAGCAGACTCAGGCCTGGGCAAAAGAACTGTTGATGAAAGGTGGTGCCTGCGCATGAAAAAAGTTAAAGCTTTGTCTCTTTTCTCCGGAGGCCTTGATTCCATTCTGGCAACCCGCGTGGTAATGGAGCAGGGGATCGAGGTGGAGGCGATTCAGTTTGTCACCCCATTTTTTAATTACGATATCCTGGCTGATATCCCCGCCCATAAATCGAAAATGCTGGCCCAGTACGGCATTAAAGTCGAGGTAGAAGATATTAGCGCCGGTTATTTGCGGCTGTTGCGCAACCCTGCTCACGGGTTTGGTAAAAACTTCAACCCCTGTATCGACTGCAAGATTATGATGTTTGCCCGGGCAAAACAGCTGCTTGCCGAAAAAAGTGCCTCTTTTCTCATCTCCGGAGAAATTCTCGGCCAGCGGCCGATGTCCCAGCGTCGGGATACCATGAATGTTATTGAGCGGGATTCCGGAACTAAATCCATTCTCCTGCGCCCTCTCTGTGCCCAGCTTATGAACGAAACGGCGGCGGAGGCGGCAGGTCTTGTTGATCGCAGCAAACTGTTGAGCATGAAAGGGCGGAGTCGCTCCCCGCAGATTGCCCTGGCGGCTCAATTCGGTATTACTGATTTTCCATCGCCTGCCGGTGGCTGTATCCTGGCCGATCCCATTTTGAGTAAGCGTATCGCCCAGTTTTATGCAGGCGATTCCGTGCTGCAGTCAGCGGATATCTGTGTGCCGGATATCCGGTCGCTGCTGGTTGGTCGGCAGTTTATTCTCCCTGGTGGCGGCTGGCTGATTCTCGGTCGGGACGAGAAAGACAACAATAAGCTGGAAAAACTGGTTCATGCGGAGGATGCGAGGCTGGAAATGGAAGAATGGCCGGGACCGTTAGCGGTGTTGAAAAAGGCCGGGAGCCAGTATCCGGACCATGAAAAGCTGGAGGTCGATCTCCAGCTGGCCGCCGCTCTGGTTGTCCGTTACGGCAGAAAATTGCCGGAAAATATCGGCAAGGGGGAAGTGACCTGCCTTCTTGGCACAACCCGGCGGCTCATCCTTGCTGCACCTCTGGCAGATGAGATATTTCGGGAGTGGCAATTATCCTGACCCCGGTAAACGGGAAATAATCTGTAAAACACTGTTTTTTGTGGTACAGCTTGTTCCCTTGCGCGGAACCTGGGAGTTACTCTGTTGTAAAGAGCTGGTCGACAGCTTCACGATATGCAGCCGGATTGGTGCTTTTTAGGATTTTTTTCAGCAACTTTTTGTTGCCGGGAAAAGAGTTGATGAGGTAGAGCCAGAGACTTTTGACGCGGCCAAGCAGGTGACTGGGGCCGTCCAGTCGCTCGGTGTATCGATTGAACAGTTCCTCATGAAAATTGTAGAGGCGCCTTTTTCTGATCTCGAGTGATTGTTGGGGATAGTTTTTGATTTCTTCGGCAAGAAAAGGATTACCCAGAGCGCCCCGACCGAGCATCCAGCGGTTGATTTCAGCAAAGCGGTCGGCGAGTATTCTGTATGTTGCAACATTATTGATATCGCCGTTATAGGTGAGTGTGTGTGGGGTAAGTTGCTGGCAGACAGCAAATCCATCAGGATCTGTCGTGCCTCTGTAGAGCTGTTTGCCAAGTCTCGCATGGATAATTATCTCTTTTAAACGGAAACGGCTCAATTCCGGCAGAAGTGCCCGGGTTTCGGAAAGATCGTTAAAGCCCAGTCTGGTTTTAATGGATAATTCCAGCGGCAGTTCCGGTAGGACTTTCGCCAGCAGGCCAACTATCTCTTCCGGGTAGGGAAGAAGGCCGGAACCTCTTTTTTTTCGGGCGACCATGGGAGCAGGGCAGCCGAGATTCCAGTTGACATGGGTATAACCAAGATCTGCCAGGCGGCGGGCCAGAACAAGAAAATCATCCGGGTCGGTGTGCAGCAGCTGGGGTATAACTGGCAGGGTGGTGTTGTTTGCCGGCAGTACATCGCGAATCATCTTATCTTCGTACAGCGATTTCTTCTGCGGAGTGATAAATGGTGCAACTGCTGCGTCAAACCCTGCAAAATGGCGGAAAAAAATGTCCCGAAAGAGTGCATCGGTAAGTCCCCGGATGGGGGCGAGATAGAGGAAAGGTTCTGCCTGGTTCATAAGTTTTGTAACTAATAAGAACGAGAGAATGTTCTTCTTTGGGTGGATGTGGTATATTACTTGGTTTTCGCTGCGGACCTCGGTGGATTGAGCTCGTTGCGGGAAGGTCGTCATGGTACAGCATGGACATCAATATTGTAAAGGATTAAGGAACCAGAACAGGTGCATCACAGCGGGCTGGAAAGTTTAACTGCATTGAGCACAAGCTATGCCGACGAATTGCTACAGGCCCTCAGGCGGGTTGCCGGCAGGAGTGGAGCAGAATTGTATCTGGTAGGCGGGACGGTTCGTGATTGTCTGCTCGGAAGGGTCTCGCATGATCTGGATCTTGCTGTCTCCGGCAGTGCTGTGCCGGTCGCTAAAATGTTGCAGCGCGAACTTGGCGAAGGAACCCTCGTTGATCTCTCCAGCCCTGATGAGGAAACAGTTCGACTTGTCTGGCGTGGAGAGCAGCTCGATCTCTCTACCTTTCGCGCAGGTGTGAAAACTATTGAAGAAGATCTTCAGCTGCGCGATTTCAGCATCAACGCCATGGCCTTGCAGTTTGCAGAACTGGCGGGAGATGGACATAACTGGACGCTTATTGATCCGACCGGCGGGCTGGATGATCTGCGCGAAGGCCGGATTAGGCACTGCCACGGTGCCTTTGTTGCCGATCCGGTGCGAATGCTGCGCGGCTATCGATTGTGTGCAACTCTTGGATTTTATCTGCAACAGACGACAAAGGATTCGATCAGGCAGCATGCTCCTCTTATTGGCAATATTGCCGCCGAGCGCATTGGCTATGAGCTGCAGCTGATTTTCGACTCGTCCCGAACCACTGAGACGCTGCGAGAAATGGACGAAGCAGGGCTGTTGCGGCAAATCCTGCCGGAACTCTATCAGGGAGAGGGCGTGGAGCAGCCGGAGTTTCATCACCTGGATGTTTTCGATCACTGTTTTCTTGCACTGCAGATGATGGAGAGTATTATTGCCGAGCCGGATCGTTTTTTTCCAGGCCATGGTGAGCGAATTGGTACGTACCTGAAAGAAGTGAATGTGATTCGATGCCTGAAATGGGCAGCCCTCATGCATGATATAGGCAAGCCGGTGACCAAAGAAACACGGGCCGACAAAGAGGGCCGGGTAACCTTTTATGGTCATGACGAGGTCGGCCGGAAAATGTTGCAGGAGTTTGCCGATCGGGCTAAATGGAGCAGGGCAGATACCGAGATGGTCGGTGGTCTGATCGGCATGCATATGCATCCGTTTCATCTGTGCAATGTGCAGCGAGAGGAGCCAATATCCAAAAGAGCGGCGCTGAAACTTTGTCACCGGGCGGAAGAGAGTTTGACCGGCTTGTTTTTACTGGCAATGTCGGACAGTCTTGCCAGCCGGGGAGAAAAAAAGCCGGAGCGAATGGAAGAAGAACTGGTCGCTCTTTTTACTACTGTGCAGAAAATCTATGATGAGGATATTGAACCCGTACTCCGCGGACCTCGTCTTTTGAGTGGTAAAGATCTTATCGAAAAATTTAAGCTTGCCCCAAGCCCTCTGTTTTCGGAGATTCTCAGCGAACTTGAAGCGGCAAGAGTCGAGGGGCAGGTTGTCGATCGAGGAACTGCTCTTGACTGGGTATATAAATTTTTACAGGACCGAAACAGCTAGGGAATACATCGATTGCATGTCTCGATGCTGCTGGTTTTCAGCTTGTCAAAGAAAAATAAATGGACTAATACGTGCGTAAAATAAACGATTACTATTCCAGGAAGGCCAAAAAGGATAAATATCCGGCCCGATCTATATATAAACTGGAAGAAGTGCAACAAAAGTACAAATTTCTCCACTGGGGCGATAGTGTGCTTGATCTCGGCTGTTATCCCGGCAGCTGGTCGCTCTATGCATCGGAGGTGATTGGTCCGAAAGGGATTGTTGTCGGGGTTGACCTGCAACAGGCCGATCAGACCGTTCGTCCGGGAGGAGCGCCGATCCACTGGCTTTGCCAGGATATTCTTGAGCCGGAGATGATTCTTATGGTCCGGAAATTCCGTCCGGCTTTCAAAGTGATTATTTCTGATCTTGCTCCGGCCACCACCGGCAACAAATGGACGGATGCCCAGAAATCACTGATCCTGGTCCGGACGACGCTGGCACTTGCCGAAGAGCTTCTGCTCAATAAAGGGCATTATATCTGCAAGGTTTTTCAGGGAGAAGATTTTCCGGCCTTTGTTGAGGAACTGGAAAAGCGTTTTGCCATGGTCAAGGTGCTCAAGCCGAAAAGTTCAAGAATAGAAAGTAGAGAAGTATTTGTGTTGGGGATGGATTTCAAAAAATAATCTTCGGGGCAGGGGTATAGGTAAAAGAAGCAGCCCCGGTCAACGGAAATTAAGCCGGGACTCTGTAAGGTACTAATAATTTGTGAAAATATTATCTTTAATGGCTAACGATTAAATAACAACCAGGTATAAATATGTCAGGACATTCTAAGTGGTCGACGATAAAGCGAAAGAAAGGTGCAAATGATGCCAAGCGAGGTAAAATATTTACCCGTTTGATCAAGGAAATTACTGTTGCGGCCCGCCATGGCGGCGGTGACCCTGAAGGAAACCCTCGACTGCGCTCCGCCATTTCCTCGGCCAAAGCTGAAAATATGCCCAAGGATAATATTGCCAGGGCCATTCAGAAGGGCACCGGTGAAATTGCCGGCGAGGTGTACGATGAAATCTTGTATGAGGGATACGGCCCGGGCGGAATTGCAATTCTTGTGGAATGTTTGAGCGACAACCGCAATCGGACAGTGGCCGATGTGCGGCATTATTTTGCGAAAAACAACGGCAATCTCGGTGAATCCGGTTGTGTTGCGTATATGTTTGACAAAAAAGGCCTGATTCTTGTTGATAAGACGACTATCGAAGAAGAGGCATTGATGGATGCGGCTCTGGAAGCTGGTGCCGAGGATGTTGTCGAGGAAGAGAATGAGTTCCAGGTCCTTACTGCCCCCGAAAATTTTGACGAGGTGCGCAATGCCCTGGAAGAGGCCGGGGTCGGCTTTCTGGATGCGTCTGTATCCATGATCCCCCAGAACACCGTAGAGGTAGTCGATGAAAAAATTGCCCGTTCGCTGATGAAGCTGATGGAAAGCCTCGAGGACCACGACGATGTGCAGAATGTCTATGCGAATTTTGATATCGATGATGGTTTGATGGAGCAGCTGTCGGAATAGGCAGGACGGTGGAGCGAATTATCGGAATTGATCCCGGCAGCAGGCTTACCGGCTATGGAGTAATCGATGCCGATAGAGGGCAATTGCATTTTGTTGCCTGCGGGGTGGTGAAAACGACTACCAGCCATTCGTTTTCGTATCGACTCAATGAAATATTTGAGGGAATAAATGAGGTGGTTCAGGTACACGGACCTGTTGTAGCGGCAATTGAAGATATCTTTCTCGCCACTAATCCCCGTTCTGCCCTAAAGCTGGGTCATGCCCGTGGTGCGGCGGTTGTCGCCGTCATGCAGAATGGCTTGACGGTTTTTGACTACAGTGCCCGGGCTGTCAAACAAGGGGTGGCTGGGTATGGGCAGGCGGACAAGAAGCAGGTTCAGCATATGGTTCGAGTGTTGCTCGGCTTGTCTGGCTCGCCCAGTTCGGATGCTGCCGATGCCCTGGCCGTGGCAATATGTCATGCGAATCAATTTCACTTGTAAGAGAGTATGATAGCCACTTTAACAGGCAAAGTTTTTTCAAAAGGTTTTGACCGGGCGGTAGTCGACGTGGCCGGAGTCGGCTATGAGGTGATCTTGTCGACCGACTGCATTGCCCGAATGCCGGAAAAAGGCGAGGATGCTTTTTTCTATATCCATACCAATGTTCGAGAAGATGCAATTACCCTCTTTGGCTTTCTGGAGGAGAAGGAGAAGGAGCTGTTTCTTATTTTGAAAACCGTCTCCGGCATCGGCCCGAAGCTGGCCCTGGCAATGCTCTCGGGTTTGCCGGTTGGCGAGATCTGCCAGGCGATCACCGGGGGGGATATTAAAAGACTGACCACACTCCCCGGAGTCGGCAAAAAAACCGCCGAGCGGATTTGCGTTGATCTGAAAGACAAAGTAGCACATTTGATCTCCGGCTCAGTGCCGCTATCGGGTGGAAGTTCCATGGTCTCTGCAGTGGCCGGTTCCGCTGCAGCCGACGCTATCTCTGCCTTAATGAATCTTGGCTACCCCGATGGCGTTGCCCGGAGTGCGCTTGGTAAAGTCAAAAAACAGCTTGGTGAGGAGTCATTTGCCATCCAGAAAGTTGAAGCCCTTATCCGGGAGGCTCTGAGAGCACTGGCATGAATATTGAGGAAGATATCGGTTCGGCAAAGCCCGGCAAACGCGACAACCGTCTGGTTGCCCCGGAGCCCGACCTGCGGGACCCGGGCAATGACAATACCCTGCGACCGCAAAGACTTGCCGATTATATTGGCCAGGAGCAGGTGCGCAAGAGTCTTGCGATCTTTATTCAGGCCGCCCTCGGTCGCGGGGAACCACTCGATCATGCTCTTTTTCATGGTTTTCCCGGTCTGGGCAAAACCACCCTCTCTTATATTATTGCCAACGAGATGGGGGCGGGAATAAAAGTCACCTCTGGACCGGTTATCGAAAAACAGGGCGATCTTGCCGCAATCCTGACCAGCCTGCAGGAAGGGGATGTCCTGTTCATAGACGAAATTCACCGGTTGAATCATGTGGTTGAAGAGATTTTGTACCCGGCCATGGAGGATTTTCAGCTGGATTTGATCATCGGTCAGGGACCTGGAGCCAGGTCGGTTAAGATGGATCTGCCCCGATTTACTCTCATTGGGGCAACAACCCGTACCGGTCTTTTGACGCCACCGCTCAGAGATCGTTTCGGGGTGGTCTTGCGTCTGGAGTTTTACTCGCCGGAGGAACTGGTTACCATCGTGCAGCGTTCGGCGAGGATTCTGGGGATGCGTATCGATAAAAGCGGGGCGCTTGAGCTTGGCAAGCGATCCAGGGGAACGCCCAGGATTGCCAATCGACTGCTGCGTCGGGTAAGGGATTTTGCCGAAGTGGGCGGGCATGTCGTGGTAAACAGTGTCGTTGCCAACGAGGCCCTGAATATGCTGGGCGTCGATCAGTTCGGCCTGGATGACATGGATAGAAGAATTATGCTGACTATTATCGACAAATTCGAGGGCGGTCCAATCGGCCTGGAAACCCTGGCGACAGTTGTCTGCGAAGAAAAAAACACTCTGGAAGATGTCTACGAACCGTTTCTCATTCAATCTGGTTTTTTGAACAGAACACCGCGCGGCCGGGTTGCGACCGCCAGGGCATACGAACATTTCAAGCGGAAGATTCCCCGGCAGAGGGCTGTACAGCAGTCTCTCTTCGAGGAATAACACGGGGCGAAAGCCATTTCATTCTAACCCCGCCCAAAAGATTTGCGGGGTAAGTTCCTTCACGAAATAATCTTCTTGTAAAAAGCACAAGAAAATTATTTCTAAGTCACTAATAACAGGATGCCATTATGCGCAAAACACTTGCAGAAATACGATCCATGAAGGCTGAAGGAAAGAAAATTTCCATGTTGACGGCCTATGATAGTTCAATGGCGCGATTGCTTGGCAGTTGCGAGGTTGATGTTCTGCTGGTCGGCGATTCCCTTGGTATGGTGATGCTGGGCTATGATTCCACCGTTCCGGTAACGATGGAAGAGATGCTGCATCATGTCAAGGCCGTTCGACGTGGGGCTCCAGACAGTTTTATCATCGGTGACATGCCGTTTGGCGCCAATCATACCGGTGAACGGGATGCGGTGAGAAATGGTATCCGCTTTCTGAAAGAGGCCGGCTGCGACGCAGTGAAGCTGGAGGGCGGCCTGGAGATGTGCGGGGTTGTCCAGGCCCTTGTTACCGCAGGCGTGCCGGTTATGGCCCACATCGGCCTGACTCCCCAGACGGCCAGTCAACTGGGCGGCTATAAATTACAGGGCAAGGGACTTGATGACGCCAGGCGGCTTCTCGCTGAGGCGAAAGGGTTGGAAAAGGCTGGTGCCTTTGGTCTGCTGCTTGAATGTATTCCTGATGGTCTGGCCCGGGTGATCTCTGAGTCAATCGCCATTCCGACCGTTGGCATCGGGGCAGGTGTTCATTGCGATGGTCAGGTGCTCGTCACCCATGATCTGTTGGGTATGTTTGACAAGTTCACCCCGAAATTCGTCAAGAAATACGCCGATCTTTCACCCATTATTAAATCGAGTATTCAGCAATATAATGCGGAAGTTAAGAGTGGCAGTTACCCCGGCCCGGACCATAGCTTTTCGAGTGATTCGGACTATAGTCTGCTGCTGCAGGAATAAATTCTCAAGAGCGTTACCCCCTTCCTCTCTAGTATCAGGCCGACTGACAGAAGTGCAGTTGGCCTTTTTCATTTTCACCGCTCCACCACTTTACTCCACCATCAAAAATAGTAAAATTATCCTCTTTTAATATTTTTTCTAGAACATCCTGAAAACACTCAATTACTTCTTGTGTTGAGGTAATCTGTGCGTTGGGGTGTTTTAGGGCCAAATTCGCTGTTTTTTACTAGATACGGTGGGCGATTGTCTATCAACACCCAACATGTTGTGGTGTGTTGGTCTTCGCTTGTTGCCCTTATCCACTTGAAGTTGCGAATATATTTTCCTTGACACTGCTCCAGTCTGAATATAAAAAGGAGTGTAGTGGTTCAAAGTGGGATGGAAGTAGTTTAAAGTGGGATGATGTGGTTCAAGGAGCATATTTTTGGCGCAGAGCAGATTTCGAAGCAGAACTTTTCACGTGCTAGATGCGAAAGGGAGGCTGAATCTTCCCAGTCGTTTTCGTGAGGTTTTGCGTCAAAGTGGCTCGGAGCTACTCATGGTCGCACCATGGAAAACCCATTTGCGGGCTTATCGGATGGCCGAGTGGGAGGCCCTGGAAACGAAACTGTTGACCCAGGGAGGAGAGCAGGGGATTGCCGACTTCGTTCGTTATGCCGTTGGTGGAGTTGTGGAATGCGCCGTCGACAAGCAGGGGCGTATCCGTCTTCCTCCGGAGTTGCGCCTTGAGGCCAATCTGACCAAAGAGATTGCGCTGACAGGCATGATGGACTGGATAGAAATCTGCGATAAAGATGTCTCGCAGGCGGAAATTGACACCACCCTTGAGAATTTTGAAGAACATCGGGCAGGTCTTGCCCGGATGGGCATTCTCTAATGATGACTGGTCGACAGATGGAACAGATCCACACCTCGGTATTATTGCCCGAATGTCTTCACTATCTGGCGCCTCAGGCCGGCAAGGTGTATGTCGACGGCACCCTGGGCTTGGGAGGGCACACCGAGGCCATCTTGTCCGCTTCGGCACCTGATGGTCGAGTTATTGCCTTTGAGTGGGATGAAAATGCCCTACGCCACTCACTTTTACGATTGGATAGTTTTAAAGATCGCTTGACCATTGTCCGGCGAAATTTTGCCGAGATCGCCCAAGGTCTGGATGAACTCGGTGTCGAGGCGATAGATGGGCTGCTCATTGATATAGGCGTTTCTTCACTGCAGCTTGACATGGGTGGACGGGGCTTCAGCTTTCAAACCGATGAATTCCTTGATATGCGCATGGACAGCCGGGGCGAGACAACCGCCGCCTCTATTCTGGCAGGCTGCTCGGAAGAGGAACTGGCAGATATCTTTTATTATTATGGCGAAGAGAGGCAGGCACGGCCTATTGCCGCGGCAATAGTTGCAAATAGAAAGCAGGAGGAAATCAGGACCACGAAGCAGCTTGTTGCAATAGTTGCGCATTCGGTGCCGAAAAGATTTCATCCCAAAAGAATACACGTGGCGACGAAGGTATTTCAAGCCTTGCGAATTGCAGTGAATACCGAATTGGAAAATCTGGGCCGGATACTCGATGACGGCGTACGGTATCTCAAGCCGGGAGCACCTTTTTGTGTGATATCTTTTCACTCTCTGGAAGATCGGATAGTTAAGAGAAAATTTAGAAATAATGAACAGTTGGAAGTGTTGACCAATAAACCCGTCATGTCTTCCCCCGAAGAGATTGCTGTCAATCCCCGATCACGAAGTGCACGGTTGAGGGTTGCAAGAAAAAGAAACATAGGAACAGGAGGAACACCATGAATTATAACAATTCTACGGAAGCATATTTACGGTCTACAGCAAAAATCGGCATTCGGCAGTATGGTCGGTCGCGGGAGCTCATTGATCTGTCTGGTTGGCTGGCTTTGTGGAAACCCGTTGCAAAAATTCTTCTGCTGATTTTACCTGTAGTTCTGTGTATACATATGTTTGTTGTATCCGCCATTACGGATGTCAACCTTTCGATTGTCAACGTCGATAATCAACGGCATGAGTTGATGGATAAAAACATTGGCTTACTTGCCAATAAGGCAAGACTCTGGTCTCCAGCCAACATGGAGCAGCTGGCCGCAGAAAAATTAGCCCTGCACAGCAGCTCTGGAGAACAGGTGGGAAGATTTAACCGAAGGACTGGAACGTTTATATATCCTTGATCGTTGTCATTCTGAAACAGGTATCTCCAGGTCTCAGCGTATCTGTTCTAAGTGTTCTTTGTTGTTAAAATGTAGTCAAAGGAGGTAAGTATAGACTCCGCTAGTAACCAGGTGCCTGCGGTTAATTTTATCATACACCTCGACTTACACCAAGGTAAGCATCCACGCCGAGCCGCATCGTTGCAGGATGAGAACTAATTAGACGAAATGATCAAAAAATCCCGCCTAAGAACGCAAAAAAAAGAAGGCAGGCGGGTGATTTTCTCTCTGTTGATTCTAGCCATACTTGGAGTAGTTGGCTATCAACTGGAACAGCATTTTGGCATCACCACCTCTATAAAAGAGGTTCTGCACTCCATAAGAGTCACTTTTTCTCAAAAAGGTCCGGTCAGAGGAACTATCTATGACAGAAACCTTAAGCAACTTGCAGTCAACCTCGAGCGCGTTTCAGTGTATATACGATCACGGGAGATTGATTCGATTTCCGAAACAGTGACACGACTCAGCGAAGTCCTGGCTCTTGATAAAAATAAACTGGAAGAACAACTGGAAAGCGGAGTTTTGCGACTCTGGATCGCTGAAGATATAAGCCAGGAGCAAGAAATTGCCGTAAAGAAGCTCAAGCTGCCGGGAGTGTATTTACAAAGAGATGAAAAAAGGTACTATCCCAATGATTCGCAGGCCGCCTATATTATAGGCGCGGTAGAAAACAGCATTGGTCTTTCCGGGGTAGAGTTCTATTATGACCGACTCCTTGCCGGCAAGAACCTCAAACTGCAGGGGAAACCGCCTCTTGGCAGTTCGTTCGATCTGGTCCTGACCATTGATTTGAAAATTCAGGAGATCCTGGAAAATCTCGTACGCGATATTGCACGCAGTGAGAAGGCTGACAAGGTTGCGATGTATCTGTTGGAGAGTGAGACCGGAGAAATAATCGGCGGCGCCAATCTGCCGGGTTTTAATCCCAACACATACGCAAAATATTCTCGGGAGCAGACAGAGGATCTTTTTTTTGAACCGTTATCAATGCCAGAAAAATTTAGACTTTTTCTGCGGGATGCAACAATGATGCAGGCGTATGGCGAGGACCATGTCAGCCCCGCCGCCTGGAGCTTGATCCCCAATAAAAATAGTCTCGGCAACCAGTTGCGGATCTGGGAATGGCTGGGCCTGGAGGATTCCCAGACAACAGATTTTCATGTGCCTACCCAATCGAAAAAAACGGCGGTCAGTCAACAGCTGCCAGTGGTTGCTGCAAAAGATGATTTCAATTTTGTGCCGGAGAGTGCCACTCCTTTGAATCTTTTGCGGACGATCTCCATGCTGCTCGACAAGGGCCAGGAAATACACCCTTTTGCGGTAAAAAAAATCCTTAATAAGGAAACCGGCGCGGAGATCCTGTTTTCTGAGAAAGAGCCCAGCGACAGACAATCTGATCTCTGGTCCGATTTTGCAGGTGACAGGACGGTATCGCTATTTCAGAGTCAGACGAGACAAGGGAAGTCCAACAGCTTTTTTTTCAGGGACAATATCCTGGTGAGTATTGATCATGGTGGTTTTCGTCAGTTTGTGATCAATGATATGTTATTCGTCACCCTGCCTGCCGGAAATCATGATTTGAATATGCTTATTGTCGTTCAGAAAGCTCCCGAGGGAGTGAGTATGGCTGGGGGTGACGAAAAAGTTAGCCTTGAGCAGCTCGTTGAAGAAAAAGTCGAAAGGCTTTCTGTGCTCCAGCAAATAGCTAGGTCAGTCGCAGATGTGCGAGAACCTGAAGTGGGAGGCGAAAATAATTATCAGCCTAAGAGCCAGTTGGTCACCGATCTCTCTACTGGGGCGAAAAGAGATGCAAAGGAAAATATAGTTCCCGGGATCATGCCGGACCTCCGGGGGTTCAGTCTCAGAAAAAGTCTTCGTCTCTTACAGGGGACGAATGTCGTGCTTAAGATTCAGGGGACCGGGAAGGTCGTCGACCAAAAACCGCGTCCTGGAACCTCGCTGAAAGGAATAAAAGAATGTGTGTTGATAATGGTAAATCAGGATGATATTTCGCCTGAAAAAATTTCCCGAGGCCAGTCCGGAAAGAAATGATTCGCTGGTGTTCAGCCTTGGTGAAAAACGATACTCATTATAAACAGACGGAACCGCAAAAAAAGTTCGATTTCAGGATGGTGCAATGAAGAGCTTCATGCTATCCCCACATCTTGTGGGGGGAAGGCGCCGTCCAAAACTTAACTGATGTCATTATATAAAGTGCATAATACAGTCGCATCTTTGCTTATGGGGGTGGAGTTTACCCCGGTGTATACCTTAGTTGGAAAGTCACTCGATCAACCGATTGCCTCGATTTGTGCCGACTCGCGGGAATGTTCCGTTGACAGCCTTTTTGTTGCGGTGCCCGGGCTGGTCAGCGACGGCCATAATTTTATCGGGGCAGCTGTTGCCGCAGGATGTCGAACAATAATTTGCGGCCAGCAACGAGTAACGGCGGAACAGGCCAAAAAACTCGGTGCGACTGTGATTGAGGTAGAAGATCCAGCGCGAGCATATGCGGCCGTTGCAGCCAATTATTTCCAACGGCCGGGAGAGAAGCTAAAGTTTATCGGCATCACCGGAACGAACGGCAAGACCACGGTAACCTATCTTCTTGAGCATGTTCTGCTGCAGGCGGGACTGTCTGTTGGTGTTATAGGGACGGTCAACAACCGATATACCGGCAAAAACGGCAAGACGACGACTCTGCAGACAAGTTTTACGACTCCGGAGTCTTTCCTGCTACAGAAAGTGCTGAGAGAGATGGCCGATAATGGAGTCGAGTATGTGATTATGGAGGTTTCCTCCCATGCACTCGCCCAGTCACGGATCGGTTCCATTATGTTCGAT
>JBBRDD010000094.1:0-17393 GCA_038204235.1 Desulfobulbales bacterium
AGTAGGTATCCTCCAGCGGACTCACCCGGACGGTGTCCTTCCAGCCGAGTTCGTTGGCATCGGGTTTGATGATGATGTTGTCCCAGGTTACCCGGTTGAGCAACTGCACGTCATATAAGTGGAAGTGAATCGGATGCGTGTCGACTCCGTTATGGGTGAGCTTCCAGATCTGGGTTCCGTCATCTCCTGTCGCGATCGGAGTAACAGTATCCGTTCTTGGCAGGTTGGTGGCGTCGAAGAGTTCGGTTGGCGGGTTCACAAAGGGATACAGAACGATGGTCTGCGCCAATGGGGTTGCCGGCACTGCCTCAACACCGATGTTTCCGGACATCCGACCATATGGTTCGAAGTCCGTGGCGTTGGTCTCGTCATGGAGCGCTTTAGGTTCGATCTGGACGCCTATCTTCGAGCCAAGCAAGGTGTTGAATTTGAAGATGTCAAGCCCCTGTTCCGAGATTCGGGCAAACCCATCACACTTGGCGGTCAGTGGAGCTGCAGGGTTGTTGCACCAGCTGTTGGTGGTGAAGGTCGTGCCGTAGGCTGAGTTATAGGCGGCCTGACCGACGATAATCGGGTGCTGGCCAGACTCAAACACACCAGTACCGTCAGCGTGGTGCGCAAAGGCCGTTGTGAGATTGGTAACTGTTGTCGGATTTACATAGTTGGGGGTCGCGACACCACCGCTGCCAGAGACCTTGATCTGCATAATTGTCCGGGTATTCGGCCCATAACCCGGCATGACAGTCGGTGCGCCTGCGGGACTCAGATCGGGAGTGCCGGTGTAGTAGTCGTAGGTGGAAATCCTGCCCGGAAAAGCTGCAGGGGCATCATTGTACAGGATAATGGTCTTGCCCGCGAAAACCGAGAAATCGACGATAACATCAGCACGTTCCGCCGGTCCGAGTGCCAGGGAATGCTTGTTCACGTTGCCGACATCAAACCGGGTCGGATCAATGATCCAGGTGGTTGGCTGATTAGGAATTACGGCCGGTGCCGGGAGGAAGCCTCCCTCGGTGCCGATCTGGAGCCAGGCCGGGCCGGCCGCGCTGACGAGAGTGTCCGGTGTCGGGAAGTTGTTCGGGTCATCCTGGGCCGCAGCAAGCTCGGTTCGATTCAGTGCAACCTCAGTTGCCCCGATGACTTCGCCTTGGGCATTTTGGGCGGCGCTGGCGGTATGGGGATCACCTATATACATCTGCAGGTTGAAGAAACGGTCGTTTGCCGCATTGAGTATGCGCAGACGATAGGCTTTCGGGTCCACTGTGATTGTGGGGTAGGCCGTTCCATTGACGATTGGTGTGTCGTTAAACTGCTCCATACCGGCTGAATTGTTTGGCGTGCCCGGAATTGTTGGTGGTTCACAGAACGGGTCGACCGGGTATTGCCAGGTGGTAGAATCACCAAGGTCGCAGGTCGAGCCATAGTACGGGTTAGCGATAGGTCCATACTGTGGAGTGGAGGGCGGCCAGAAATAGGGTCCATAGAACCAGCGGCCATAGGCGCTGGCGCCTGACTGATCGTTGGGGTTTTGGGCCGGCATATAGACATGCGAGTACCACAGGTCGCCTTCTCCACCCCAGCGGGTATAATCCCAGGTCGGATCTTGTGCCGCCATCTGGGCAGCGTCCGGGATGAAGGTGCGGTCCTGGATAACCAGCGGGATCTCGTCGGCGCCGCTTGGGATCATGCCAGCGGTAATGAGTGCCTGCTCGGTGTTGTCGCGGATCAAATATCCCGCTGCTTCGCCTGCATAGACGTTCAGGCGGGTGATGCCCCAGGCATGGTCATGGTAGAACATCAGCCGGGCGCTCTGCTGATTGGTGTAATAGAAGGTTGTGCAGCCGTCAGCGGTACCAGAACAATTGGGGATGCCGAGGTTAGCTGCCTCAGGTGTTACCATATCCGGCACCTGGCTGACAGCTACACCCTGGGGCCAACCGGTTTTTTCCTTGGCGGGGGTGATCCACTGGTGCGGCGAGCCGTCGCTGATCCAGGGGGTGGTGCCGCCATGCAGATGGATGCTGGCACGGCTATCCGCAAAACACATCATTCGATTTTTATTCGCTTCTCCGCACATGGGGTTGCGAACTTCATCCATAACGTCACTGTTATCCATCGGTGACGGCATCTGCATCGGACCCATGCCGGAGCCCATGAAGGAGGTATCCACCGGAAGGAACAGGTCTCCACCCTTGCCGGTCGGCAGCAGGTTGTAGAACACGATCCGAACCGGCCTGTTTTTCTGGGCGGCAATGATAGGTCCCATATAGTGGGGGGCATCTATAGCATAGGCTTGAGAACCGTCAGGCATCTTGGCTGGAACTGAGGTGCCGTCAGGCATATCGTTCATCAGCGCGACGCTCTTGCCGGGAACGACACTGGGGGAGAGCTGCACGTACTCGCGCTGAAGAGTACCAGGCCCAGGGAGAGACGAGCTCATTTTTTCGCGATGCTGAACCAGGGCGATCACATAGTAATCGGCATCATCCTTAAAGCCGTTAGTAACCGTGAAGGTTTTCTGGTCAGGCACGGCAAGCGGGATATGCTGGCCCAGATTGTTGTTGACAGCGTCGCAAGCGCCTGCGACAGACGGGTCGCACAATAAGGGCAGACCGTCGACAAATTTTTGGATGCCGCCGGCAGCACTTGCCCCGACACAAGTCTCGTTCGTGGGGCAATTGGCATCGGTGGTACAGGTTGTTGCTATAGTCGTCGAGCACGTTCCCTCGGTAACTGTCGGCAACTGGCTCAGTACCCAGTTCGGAGAGGGTCCATAGTAGTGTGGAACTTTCGATTCATCAGTTGGCGATGCGGGCATGGCCTGTGCCCTGTCTGTCGTGAAGAAGGCAATTACCAGCGTGACTAAGCACATGGTAATTATATTTTTATATGTGTTCATAACTCCTCCAATATATTATATCTCTGCAGCTCGTATTGACTTGCCCTCTTTGCATTGAGGCAGGCTAATTTCCGCTTGAACCTTCTATCTTTTTATGCATCTTCTTGCTCCGTTCTATCTTGTGATTCATGACCTTCTTGAGGTTTGTTAATCCCTGCGGAGGTGCTGCCACGTCTGCGTTACCCACCTGGGTAGTGGTTTTCTTTGTCTTCGTGGTGTTTTTATTTCCAGCCATATCTGCATTCGCCGTTACAATGAGAAAAACCGACAAAAAAACCGTCGTCGCCAATACATAGATTCCTTTCATATTCTTTCCTCCTGTTCCTTTTTTTTGATAATCAATGATCTTTAAATTGGCACTGAAAACAGGCCCATCCATTGGGGTTGTCTGTTGGCCTGGCTACCACAATGTATTATTTATGGGAGTGAGTATTACTACTTTGTAATACTTGCTCACAAAATACGTCACGCCAAGCGCATTGGAAATAGAGTGATAATGGATAAAGAATGGATAGGATAAATATCCATTCTTCTTTTGGAATTGCCGCCGGTTATGAGCTGCTGGAAAGAATGGTCGTGAGGTTGGTCTTCTTGTGCGTCAAATCAAGTTTTTTTCTGATGTTCTTCCGATGAATACTGATCGTCCCCGGAGAGAGATGCATGATATCGGCTATCTCCTTGGTCCGCTTACCCAGTTTGACAAGATTGGCGACCTGAATCTCTGTGAGGGTGAGCCGAGAGACTTGCGTGGAAAAATGATTGGCAAAAGGGGAGAGCAGTTCGTTGATGTTGGTTCGCAGGATATCGACCAGCACCTGTTGCTTCTCGGTCAATCTGCATTCCTGCAGGAGATCGAGAGAGGGCAGAATTAATTTAGTGGCATTGGCAAGCACCTGTTCGGCGAGAAGAAGAGATTCTTCTTTTCGTTTGTTCAGCACCACCTTCAGGGCAATGTTGGTCTCATGCAACTCTGCAGTCCGCTCTTGCACTCGCTGTTCCAGCTCAGCTTGGGCCTGGATTAAATCAGTTTCCACCTGTTTCAGACGGGTGATGTCGGTGAGGGTTCCGATGATCCGCTGTACCCTGCCTTCTTTATCCCTTGTAACCGCCTGGCCCCGGGACAGTACCCAGTGCCAGCTGCCGTCCTCGTTGCGCAAACGGTATTCTGCCTCGTAATAAGGAGATCTGCCGCTGATATAGGCTTCGCGGAGAGCCTGTACTCTTTCCAGATCATCAGGATGGACAAGGTCTTCAAAGGAAAATCCTGTGAAGTCTTCTTGGCTTATTCCCATGAATTGGTACCAGTTCTTCCCGTGATATATTTCGCCGGTGAGTACATTGCGGTCCCATACACCACCGGATGAAGCGTCCAGCGCCTGGCGGAAATAATTATCGCTTTTTTGCAACCTCTCCTCAAGGACACGTCTGCGTTCTTGCTCCTCAGCCAGCTGTTGTTTGTGTTCGACCAGTAATTGTTCGAGCTTTCGCCACTCCAGACATCGCCGTATCCTGAAGACGAATTGTTCGACCTGACAGGGGGTGAAGAGTAACTCATCGGTCGTGAGGTTTAAGTAGTTAAGAGTCTTTGGCAGGTCTTCGTTGTCGGTGAGGATAAGAATACGGGTGGGCAGTGTCAGCTCTTTGAGACTCTTAATAAAGCTATGGTTATCCTCTCCGCGTATTTCCAGCTTGGTAATCACCAGATCGTATTGCGCATTCTGTAGGGTGTTGAACGCCTCGATGTAGCTGGATACGGTGGTGACAGTACAATCCTCCTCCCGTCTTAGTGCCCTGATCAAGGAGTGCAGGATAGCGTTGCCAATGCCGACAAAGAGTAGAGATTTTTTGCTCATGATAATTTCATTGAGGGCCTCCTTGACTCTTGCTTGAACCAGCCATTTCTCCGGGTGAAACGGAGTACTTCCGCAGACGGAAAATCCGGTTGCATGACAAGCATATTTTTTGTGCCAAAAACACTTGCCTGAGCGTAACATAACGACAGGTAAAAAATACAATTCGTAGGAGTGTGAATTGTTGTCTCTTACCAGAAGGTGAATATACCAGAAAATGAGTGAAATGCACTTTATTTGATATATTTATCAGCTGTTTGCCAGACCTGCAGTGAGGATTTTTGGTTGAGAATTGGGTTGGGATATCGCATTATCCATATCTCTTTGTACTCAAATGTTGTTTGTCGATTTTATGATAAATCGACAAGCACTCCGAGCTTTATTCTGTCTGATATGTTTTATCCATTAATGAGACAGCAATGCATCGCTTTTACCCGAGTCTTTCTGGGCAAATAATATTGTCCCAGCTCTTATCTGGGTAGAAATGATACAGTAGGGGAGGTATTTTTTATGCAGTTTGCTATAAATGGATGGCGTCAGCAATTTCTCCCGTCATGAACGTCACGATATAAGCGGTTTTAATTTTATTAGTGGTTTGGTGTCCTTTTTGCATTCCCCATCCCGTTAGCCAGTCCCCAAGTATCTTGCCCATTATTGTTTTCATGTCTACACGGATTATACTCTCGGCGCTATGCCTATGAATCGAACAATACTCTGCCTGACGATACTCTGTCTCTTGCAAGGCCTTATCGGCTGCGCCAAAGTGGGACCAGATTATCTACGGCCCGACTTGAAGGCCCCTGCCGAGTGGCAGGCCCCAATTGATCAGGGCCTGACCATTGGTCCTGTTAATCGGCACACCCTGGCCGAATGGTGGAAACTGCTCAAGGATCCCCTGCTGAACAGCTATATTCATCAGGCCATAGCCGGCAATCTTGATCTCGAACAGGCGCGGTCCCGTCTGCTGCAGGCTCGGGCCAATCGCGATATCAGCTCGGCCGGTCTGCTGCCAAGACTTGATGCCAGCGGCTCCGTCACGAGAAACAGAACCAGCAGCAATAGCAGCGGCACTAATATAACCAATCATTCCCTTGGCTTTGATGCTGGATGGGAGCTTGATCTTTTCGGCGGCAGACGGCGCACGGTGGAAGTCGCGCAGGCGAAGGTGGAGGCAAGCGAGGAAGATCTCCGCGATGTCCTGGTTTCCCTGCTTGCGGAAGTGGCGCTGAATTATATCGACGTCCGCACCTATCAGACTCGCCTGCAGATCGCCCAGGATAACCTTGTTGCCCAGCAGGAGATTTTTGCCCTTATCGAAGCCCGTTATCAAAGTGGCCTGACCAGTGAACTCGCGCTGCAGCAGGCAAGATATCTGGTGTCCAGCACCCGTGCTCAGATCCCGGATCTGCAAACCGGTTTGTCAAACGCGGCCAATGCGGTTGCCGTTCTGCTGGGCCGTGCTCCTGGCTCCCTGAACGATCAGCTGAGAGAGAGAGCACCCTTGCCGACTTTGCCGCCCTCGGTAGCTGTTGGCATCCCGGCAGATACGTTGCGGAGTCGACCCGATATCCGCAAGGCCGAACGGTTGCTTGCCGCGCAGACAGCCCAGATCGGAGTAGCCACCGCCGAACTCTATCCCACTTTTAAATTAAGCGGTTCGGTAGGTCTTGATGCCCTGTCTATTGGCAAACTGTTCAACTCCGGCAGCGGCAGCTACTCTTTCGGCCCGAGTTTTAGCTGGCCGGTGTTTGATGCCGGAGCGATTCAAGGTAACATCCAGCTCCAGAATTTTTTGCAGCAGGAAGCCCTGGCCGGATATAAGGCTGCGGTGCTCTCTGCTCTCAGGGAAGTGGAAGGTGCCCTGGTTGCCTATGCCCAGGAACAGCTGCGTCATCAGGCTTTACACGATTCGGTGGATGCCGCCGAACAGGCATCTGCACTGGCTGAGATGCAATATCAGGCGGGGCTTATTAATTTTACCGAGGTCCTTGACACCAGACGATCTCTGCTCTCATTTCAAGATCAGGCAACCCAGAGTAGTGCCGCCATGACCGGCAATCTGATACGACTGTATAAAGCCCTCGGTGGGGGCTGGACATCTTTTGTTGTAGAAACGAATACTTTCAGCGGGAAATAACCAGAATGGCATCAAATAACAAACCGAACGGTCAGGACAGCGGCCTCGCCGAAACACTCCGGCTGCATCAACAATCAGGCGCAAAAAAGCATCGAAAGCAGCTGTTGGGCTGGTTCGCCCTTTTTCTGCTGCTTGCCGCAGGAGCAGCGATATGGGCAACACGAGACCCAAGCGGCACAATCCGTTATCGAACCCAGCCTGCCCGCCGTGGCGACATCACTATTAAGGTCACTGCCACCGGTAATCTCCAGCCTACCAACCAGGTGGTCATCAGCAGCGAACTGTCCGGCACGGTCAAGTCGGTCGAGGTCGATTATAATGACCAGGTAAAGGTCGGCCAGGTCCTGACTCGACTGGACACCTCGACCTTGTCCGTGCAAGTCCTTCAATCTCAAGCCGCCCTCGCTTCCTCCCGGGCCAAGGTCCTGTTGACCCAGGCAACCATCACGGAGACCCGGGCCGCCTTCGACCGGTTGCTTGAAGTCGGCAGGCTCAGCGGCAATAAGGCCCTGTCAAAGAGTGACATGGATACCGCCAGGGCGGCGCTTGATCGAGCGAAAGCCGACTATGCCGGGGCTCTAGCCGTAGTATCCCAGGCAGAGGCTACTCTCAAGTTGAACCAGACGGATCTGGCCAAAACAGAGATCCGTTCGCCGATCAACGGCATCGTTCTGACCCGATCCGTTGAGCCCGGACAGACTGTGGCCGCTTCGCTCCAGGCCCCGGAATTGTTCTCTCTCGCCGAAAACCTGGCCCAGATGGAGCTGCATGTGGATGTTGATGAAGCGGATGTTGGCCAGATAGAGGCCGGGCAAACGGCCACCTTCACCGTTGATGCCTACCCGGAACGCAGCTATCCGGCAGAACTGACCCAGGTCCGCTTTGGGGCAAAAACCACCAACGGCGTGGTGACCTACGAGACCATTCTCACTGTTGATAATTCGGATTTGTCACTGCGGCCCGGGATGACCGCAACCGCTGATATCATCGTGACCAAAAGAAATGACATCCTGCTCGTGCCGAATGCTGCTCTGCGTTTTACGCCGAAGAAAATTGAGGCGACGAAGAGTGGTGGGAGTATTTTCAGCAAACTTATGCCTCGCCCCTCCAGGCGGGCGGATAAACGGAAAGAGGCTGGCGGGGCAGTGGAAAAGAACCAACAGGTATGGATCCTGGCCGGTGATCAGCCGGTGGCAATTCCGGTGACTATCGGTCTGACCGATGGTACATCAACCCAGATTGCTGGCGGCAATCTTCAGCCCGGCATGGAACTGGTTATTGATGCAGAGAGCAGTAAACAATGATGGTGTCGTAATAATAGTGAAATTCACACGCCTCGAATATGAAGCCTTTTACTTAACCATCTCAAATTTTGGGTTTTCGCGATTTTGTCAACAATGAAGACGTTTACCACCACAGAGGGCGATAAGCCCCTTATTGTCCTTAAAGGCGTAACCAAGGTCTACGGCAGCGGCCCCGCCGCCATGCAAGCCCTGGGGGGTATTGACCTGACCATCAGGGCCGGGGAGTTCGTTGCCGTTATGGGGCCGAGCGGTTCCGGCAAGTCTACCTGTATGAACATCCTTGGCTGTCTCGATACCCCCTCCTCGGGGACGTTTCTGTTCGAGGGGATTGCTGTGGGTGAGCTGTCCCGTGACCAATTGACCCTGATGCGCCGGCATAGTCTGGGCTTTATTTTTCAGGGATTTAACCTGTTGAACCGCACTTCGGCGCTGGAAAATGTCGAACTGCCTTTGATCTATCGCGGCGTCCCTGCTGCCGAGCGGCATAGCCTGGCCCTGAAAGCCCTGGCGACTGTGGGCCTGACCGGCTGGGAGCACCACACCCCCGGAGAGCTCTCGGGTGGCCAGCAGCAGCGTGTGGCCATCGCCCGGGCCATTGTTACGGAACCGAAGGTACTGCTGGCCGACGAGCCCACCGGCAACCTCGATTCGGCCCGCAGCCGGGAAGTCATGGAGCTGCTGACTGCTTTCAACCGTGACCGCGGACTGACGGTAATCATGGTCACCCATGAACTGGAAATGGCCGCTTATGCCAGCCGCCAGATCCGTTTTATCGATGGGCAGATCGATACCTCTGCGCCAACAGGGAGGACACCCTGATGCTTTGGGAAACCATCATCCTGGCATTTCGCGAGATACGCCGCAATGTGCTGCGCTCCTCGCTCACTATCCTTGGTATTATCATCGGCGTCGCCGCTGTCATTACCCTGGTGACTCTGGGGAAAGGTGCTACGGCCCAGGTTACTGCAGAAATTTCAAGTCTTGGCAGCAACCTGTTGCAGGTTCGTACCGGCCAGGGGTTTAGAGGTCCTGGAGGTGCAAGTGAAACGGCTAAGGCCTTCAAACTCGATGATGCCAGGGCTATCGCCCAGCAGGTCACCGGCATTGCTGCGGTCGCTCCGAACGCTGCAAGCGCGGCCCAGGTCGTTGCCGGCAATACCAACTGGTCGACCAGTATCACCGGCAGCACAGATGATTTTCTCTTCGTCCGGGCCTGGTCGCTGGCTCTTGGCCGGTCGTTTACCGAGAATGAACAGCGATTCGGCAAGGCGGTGTGCATCCTGGGTTCTACGGTGAAAAAGGAACTTTTCGGCAGCTGGGACCCTCTGGGCGCGTCAATCCGTTTCAAGGGTATTACCTGCCAGGTCATCGGTGTGCTGGAAGCCAAAGGCCAATCCGGCGGTGGCAACGATCAGGACGATTTCGTCCTTATTCCTCTGCACACCCTGCAGAGAAGGATAACCGGCAACACCGATATCAGCGCGATCTATGTTTCCGCAGAAGACGGGGTTTCTACCACTAAAATTAAAGAAGACATTGAGCGACTGCTGCGCGAACGGCGGCATATCAGCAGCGATCAGGACGATGATTTCTTTGTTCGCGACATGCAGGAGATTATGAGTACGCTTACCGGTACAACCCGGATACTCACCACTCTTCTTGGAGCGGTCGCCGCCGTCAGTCTTTTGGTCGGGGGGATAGGGATCATGAATATCATGCTTGTCTCGGTCACGGAAAGGACCCGTGAGATCGGTATCCGCCTGGCCATAGGTGCCATGGAACAGGATGTCCTGCTGCAGTTTCTGGTGGAGTCGGTTGTGCTGTCATCCTTTGGCGGCCTGTTCGGTATTGCCTTTGGCCTTGCTGCTGCCGCTCTTGGGGCCCAGGCCATGCATATGCCGTTTATCTTCAGCCCTGGTATTGTCGCTGTGGCCTTTTTGTTTTCCTGCGCGGTCGGTATCATTTTCGGCTTCTTTCCCGCCCGAAAAGCCGCCCGGCTCGATCCGATCGAGGCCCTGCGCCACGAATGACCTTGCCCAGGGGACCATTGGGTCAGGAGACAAACTACTTGTTCTTTCATCCTTGTATGGATATATATTTAGTGACTTAGAAATAGTTTCCTTGTGTTTTTTACAAGAAAACTATTTCGTGAAGGAACTTATCCCGCAAATCTTTTAGGCGGGATTAACGGCTTAGAAATAATTTTCTTGTGTTTTTTCACAAGAAAATTATTTCGTGAAGGAACTTATCCCCCTCAAGGGGTACTGAAAAGAGCCCCGGCTTATTTCCCGTCTACCGGGGTTAGAGGTGGTGAAAAGGCAGGATTCATGCATCTCGCCAGGAAATATTTTGGGAGAAATATATGACAGAGAAAAAAGCAGGTTGGGACGATATTGCATCAATTGAGGGACTTGAGGTCGATTGGAATTACGAACCCGAGAACTCTTTGGGCAAAAGGGTCTGGGAAAGGATGACGGAGCGAGATTTGTTGTCTCTTTTTGAGGCGCAGAGCCTGCCGGTTCAGGTTGCAGCAAGAAATTTTGATGGGTTAGGCTCTCTGGTGGATATTGGACAAAGCGGCATGGCCGTTCTTTTAGATACTAAACTGGCCCTGAGCGAACCGGTGAAGATAGGTTTTTTTCTTGGCAAACAGAAGGTTATGTCGCGGGCGGTGATAAAAAACGTGGGCGATAACGGAGGCAGACACCGGATCGGCATGGAATTTACGGATTTTAAGAAAGAATATGAATCTTTCATTGCCGGGCTTGTTTCAACGAAAGTCTACAGCTCCCTCAGGTAATCGCGATGGATTCCGCCGAACACCGCAGAAAATCTATGAACAGAAGACAATTCGTCAAAGATGTGTTGCTGTGGACTGCCGGTTTGAGCCTTGGTGTGCCGTGCCTCAGAATATTTCCTGTCCAGGCAGCTATACCCGCCCCGGTCCTTGGCGTCGCCATAGGTGGGGATTATCGATTGCTGGTTGTAAAAGCTGTTGAAATTGCTGGTGGAATTGGAAAATTCATAAAAACTGGTGATACTGTCGTTATAAAGCCGAACATGGGCTGGGACCGGACGCCTGAGCTGGGGGCCAATACTCATCCCCTGGTCGTGCGCACCCTGGCCGAGCTGGCGCTTGATGCGGGTGCGGCGAAGGTGCAGGTTTTTGATCACACCTGCAATGAAAAACGGCGGTGTTATACCAACAGCGGTATCATCGACGAGTTGGATAAGTTGGGTGATGCGAGAATCGAGTGGGAACATATTGATCCCCGTAAATTTATCCCCGTCGATATTGATAAAGGGAAATCTCTTAAGCGGTGGGAGATTTATAAAGATGCTCTGGCCGCCGACTGCTATATCAATGTACCGGTCGCCAAACATCACGGGCTGAGCCGATTGTCACTCGGGCTGAAAAACTCGATGGGAATTATCGGCGGCAATCGTGGCAGGCTGCACCAAAATCTCGGTCAGGAGCTGGCGGATCTGGCGACCGTGGTGCAACCGAAACTGACGGTGATCGATGCCACGAGGATACTGTTGCGTAATGGGCCTCAGGGTGGTCGAAGAGAAGATGTAAAGGAGATGAATACGGTCATTGCCTCATCCGATCCGGTGGCCGCCGATGCCTATGCCACCACCCTTTTTGATATGCAGCCGCAGGACATTGCCAGTACCCTTGCTGCCTATCAGATGGGGCTTGGCGAGATGGATCTGCATAAGATGGAGATTAAAACCGTGCGGGTATGATGGCCGGGAAAAAGTCAAAAAAAACAGGTCGTTGGCGCCTGATTATTCTCCGGCGCTGTACGCAGCTTCTCTTTTTAACACTCTTTTTGTATCTGTTTATCAAGACCGATTACAACGGTTCCGACCGGCTCGATGCCGCGGTCAATATACTCTTTCGCCTCGATCCTTTTCTTGCCGCGGCCGTGATGTTTGCCGCAAAAACCATTGTTGTCCTGTTTCTGCCTGCGCTCGCGGTAGTGGTGCTGACGTTTTTTATTGGCCGGGTGTTTTGCGGCTGGTTCTGCCCGATGGGAACGCTGCTCGATCTTTGTCAGAAGCTTATTCCGGCAACCAGGAGAAAAAACAGCACTTATTTCCCGGATCTCCCTCTATATATCCTTCTATTCGCCCTTATCTCTGCCGCATTTGGGTTTGCGGTTGGCGGTTATTTCGATCCGTTTTCGATTCTGGTACGCGGACTGGCCCAGGCGGTATATCCTGCCTTCAACAATCTGACTGTCGGATTTTTTACCTTTACCTATCGTGATCTGTCCTTTGTCAACGGTTTCACCGAGCCGGTGTACAGCTTTCTTCGCGCTACAGTGCTGCCTTCCAGCCAGAAGTTTTTTCAGCTCGCCTATTTTTCGTTTTTTATGTTGCTCACCGTTCTTCTTTTAGAAGCATTCCAGCGAAGATTTTTCTGCCGCAATCTCTGTTCTCTCGGGGCGATGCTCGGTCTTATCAGCCGCAGAGGAACATTTGCCGGTAAGGGTGGCAACGACGATTGCCGCGTATGCCGCATCTGCAGCAGCAACTGCCGGATGGGAGCCATTGCTGACGACCGAAAAATCGATATGGGAAGCTGCAATCTCTGCTACGAGTGTGTGGAAAAATGTCCCCGGCAGATCATTGGTTTTGCCTTTGTACCAGTCGGCAAGAGAAATTCCCCGTTGTCTCTTTCCCGGAGAAAGTTTATTGGTGCGGCTCTTCTTGGTTTTCTGTTGCCTTCGGTCAAAGGGGTTGCGGTGCAGGCGAAAAATCCAGATCCTTTATTGATCAGGCCGCCGGGAGCCCTTGCGGAGAAAGAATTTCTGCAGCGCTGCGTCCGCTGTGCCGAATGTATCCAGGTCTGCCTTGGCAACGCCCTGCAGCCATCGCTTTTCCAGGCGGGACTTGACGGCATGTTCAGTCCGATGCTGGTGGCACGAACCGGGTATTGCGAATTCAACTGCACGCTTTGTGGCCAGGTCTGCCCCTCCGGGGCTATCCGACAGTTGACCCGGGACGAAAAGCACCAGTGGAAAATCGGCCATGCCTGGTTTGATAAAAATATCTGTCTTCCCTATGCCAAGGCCACGGCCTGCATGGTATGCGAGGAGCATTGCCCGACACCCGATAAGGCTATTCGCTTTAAAGAAGTTGTCATGTCAGATGCTGACGGGCAGCCGATCACCGTCAGACAACCCTATGTGGTGGAGGAACTCTGCATCGGTTGCGGCATCTGCGAAACGAAATGCCCCCTGGCCGGCAGAAGTGCCATCTATGTCACCAGTGCCGGAGAACATCGACATCCGGACAGCTCTCTTGGCACCTATGACGGATATAACTGAAAATCTGCGCGGTATTGTCCAGCGAGTCACCTACCACAATGCCGATACCGGCTGGTCGGTTTTGCGGGTTTCTCCCTTCAACAGCCCCGGCAGCCTGGAAACGGTGACAGTGCATCAGACTCAGGTCTTTGCCGGAGCGACCATGGAATTTCATGGCGCCTGGACCGTACATCCGCAGTTTGGGCGACAGTTTAAAGCTCTTCGGGCCATCGAGAAGAAACCGGCGACAACCGCTGCGCTGGAAAAATATCTGGGCTCCGGGCTGATTCATGGGGTCGGGCCGAAAACCGCCGCCAGGATCGTTGGCAACTTCAAGGAAAATACCCTGGATGTCTTTGAGTACGATATCAGCAGGTTGCTCGAGGTTCCCGGCATTGCCAAAAAAAAGCTGCAGATGATCGAGCAGGCCTGGCGGGAGCATAAAGTGGTGCGGGAAGTGATGATGTTTTTGCAGGGGCATGGTATCTCGACCCTTTTTTCGGTGCGGATCTACAAAAAATACGGTGATCAGGCCATTCAGATGGTCAGCGAAGACCCGTACCGGTTGGCGAATGATTTTTATGGCATCGGCTTTTTCTCTGCCGATAAAGTAGCCCTCAGCCTGGGACTGGCCGAAGACAGCGAGCAGCGCATAACCGCAGCGGTAAGACACGTCCTGGCTGCCGGCCGCGAGCAGGGGCATTGTTATCTGCTGGCAACCCAGATTACCACTGAAGTAGGCAGTCTGCTGGGCTTTAACCCGGAAAACCGTCTTGGCGATATCTTGCACAGGATGGAGGTGGAGAATCAGCTGAAAGTGCGTTTGTTGCCCCTTCCTGACGGGGGCGATCTGATCTGTTACTACTCCAAGTCGTTATATTATGATGAAGCTTTTGTTGCAGAAAAAGTGCGCGGCATGGCCTACCCGCTACGTATTGACGGACAGGCTGCCGGTAAATGGATTGAGCTGCATTGCCAGCAACAGAAAATCGCACTCAGCGAGGAACAGGCGGTTGCCGTGCAGGCGGTTATCGCCAATCAATTTTCGGTTCTGACCGGGGGGCCCGGCTGCGGGAAAACCACCACCACCCTGGTCATAGCCAGGCTGCTTGAGCATCTCGGCAAAAAGGTGCTGCTCGCCGCTCCAACCGGCCGTGCCGCCCAGCGTATGGCAGAAGTCATCGGCAGGGAGGCCAAGACCCTGCACCGTATGTTGGAGTGGCAGGGCGGGGCGTTCAAGAAAAACGAGGAGCAACCGCTGCAGGCCGATTTCCTTATTGTCGACGAATGTTCCATGCTCGATATTTCCCTGACAGCGTCCCTGTTAAAAGCAGTGCCCGCCGGATGCCAGGTGCTGTTTATCGGCGATGCCGATCAGCTGCCCTCGGTGGGTGCCGGCAATGTCTTGCGGGATATCATCGATTCGGGTTCGGTAGCCTCGTTTCGACTCACCCAGGTTTTCCGTCAGGCAAAAGAGTCAAAGATAATTGAGTATGCCCACCAGATAAATAAAGGCGTCACGCCGCCTATCGACTCGCCTTTCAAAAAACCGGAGATCTGGCAGAAAAGTGACTGTCTTTTTATAGATTCGGACGAAGCCACCAAGGAACAGTTGAGTTTCGTGGCTCGGGTCAAACGCTTCTATGATTTGCAGACCCCCCAGCTTGAAGGGCTGGTGAGCGCTGAAAACCTCTACGAATTCAGAACCTCCGAGCAAATCCGTTCTGCCTATGAAGAGGATTTTGTCATCCCCAAAAAATTTTTGCACGTTGATCTGCACAAGGTGCAACAGGCCCAGAGCGCAGTCGATGAATTAAAAGCGGTCCTGGCCAGGGTGCACCCCTGGTCAACCCTGCATTATGGCTTAGCTGCGGTTGATACGGTGGTGCGCCTCTATCTGGAGTGGATTCCCAAATACCAGGGGCGGGAATGCGAAATCCAGATCCTCTCCCCGATGACCCGCGGCAGTCTGGGGACAGCGAATCTGAACAGGGTCATCCAGGAAGCCGCTAATCCCCAGGCAGAGGGCAAGGCGCAGCTGCTGGTCGGAGAGCGAATTTTTCGGGTCGGCGACCGGGTGATCCACCGGAGAAACAACTATGATCTGGCCGTTTTTAACGGTGATATCGGCACGATTTTATCCATCGATAATATCGGTCTGAGCTGTGTAGTGGCCTTTTTCCCGGATGGCCGGGAGGTTGTCTACCAAAAAGATGATATATTAGAACTCGACCTGGCCTACGCGATCACCATTCATAAATCCCAGGGCAGTGAATTCGCCGCAGTCATCATGCCGGTATTGACCCAGCATTTTAAGATGCTTTTCCGTAATCTCATCTATACCGGGCTGACCAGGGCAAGAAAGCTGGCGGTGCTTGTCGGCACGCGTAAAGCTATGGCCATGGCCGTGCAGCAGCAGGACACCAGTAAGCGCCAGACCGCCTTGAGGCTGCTGCTGAATCATTAACCGCGCGAGGGGGGTTATATTACAGGAGTGTGCCGCTATTTTAAAGAAGGATTTGCCGTGATTGTACCCAGTTTTTTTTGAGTGAAAAAAGAAGAGATTTTTCGGCCGGTGAGAAGTTGCAATGTCGTTGAGGTGCGTTAACATATGCGGGAAAACGCACCACGGCTATCTTTTTGGAGAAAGTAATGTATATGAAGTTTTTTACTTAACCATCTCAATCTTAAGATTCTTACGAGTTTGTCATGTATATATGTGTTGATTTTGATGGAACAGTGGTCGATCATCGATACCCGGAAATCGGCGAACCCGTCCCTGTGGCAGTTGCCTGGTTGAAAAGGTTGCAGTTTCTTGGCGCAAAAATCATTCTGTTTACGATGCGTTCCAATAGAGCGGAAGGGATGAATCTGTTGCAGGATGCAGTTCGATATCTGGAGGAAAACGGTATTCAGCTGTTTGGTGTGAACAGAAATCCTGATCAGGACATCTGGACCAGCAGCCCCAAGGCCTATGGTGAAGTGTATGTTGATGATTCGGGTTTCGGCTGTCCGCTCATTCAGCCGAAAGGCTTTGCCAGACCCTGTGTAGACTGGAAAAAAGTAGGTCCGCAGCTTGAGCATATGCTGCTCAGCCGCAAGTAGATTTGCGAGGTGCGGTCATTATACTATCCATCAAAATGATGGGGAAATTATTGCCGAATAATGCTAGTGTTTGCCCCTATCGCCACTTGGTGGGGTGCAGATGCCTTGGAGTGCCAGGCTGTTTATGCTTTTTATCATTGATAAACTCACCTAAAATCGAATTTAAAGCTGGCTCGTTTAAAAGCTTCACGTGCGCCTGACAGATGAAGCGCTTCGGCAAGCCATTGCATAAAGTATAAAGGAATTAATCATGGGTGTCACCGTCACACAGCTGTATCGAAAAATTGATGAACACCGGGCCTATTGTTTTAATATCGAGTCAATCCAGCCGTTAACCTACGAGGAAATAACCTGTCTACGGCTTATTATGGCTGATGGTTTTCTTGTTGACAGTGTCTGTGATGCTCCCGTTCTGCAAGGCGAAAGGGTGGTGGAAGTAGGGCCGCGGCTCAATTTTGCCACCGCCTGGTCATCGAATATGGTCTCCATCTGCAAGGCGACAGGGCTGGACATGATCACCAGGGTGGAGCGGTCCAGGCGGTATCTGGTGCCGGAAACCGTCGATGTGCAGGAATTTATTGCCAGCCACCATGACCGGATGACCGAGTGTCACTACCCTGCGCCGCTGACGAGCTTTCAAACCGGAGTGGTTCCGGAGGCGGTCTATGAGGTGGATCTCAAGACGCTGGGGGCGGATGGCCTGAACGAGTTGCCGGGGATTTCCATGGACGAATGGGACAGGAATCTCTATTACGACTACTTTGTCAACCAGCAGCATCG
>JBBRDD010000095.1:0-17295 GCA_038204235.1 Desulfobulbales bacterium
TATATTTTCATAGTACAATATTAGATAGTTACAGAAATAACTATGAGGATTAAACGAATAAACAGGACTGCTGTGCAGCCGTGATTACCACAGCAGGAGCGACCAGGTTTTTTCAGGGCTCCCCTGGCAGGCGACTTCTTATCACCGACACGCCATTGGCGGGGTTATTCCGTCAAGAAATTTTGCCCGAATCATTCTGCAGCTGCATCATCAAGGTCTGGGTGGGGTAGGCAAATTCAATCCCGGCTTCACTGAACTGTTTGAACATGTCGAGGTTGATAGCCTGCTGAATGTCCATATATATAGTATAATCAGGATCTTGAACCCAATACACCACTTCAAAGAGCAGGGCGTAGTCACCGAAAGCCATGAAATGGGCTCGATCAAAGCGAACCTTGTCGTTTTTTTCCACTGCCTGACGTATCATCTCCGGAATCTGTGCGACCTTATCGTAGGGGGTTTGATAGACCACACCGAGAGAAAAGACGACTCGCCGTTCGAACATACGTTTATAGTTGCGAATCCGGCTCTTCAACAGGTCGCCGTTGGAAAAGATTAACTGTTCGCCGGACAGGCTTCGGATACGGGTGGTCTTCAAGCCAACATGTTCAACCGTGCCCATACAGTCGTCGATGATAATAAAATCGCCAATGACAAACGGTTTGTCGAGGACGATGGAAAAAGAGGCAAACAAGTCGCCTAGAATATTTTGCAGCGCCAGGGCCACGGCGATGCCGCTGATGCCAAGTCCGGCGATGAGGGTAGTGATGTTGACGCCCAGATTATCGAGGCCTATTAAAATCAGCATAACCCAAATCATCATCCGCAGCACAAAACCCACGGAGGTCAGGGTGGTAACCGCCCCGGCATTGCTTTCCAATTTTTCCTTGCGGAAATGTTCAACCCAAAAGCTCACCGCATGGGTGCACAGGACTGCCGACTGAATGAGGGCGATGATGACGACCCCATGGTCGAGGATCACCTCCACGCCTTTTGGCAGAAAGATTCTCGCCGACCCGAGAGACACCGCCAGCGCTAAGAAAAATAATGGGTGCAACCGGCCGATCAGTTCGGCCACCAGATCGTCCCAGGTGGTTATGGTTTTTGCGGTAAAGGCAGCAAACTTCTTATAAATGATCAGCTTTGCGAGCAGTACAACAAGAAAGAAGATCATGGCGACGCCTATGCCGACCAACCAGTCCTGCACAGGATTATCATAGATAACATAATTCAAAATCATGGAGTTCCTCTATTCAGTATTTTTGACCTCGACCCTAGCCACAAAGGCTGGGAATGTCAAATCCACCTAGGATTCTCATGCGCGCAGGTTAACGAGAATCCTCTCGGCAGCCGCTGTACGAGCAGCGATATAAAATCGCTTATTCGACTCAACCAGATTTCTCGACGCATGTTATTTTCAAAGCAATCCCAATCTCAACACATTTTCGGCACTTAAAAAGTGTCCTTTGGAAAAAACATGGATAAAGGAAAATAAATAGGATAAATTTGGCTGCAAATCAATAACTAAGCCGGATAGTGGCGAGGCGGCGAGAGCCTGCCAGTCCTTACAAACTGAATGAAGATAAAAAACGATCCCCCAGACAGGAAACTGCCGATGAAGCAAGAGCCGCACGTCCCCTCACAAAGCTATGAGCTCAGAATCCTTCAGGCTTTACGCCGCATCATCAGGGCGGTAGACATCCATTCACACAAACTGGCAACCCAACATAAGATCACCGGCCCTCAGCTCGGTTGTCTCCTGGCAGTAAGAGAAAGCGGCCCCATAACCAGTGCTAAGCTGGCTCAAAAAGTCTATCTGAGTCCCAGCACCATTGTTGGTATCATCGACAGACTTGAAGAAAAAAAACTGGTGGAGCGTAATCGCGACAATAAAGATCGCCGCCTCATCCATATTTGTATCACTGCCACCGGCGAGCAATTAGTCGCCGCAGCACCGTCTCTGTTGCAGGACACTCTGATAAGTGCCCTTGTAGAACTTCCAGACAAAGAGCAGATCTCTATCACTATGGCTCTTGAAAAACTTGTCGATTTGATGGAAGTCGACCATATCAGCGCCGCACCGATTCTGGAAACAGGCCCTCTTTCACCAGAAAAACAATAATTCCCAATCACCTGATCGTCGGCCATAAAAGAGCATGGCCTTGACAAACGAAAAGATTCACACTAGTATCGTTCGTGTGCGAATCATTAGTGCATTAAACAATTATTCATACCTATATCACCAGCCTGTAAAACACTTATACAACAAAGACGAAAGAGCCCCCCTTTGGACCCCAAGGGAACGAATAGCGGCTCAAGTGTTTATTACCTTACCGCATTTCGCGGTTTAACTAGCGCATAGCGCAATGACGGCTCAGCCTGAGATGCAGTAGTATTGACCTGCACTCCGGGGAGCTGTTCGTTGTAGGCAAGGATCTTGAAAATTATGTCAGTAAATATTTTCTGTAACAACCAGCAACAAATAGCCGACCATCTGAGTGACGAAAAAGTTGACCTCTCCCAGTGGAAAAACTGGCACTGGCAGCTCAAAAATTCTATCACCGATGTTGCGACATTCGAAAAACTGCTGGGTATAGAGCTTGAACCGCTTGAAAGGCGAAAGGTCGAATTGACCATGAAAAAGTTCCCCATGTCGATCACGCCCTATTATCTTTCCTTGATCGATCGAAATGACTTCCGTAACGACCCTGTCTTCCGCCAGGCTTTCCCTAACCCTAAAGAGCTGCAGATTGATAAATGTGACATGGCCGATCCGCTGGCCGAAGACAAGGACAGCCCAGTACCGGGAATCACCCATCGTTACCCCGACCGGGTGCTTTTTCATGTCAGCAACGTGTGTTCCATGTACTGCCGCCATTGCACGCGGAAACGCAAAGTAGGCGATGTCGATTCAATCCCCAATCGCGATCAGATCCGTGAAGGACTTAACTATATCCGCAACACCCCCGAAGTGCGCGACGTCTTGCTTTCCGGCGGTGATCCATTGATGCTGAGCGATATCCACCTTGACTGGCTCCTCACCGAACTGAGGCAGATCGAGCATGTCCAGGTCATTCGTATCGGAACACGGATGCCTGTTGTCCTGCCGTATCGCATCACCGACGACCTGGTTAATATGTTGAAAAAGCACCATCCGCTTTGGGTCAATACCCATTTCAACCATCCTCGCGAAATGACCAGTTCCTCCCGACAGGCGCTCAAAAAAATGGCAGATGCAGGAATCCCTCTGGGCAACCAGTCTGTGCTGTTGGCAGGCGTCAACGACTGCCAGCGGATCATTAAAGCGCTGGTCCATAAACTCGTTGAAAATCGCGTGCGGCCATACTACCTCTATCAGTGTGATCTTTCGGAAGGGTTATCGCATTTTCGTACCCCCATCGGTAAGGGCATTGAGATCATGGAAGCATTGATCGGCCACACCAGCGGGTTTTCTGTGCCAACATTTGTGGTCGACGCACCGGGCGGCGGTGGTAAAATACCCCTCATTCCCAACTATTTAATCTCGATTTCGACCAACAAGGTGATATTACGAAATTACGAAGGAGTGATCACAACATACCAGGAGCCGGATAGTTACAAGACGAAATTCTGCGACCGCAATTGTGGAGACTGCCAACTGCAGCTTAATCTTGACGATGCAGATGAAACAGCTATTACCGGGATAGAAAGGTTGCTTTCAGACTGCGACAGGACAATCAGTTTGACGCCAGAAAATAATACACGGATGGAACGACGCAATGGAAACTGATCACATCGAATCATTCGGTCGATCCTTGCTTCAACATGGTCCTGCAAATGATCGGGTCTACCTCATGAAACTGGACAGAGCAGATTTACCGAACATTATCGACCATATCCACGAACTGGCCATGCGGCGCGGCTATTCAAAAATATTCGCCAAGATCCCAGCCTATGCCGAAGCGCATTTTAAAGAGGGCGGTTACCAGCTTGAGGCAGCTATCCCATATTTTTTTAACGGCAGGGAAGATGGCCTCTTCATGGCCTGCTATTATGAACCGGAAAGAATGATTGACTCCGATTGCAAGCGAGTCCAGACTGTTATAGAAAAAGCACAGGAAGAAGCTGCACCACCACAACAAAAAGAAATCCGCCAGGGTCTTGCATGCCGTCTTGCAACGCCGCTCGATTGCCTGCAAATGAGCGAGCTTTATCGGCAGGTTTTCGAAAGCTATCCCTTCCCGATAAACGATCCTGAATACCTGCGTCAGACCATGGCCGAAAATGTGATCTACGCGGGGATATGGCAGGATGAGAAATTATTGTCACTCTCCTCGGCGGAGGTCGATAAAAAGATGGCAAACGCCGAGATGACTGACTTTGCAACACATCCAGACTATCGCGGCCGCGGCTTTGCCAATGTCCTGCTACAAATGCTGGAAGACCTTGTGGCGAAAACAGGTATCAAGACCTGCTACACCATTGCCCGGGCTACCAGCTTCGGGATGAATATCACTTTTGCCAGAAACAACTATACTTTCGCTGGTACCCTGATCAACAATACTCAAATATCAGGCTCCCTCGAAAGCATGAATATCTGGCACAAGCAGGTATAGCAGGTCTGTGCGTTTTTACGCAAGGAAGTCCTCAATAGCCTTCTTTAATCTACCAAGATCAAATGGCTTTGCAACAGCAGCAGAGAGTCCATATTCACGATAATTTGCCATCAACGGATCATTTGAATAGCCGCTTGCAACAATTATTTTAGTTTCAGGAGCAATCTGCAGGAGTTTTTTGGAAGCCTCCCGGCCCCCCATAACGCCTGGTATAGTTAGATCCATAATCACGAGATCAACAGGAGTACCACTGGCCTGCAACTCCAGGTATTTGTTTATTGCCTCCTCGCCATCTGCTACCAGCACCGCATCATGACCGAGGATGGAGAGTTGTTTTTGAGCTATTTCTCGAATCATCTCTTCATCGTCCATCACCATAATTCTTGCTGCTTTTACTGCTGGTTGAAGTTTTTGTGGTATTGCAACAGTAACGTTTGAGGAATGTTTAGCAGGCAGATAGAGAGTAAAGAGCGTTCCCTTGCCGGGGCTGGATTGAACTGTGATGTGCCCATCATGTTTCTTGATAATCGAGTAACAGATTGCCAGGCCAAGACCACTCCCCTCTCGTTTCGTGGTAAAGTAAGGGTCAAAAATCCTATCTATTACATTTTGAGGAATCCCAACACCTGTATCTCGAATGGTAATACGGACAAAATTTCCCTCATGCGTAACTAAGAACGACTCAGTGGCGTTATCTTCAACATTATTGCAGCAAATGTTTATCTTTCCACCTTCCGGCATAGCATGTGTGGCATTCAAGATAATATTTTGGATAACCTGACTGATCTGACCACTATCTACATCGACCATCCAGAGGTCGTCTTGAAAGGTGTAATCACAGGAAACCTGGGAGCCATGAAGTACAAAGTCAGCGGTTTCAGAGATAAGTCCTGTCAAGGAAGTTGCTTCCTTGACAGGATGGCCACCTCGGGAAAAGGTCAACAACTGCTGAGTGAGTTTTGCTGCTCTCTTGGTTGCTTTTTGTGCATCAGAGAGGAGCGAGACTGCTTTGTCATCTTTTTCAACACGATAGGTGGCCAACTCTATGTTGCCCAAAATGGCAGAGAGAATATTATTAAAATCATGGGCAATGCCGCCGGCAAGTACTCCGACGGCCTCAAGTTTCCTGCCCTTGAACACCTCAGCCTCCATCTGGTGCTTATCTGTGATATCTCGAGCCAACATGAGAAAATGACTAGAATCATTTGTGAGCTGTTTCCTGGAAGTAGAAAGCTCAAACCAATGCACGCCGTGTTGTAGCGGCAACCTTATGACCTGACCATGTGAGGCCTCCGTTTTTGCCGCTTCATGGATTGCGACCATCACTGCTTGCGCTGCATCGGCGGGGAGCATTTCAGTGACCGTCTGTCCAAGGAGAGCACTCTTTTGTGCAATCAGAAGTTCTTGATCGTGCGCCCATACATTTACGTAGGTCCCCTTTTCGTCCAATTCAAACAGAAGGTCTGGGATTGCCCGTAATGTTGCATCAAGGTTGCTGTTCGCTTGTTGCAGCCTCTCTTCTGTACGCTCGCGGTCCTTGATTTCAAGCATCAGGTCATTGTTTTTCTCATTGAGCTCCAGGGTCCGTTGAGATATCAGGATCTCCCTTTGGCTTATCTCATTGTTGAGATCTTCGATCAAAGCAGTATTTTGCTCCTCCAGTCTGATGGATTGCAAAATACTGCGATTTGTATTGCGGATGAAGAGGGTGATCATAATCATGTACAAACCAACAGCAACTGCGATCCAATAATAGGCTTTATCTTCAAAACGCAGGATCGTAACAATCACCATCAGACCCTGGGGATACGTATAGAAAATAAAGGCTGGTATGCACGCGGACAAGATAGGAATTGCAGAACTTATGACACCAAATGCAAGAATCAGCAGTGCAGAAAACACGAAGGGATCATCCATCCCGTACAAGAACTGGTAGATTAAACTCCAGGAAGCTCCCACCACCCCCATCCTATGAGATAGCAATTCAACCAGCTCGTTGTAGATCTAACCTCTGGGCGGATCTTTTGACTGCGCCACAGGTACATGCGGTATGATGCTGTCACCAAAAGCATAGTCAGCCATAATAATGGCAGGTTGGAATTGAGACGAGGCTGTAACATGAAGTAAAAGAGAAACGAAATTATTATAACGCTGCTGTTCGAGATGGGGGCCTGCATATAAAGCAGGCGAACTTGCCCTTTCGTTACAAAAGAGGATTTAGGACATGGTCGATCAGTAGAAGTCGAATTATCTTTTGCTGTCATTTTTTAACTATACCCCTTTAATCAAAGTAGTTCAGCTATCTTTTACAGGGCGGTATCTTTCTGTTTCTACTTTACGGTAGGTCAGACTTTGTCTAATTCTTACTAAATATCGATCTCATCGATAGGTGAACACACCCCCAACTGTCAATAGACCCGTGGAGTACTTAGTGTAAATGTGATTTAGCAACCTGAACCACTTAAGAGAGAAACTACACATCAATCTTCATCCTGATGCTCGTCAGGCCCTCCTGTCATCAACAATGCAACTGATCTATTATTAAACACGGCAGTATCTATCAATTTCCTACATATATGGGAGGTGTACTATGAAATTTTCTCAAGCTGTTAATTTCTACCTGCAGTACCACCGAGCCAATTCCCCCAAAAAGAGTCTGGAGGGATGCTGGATGGGAAAAACGGAAATAGTTGCTTCGCGAGTATTAATAGGCTAATTTGCAGCTTCATCTGGAACAAACGGGGCCAGAGCAACCGCCACTTTTTAAATCCGCCGTACAAAGCAACTTTTCAGCACCCACCTTTCACCTCAACTGTCATGCTCTGAATCACCAGCTAACCTAATAATATATAAAATTGACTAGCAATTATGACCATACCCTCAATTCCGACACGCGGCCGAACTCTCGATTATGCTGCTTCAGTCTATGACCTTTTGGAGCCAATCTGTCTACTCAACAAACAGGCAGAATATGATCGCACCATTCTGGACACCCTGGCTCCTCAACCAGCTGACAGGATACTCGATATTGGCTGCGGCACAGGTGTATTGTGCCAGATGATTGCAGAGCGACTTCAGCCGGAAAATGACGGTGTCGTGACAGGTATAGATGCGGCGGGAAAAATGATTGAAATCGCAAGAAAAAAAAGAGGAAGCAGCCACTGCCTCTTTGAGGCTATGGCTGCTGAAAATTTGACCTTTGATGATGAACATTTTGATGGCGTTGTCTCAAGCCTCTTCTATCATCACGTTCCTCTCGACCTTAAAAAACGCAGCCTTTCCGAGGCATTCCGAGTTCTGAAGCCGGGTGGAAAGCTTGTGATTGCAGATATGCACACGCCAACCACCTTTATGGGATCACTTGTTTCCCATGTATCACGCTGGTTTTTCATGCAGCCCCAGATTGCGGAAAATATACGGGGAGTCCTTCCTGATTTGATTGTAGAGGCGGGCTTTCAACCCCCCCGGACGGTCGCCCACTATTTTGGTTATATATCTGTATTCGAGACAACAAAATGACACAGATATCAGCCACGGCCATATCTTTTGATGGTGTTCCCCTTCCGGCACCGTTGGACATGCTGGCAGCTGAACTCCAGAAAGGGCTCAGGTGTTACTGGAATGTTGCTAAAACCATCATGAATGGAAGTACGGTTCATCTCATCGAACCGGATACGATAACGTTTTCCCTGGAACGCAATTTTTTCTCAGCCCTTTTTATGTACTCGTATTATAGAGCCGGTATAGCAGAAGACAGGCGAATCTTATATGCCTCTGTCAACCAGTGTCTGCGAGGCATGGTTACCGGATGCGATAATATCTTGGATGATGAGTACAAAAAAACGCTTGAAACCGATCTACCGGACCAGGCTCACCGATTTCGCTCTGTCCTCGATATTATGGTTTCAGATCGAGCTCTCTTTAAAATTCTACTCGATTATTGCCGGTTGCATAACCTGCCCATGGAAAAGCTGGCTCAGGCGAGTAATGCATCATTACACTCCCTGTTGCTGAGCGGTGTTCAGGAGGCATCTGAAGAGGGAGGGATCAACGAAAGGCTTCTTCCTGAAGAGATCCTGGCCAAGGTTCATCACTTCAAAACGGGTGTATTGTTTGTTTCAATGTGCATGGGCAATACCCAAAATATTTGATAAACCCATCAGCCCAGAGGGCATAATCGCCCAGGAAGCCCTCTACAATATCGGCATGGGTTGTCAGATACTGGATGACATGGTCGATGTATTCGTGGATCTGGGTGAAAAACGCCATAACTATGTCGCCTCGGTTATTTTTCATGAAGAGCCGCCCCGCGTCTGGCAAGAACTTGAAGCACAGCGGGCATCAGCCGATTCCGCAGAGAATTTTTATGCTGATCATCTAAATATTACAACCAAACTTAAATCAAAGGCTTTGCATTATCTTGAAGGTGGAATGCGCAGTCTGTTTTTCGACGAGCATCAGTATCTTGTTCAACCGGCAATGAACTTTATTGCAGAACGTATCGGCATTAAACTACAGTAAAAGATAAGGTCGTTTATGCGATACACGTTTATACTCAGACTTTCCTTTCTCAACTTGCTACGTTCATGGCGAGCGACGGTCATCCTGTCTTTCATGGTCATCTCTGCAGTTGCAGCGCTGGTTTTTCTTGCCTCCCTTGCCATTGGCACCAACGACGCGATGATCCGTAACTCCATTGGTCTTTTTTCCGGCTATATTTCAGGCAGTGAGATTCCAGCCAATACCAGTTGGGACACTCTGAAAGTGCCAGGTGTCGACAATATTCTTGTCCGGCAGCATCAGAGGTTTCTCCTGTGGACAGGCGATATCTATGAGCCCATATTACTTATGGGCGTCAATCCTTTGCAGGAAAAAAAGAGTACCGCTCTCTGGAAAAAAAGAGTTTCAGGGCGCTATCTTCTCCCCGCTGATACTGGTATTTTTCTGAATCAGGAAACGGCCCAGAGGCTCCAGACAGGAGTCGGCGGCAAAGTCCGGCTCGGTCGCCATCCCGGGGATGTACTGAAAACCTTTTCTGTGATCGGTATTTATACAACAGGCATATCACCTCTTGATCAAGGAATGGCATTCTGTCCGATTGGCGTGTTTCCTGCTCAAGACAGTTCTGTAACAGTTGCCGTTTTTTTGCAGGATGGTATCCCCATCGGGGATATTCTTCTTCAATACCGGCAGCTCCTGCCAAAGGGGAAATTCAGGGGTTGGCCTGAATTTATGCCGGACCTCAAACAATTGATAGACTTGAATTTTGTTTGTATGGCTCTGGTTATGATTTTGGTGTTTGGTATCGTTTCTATCGGAATCTCATGTGCCTTTCTTATCTTTGCCCTGAGAAGCCTGCGGGAGCATGGAATTATGAAAGCCATGGGTGTCATGCCTGTGGACACGGCCCTGCTTATTACGACTCAAATAGGTTTGCTCATCCTTTTTGCCGCAACTATTGGGGTACTTGCAGGGATTACAGCAGTGACATCTTTTGCTCAAACCGGTATTGACCTCAGCGCCCTTACCTCCCACAACCAGTATTTTTCCGTATCGGGAATTATTTATCCACGACTCACCGCGGCATCTGTCTTTGCCGCACCATTACTCGCCTTTATTTTTGGCATTGGGGCAGCATTCTGGCCCTCGGTCTATATAATTCGTAAGAGTCCCGCTGAGATTTTAAGGAGCGTGTAAACAATGATAGAGGCACAGTCTGTCTCAAAACAGTACACATCGGGGCGAGGTCATGTCAGGGCTCTTTCCGATATTTCGTTTTCTGTGGCTGAGTCTCAGAGTTTCGTACTGGCGGGAAAATCGGGTTCAGGAAAAACGACCCTGCTGAATTGCATAGGGGCGTTGGAAAAACCGGATAATGGCAGGATTTTATACAATGGTGAAAACATTTGTTCATTCAATCCAAGGCAATGTGCTCTTTTTCAAAGAAAGGAAATTGGCTTTGTCTTCCAAACCTCCAATCTCATACCCTGGCTGACAGTGGCCGAAAACCTGATATTCCCAATGGAACTCAATGATATTCGTGGCCAGGAGCAGCGAGTGAGAGTACAGGAACTATTGGTGCTATTTGACCTTGCGGGCTATGATAAAGCCATGCCGGGTGAACTCTCAGGTGGGGAGACCCAGAGGATTAGCTTTGCCAGGGCCATCGCCCATAAGCCCCCACTGCTGCTCGCCGATGAACCGACCTCACATCTCGATTCAGCGACGGGACAGCAACTTATTGAACTGATGCTCTCCCTTTGTGCTTCCCAGCATTCGACTTTGATCATTGCCACCCATGACCCGGAACTCATTCAAATGACATCGAGTAGAATCTACTTAAAAGACGGTTTTATAAAGGGGAGAACATGAATATCAAAAGAGCGTTAACCATCGGCTTACTGCTTCTTTTTGTCTCTTCTACAGGATGTGCATATCGACACTACCTCGGTTTGCATGGTCCATCTGTCAGGAGTAACCCCGAGATACACAGCGGTGTTCAGGAAGACGATCAATGTCTTGAATGCCACGCCCCGAAAACGTCGACAGATGCACCTCCAACAAGTCATCCCGACTTTAAGGGATGTCTTAAATGTCACAACGACGCTATAAAGAAACGTTAATAATCTCGATTACTCCAGGAATCAGCTTTTGATGATGGTAAGCTCTGAAATACGTCTGAATTGTTCGGCGCAATGAATGAACGCTTCCACCAGTTCAGGTTCAAAATGACTTCCTGAACTATTGACAATCTCCTCTAAAGCCCTTTCGTGGGACCAGGCTTTTTTGTAGGGTCGTTCGCTGGTCAACGCATCATATACGTCAGCAATGGCTGTGATCCTTGCAGAAAGTGGAATATCAGAACCTTTCAACCGTTCCGGGTATCCCGTTCCATTCCATTTTTCATGATGGTATATGGCGATATCCCTGGCCAGGGCAAGATAACTGTCTTTGCCGAATTCTTTTTTAAATATGTGGTTAGCCCTGCCCAGAGCTTCACCTGCTATTGTGGTATGGCTTTGAATGATGTCGAATTCCTCAGGAGTAAGTTTCCCTGGTTTAATCAAGATCTCTAGAGGAATAGCCGTTTTGCCAATATCATGCAGGAGAGAGGCGAAGACGATTTCCTCGATATAGTTGGAGTTCTTCTGGACATATTCCGAGTATTGATTCGATGATGAAGCAAGATATTCAAGCAAGGCTCTGACATAAAGCTGAATTCGTTCCAGGTGTTTGCCGGTGTCCGGGTCGTAATGCTCAGCTAAAATTGCCAGAGCTTGAACGGAAACTATCTGGGTTGCTTTAATTTCTTTGGTTTTTTCTGCAACAGTCAGTTCAAGCCAATGATTGGTTTTGGTAAGCTCTTCCTCTGCCTGTACTTTCAATAGATTCGCACGACTGGCTTTGATGAGCAGTGAGACAAAAACAAGTGTCAGGAGAAACCATGTTGAGAAGGAAGCAACATTGAACAAGAGCTCATTCCTGATAAGAGTTTGATGTTGCTCAGTAATATCATAATACATCTCAAATGCCCCATAAAAATGATCCTTAGTGAAAATGGGCACATATACCTCTGCAAAACTTACTGGAATAAGTATTCCTTCCATTGAAGCTTCGTTCTTGTTGGCTATTTTGGAAAAAATCTGTCCTTTCGCAACCTGTTCATGAAAATAATCGTGCGTGTTATTTTCGCCGATTTCGTTGGACTCTGAGGAAAACACCACTAAACCGGTGGCACTAAAAATCTTGATCTTTACCAAGTCGAACTCTTCCATGGTTTTCTGCAATTCCTGGATGAGGTAATCCGGCAAACCATTGACAGCAATTTCATTCTTGATTTGCAACAAATTCTGTAGGTGATTTGCAGTTCTGGCAGCTTCGGACTCTATGCTTGTTATCTGCATCTTCTCAAAAATTGGAAAAACAATTTCTTTTTGAATCAGAAAAAGCCCAATCGTGATGAGAACAAATATCAAGAGGATGAGTTTGAAAAAAGGGGTTCTGAAAATATTTATGAGAGCATGTCGGAGAGTGATTTTTTCCATAATTATTAATCGGCATTGGCGATATCGTGTGACACTTCAAGCAAATGTAACAACAAATTGATTGAAATACTCAAGGAGTCAGTGACTTATGGATTCTGCCATAACAGATGGTCGAAATGGATCGTCCGACCACCTGTTATAGCTGTGAAATGCTAGATCTTAAAACTGCCGACAATTCCTTTCAATTCTTGGGACCGGTCCAAAAGATCCTGGGCGCTTTTGCTGATCATAGTACTGTTTTTTGAAATACTCTGGGCAGCAGTAGAAACTTCTGCAATATCCTTTGAAATATCAGTTGCCACAACAGAACTCTGGCTGACATTTTCATTGACCTCCATGATTCCCATGCTTGCCTGGGAAATATTATTGGCAATCTCCCGGGTCGCAGCCGTCTGTTCTTCTACAGCTGTGGCAATCGTTCCAACTATTTCATTCACACCGGTTATTATTGATGCGATCTGTTCAATACTTGTTTCCGTTGTTTTGGAAGTACCCTGGACATCCGCAACAAGATTCTTGATATCCAGTGTTGCCCCTGCCGTTTGTTTTGCTAACTCTTTTATCTCATTTGCGACAACAGCAAAACCTTTGCCTGCCTCACCGGCTCGTGCCGCTTCGATGGTCGCGTTCAGGGCCAGGAGATTGGTTTGTTCTGAAATCTCGGTGATCGCTTCAGTTACTTTACCTATCTTTTGTGCGGCTATTCCAAGTTCCTTCATTTTTTCAAATGCATTTTTCGCCTGATCTACAGCGTCCGAGGATACACCTCTTGCCCTTTCTGCATTTTCGGCAATTTCATTTATGGTTGAGGTCATCTGTTCGGCCGCAGAGGCTACCATATTTATATTGGTAGAGGACTGTTCCATCGCCGCTGCAACGTTGTTCAGATTCGTACTCATCTCTTCGGCAGCGGCTGCCAAATTAGCAGAGCGATCAGATGTGCCTTGAGATCCACTCAGCAATTCACCGGAAATAGATGCAAGCTGTTCTGAGTTGTCACCAACACTTATTGCGTTTGATGCAATTTTTTCTATCATGTCTTGAAGTATATCAAGGAACACATTGAACCACTTGGCCAGTTCTGCTATCTCATCTTTTGCTTTTATTTCAATACGTTTAGTAAGATCGCCTTCACCTTCAGCAATATCCTGAAAACTTATGATCATCGATTTAAGATTTTTGACAATTCCCAGGGCTATGACAAGGATAAGTGATATTATACCAGCGAATATAAGACCGGCAGCAATCGACATAGTGACAGTACTCGCTCTGACATTGGCACCAATTTCTTCTTCCATTTGACTCTTGAATGCCGCAATATTGTCAAGATACACCCCTGTACCTATCCACATCTTGGTTCCAGGTATCATCTCAGCATACCCGAGTTTATCGACTTCACCTGCGCCTGGTTTATTAAAAACAAATCTGACAAAATCACCGCCTTTGCTCGCAGCATCGTGCAATTCTTTCACAAAATAAATGCCGTTTTTGTCTTTTGCCTGACCGAGATCCTTCCCCTGCAATTCCTTTTTGGTAGGCAAGGCAACACAAGTGGTACCTTCATAGACAAAGAAATATCCGGAACTATCTTCTTCATATCGAACATCGTCTATCATTTTCCTGACAAGTTCTATTTGCTTGCTATGGTCGGACACTGCTTCAATAGCGTGACCGGCAGCTAACGCGACAGCATGTGTCGCCACCCTGACCTTGGCTTGCTGGTCTGCCAGCATTACCTCACCCGTTTTCGCAATTCCCATATTCTTGGCTTTATCGCCGTTATGAACAGCGAAATAGACCATAACTGCAAACAATGCCATTGTGGCGAAGATGATAAGGAACATTCGTTGTTTTACAGTGAATCCGTTAAGCATTTTGTATCACTCCTGTTATATTTTACCGTGTGTACGACTAAAAACCAAATGTAAGTAATTTATTAAATAAACTTTTACGTAGACATATTAACACATTAACGAAAGTCTATGTCATGCGCTCTTTGATTGTCAAGTATTCAACCATTAATTCAATGAAGTGCTTGAGATTCTTTTAGACACGGGCTTGATCGAAGGTTTAGGAGCGGGAGGATTCTTTTGGGTTAAGAATATTCCTGATGCTCTTAACTTCCAAACAGGAGATTGGCAATCAACCCCCTGAGATACCCAGATTTGAGATGAACAGTCGTAAGGTAATAATATGACCAACTCTCCAAATTGGTTAAGATTAGATTTTTCAATCATAACCATGTACTCTGATCCAGAGGCACATGTTTTGGGAAAATATATTGATTGATGGAAACAGCAGGGTAGAACGGCTCGTTTTTTGGTGTCCCAAGGTAAATATTCTATGGAAGAAATGGACGTAATTCACCAAGAACCCGAATTTGTCGTGGTCGTAAAGTCAAGTGGGTTGCTCTCTGTTCCTGGACGTGGTCCGGAAAACCTGGATTGTGTCAGCGAGCGGGTGAAAGCACGGTATCCGGGCTGCATCGAACAGCCCGCAGTGCACCGCCTTGATATGGACACTTCGGGGTTGTTGGTGGTCGCTCGAACCAAAGAGGCACATCGCAACATCTCTATTCAGTTTCAGGAGAGCAAGGTAAATAAACGCTATATCGCCATTCTTGACGGTGAATTAGATGGTGAGGAGGGTATTGTCGAACTTCCTTTCCGCCTCGATATTGACAACAGACCTCATCAAATTTATGATCCGGTTCGCGGAAAGGTGGGAATTACCCACTGGAAAAAACTCCTGGTAAAAGATGGCAAAACACGAATCGAGTTTAAACCGATAACCGGAAGAACACATCAGCTCAGGGTTCACTCCGCTTCCGAACACGGTCTCGGAATTCCTATTGTCGGCGATCCGCTCTACGGAACTGGAACTGGCCCAGGGTTGCTGAAGCTACATGCCTGCTATCTCTCCTTTGCGCACCCAAGGACTGGTGAGAGTCTCGAATTTAACTCGGAACCTCTGTTCTAATTTTTTTTTGCCGGATCATGTTGTTGCCATGAAAAACAGTACCGCTATAGACCACTTGATTACTGCACTGCCCAAAGACGCGACCTGCTACGGATATTGTACAGTTTGTGATGAGGTTCATTACCTGACAGAGGGAAATAGCCGCCAATATGCTCTGGAGCTAATGGCAGAACTCGAGCAGAACAAACGAATTGACTTTCACACCCCAGATCCGGAGCCAATATTCTCCACAGACTGCCTCTGGGACAAAAGAGGCGGACAGATGTTTGGTGTGTTGGAATGTGTCGATGCCGATGGAAATACCGTAGTGCTTCGTGCATTTTCCGGACAGTTCAACTCGCGTTGGCAAGCAGAGGGTTGGGTTCCACCGACTTTTGACCTGGATGGATACAACCATATTATGCCAAAAATCGAGTCGTCGGTCCATCAAATGACCGACGAAATTGAGTCCTGCAAACACAAAGCAGACCAGTGTAAACTAAAGTTCGAAGAAGCCATGCGTTCTGGTGGACTTGCGGCACAGAAAGATTGCCGCCGGCAGATGCGAGAGGCATTAAAAGCGCTCGAGCTTGCAAAGAAAAACCGGAGAACATATTCCCAATCCATGATGTTTGTCTTTCTGGATCTGTATCAACTCCAAAATTTCAAAGGTGATCAGCATTCCATCCTGAATGTCTTTTATGAAGACCGGGGAATCCCCACCGGAACCGGCGACTGCTGCGCCCCAAAACTCCTCCACGCCGCCGTCCAATACGGGCTGACGCCTCTCGGAATGACCGAATTTTACTTTGGCAAAAAAAACAAATCTTCTACAAAGCACCACAAAGAATTCTATCTTGGCTGCAAAAACAAATGCCAGCCAATTCTGGGCTACATGCTTTGCGGCCTTTAAGTGATCAAAATTTTCTTTGTCCAAGTCAAGATTTTCTGTGAACCAACCGGGACATCAAGATGCTTTTTTTCTGCTAAGCATTGCAGAGCTCTGTCCGGATTTCAGGTGCGATAACACATCGGAACCCGCGCATAAATGAGAGTCCGGCAGACGTCTTTTCCGGTATGTTTTTCAAGGGCATACTGTGCAGTACTTCATCGCTTCCCCCTTCACTCTTAGTAACACCATGGCCATGCTCATTCCTCGCAGTGAGCGCATCCAAAATAAAATCGGTTGCAGGCGTAGGTTTGTTGTTACCGACTGAGTTTTATTAAAACTTCTCTCGCAGTCCCTTTGCCTAGCATGTCAACAGAGCGGCCTCGTCGAGAAAGATTACACTATTTCCCTGAGATTACTATTTTTCTGAGTTATGAATATTGTGGAATATTAACAAATAGTATTATTTTTAATGAAAAAACAAATAATTATATATCTTTTCCAGGATGCTCCTATATGGGCCGCAAAAGAAGTTGCAATATCTAACATGAAAGGGTAGCTTTGGTTTACTGCATTGGATAAATTTTGACTCAATGGCCATTTCTTTGGGGGCTCCTTAGCTAATGACTATAATGACTATTTTTCACCCGTTACTGATCATGATTCTGCCAGTAATTCCCGGCCAAAACTTAACTTACTGAAAACATTGACAATGTAAAACAAACCTTTCGTAAACTTTTACCATCATTAATTATATAACTAACTGAAAATACACTATAAAAAAACACATCCGATGTCATTTTTTGCT
>JBBRDD010000096.1:0-17292 GCA_038204235.1 Desulfobulbales bacterium
GATCTCGACGACATGTTGCCGCTTCTGCAGCAACTTTTTGGCATCGAAGAAGACTTTGATTTTGATGCCTTTCGACAGAGAAAGGGACTGGAACTTCTTCTTGATTCGTCAAATTCCGTAATCATGGTTGCCAAGGACCAAGATTCTGTGATCGCCATGGGTACAGCACAGCTTGTTATTTCCACGGTTGAAGGCGGGCCGTCACTGCTGGTTGAAGATGTGGTGGTAAAGCCATCCTGGCAACACCAGGGCATCGGCTCAAAATTACTGCAGGCACTTGGTGACTGGGGGGTCGGCAGAGGAGCCAGACGGCTGCAGCTCCTGGCCGATCAAACAAATGCTCCGGCCCTCGGATTTTACCGTAACGAGGGCTGGCAGCAGACGCAGCTCATCTGCCTGCGAAAATTTCACCGTGCGAGGAACAACACATGAACATTATCCAGATAGACAACTGGCGTGACTACCGCAGTGACGGCGAACAGTTTCTCCATACCGCCACCGCCGCACACCAGCAAAAGAAAAAGGCGTTTTCGACTGACACTCTCTACAATGTGACATGCATGGCCATCGAAAAACTGATCATGGCCTTTTTAATGAAAAACGGCGACCTGGCAGAAAACCATACCATGGCCGATCTTCTCAGGGCCCTACAGCTCCACCTTGGCGACATCCCGGAGTTGGCTGAAAAGCTCATGTATCTGGACACTTTCCAGGACATCTGCTCCCTTGACAATTTCATCATCCACGTCCCCAGCGAGGAAGATGTCATAAAGATGCTGGCCATTGGAGAAGATGTGCGGGCAGTCCTGCATCCCTATCTCTATGATCAGCAAACAGCCTTAAACCATTAACAAAAATGAGAAAAGAAATGGATAAACAAACATTAGAAAAGATTTTTGAATATGCCTCCATGCCTGTTCACGGAACCCTTTCAAGGAAAACCCGAAAAGAGGTCAAAATCCAGGTAAACGAAGGAAAAGAGTATGAAAATGCAGTGCTTTTTCTTGGCGATAGTTTTATTCGCATAACTGAGCAGAAAGACAAAGAAGCCATCAACACCTATTACAGCTGGGATAAAATCGCCTCCATTCGCACACTCGGTAAAACCGAATAGCAGGAATCTCCGCATTTCTCATATTTTTTTTTGAATTTGAGGTTCAAATCAAACAAATTATGAGAAATGCGGGCTAAAGCGACTAGCTCATTTTTAAAAGGAGAGTATCGTGACGAGTAATGCACCGGTTCCATACAGACCACTGGGAATCCTGAAAACACTGATGGAAACTCTTGGCTTTGAAGTGACCCACTGTTACGAAGACCTCATCTTTGTAGAACACAATGCTTTTTTGTTGCGCATGGAGAAAAAAGGCGAAGAGGTGAGCCTGCTGTTCAATACCGAATCGGATGTCGATAAACGTGATGCAATTGCCGAACGGTTTACCGCCGAAGGCAAAGTACATAATCTTGTCATTTCCTGTGCGGGGACCTATCAAATGACCCCCAGCGAAGCAGATGGGACTATTACTCTTGAATTTCAGGAGTGATAATGGCGTCGTAAAAACTTCCCTGATTTTTTATCAGATTTCTGCCATGAACGGTATACCGTTCTCCTTCTTCTTGTAAATACGGTTCAATTTATATACTATCCTGTTCATCCTTTAACCCACGCAACCTCAAACAGGAAGGAACCGCCATGACCAAAGATTATTCTCGCTATCCAGACCAGCATCCTGATTCCACCGGCCACTTCGGCGCTTACGGAGGATCGTATATTCCTCCCGAATTGCAGCTGGAAATGGATAAAATCACCGATGCCTATCTCACCATAAGCAAAACGCATCGATTTATCGAAGAACTGCGTTCCATTCGAACGCACTATCAGGGTCGGCCGACTCCGGTTTACCACGCTGACCGCCTGTCGAAGATGTGCGGCGGCAGCCAGATCTATCTTAAACGCGAAGATCTCAACCATACCGGGGCGCATAAACTCAACCATTGCATGGGTGAGGGTTTGCTCGCCAAATATATGGGGAAAAAGAAATTAATCGCCGAAACCGGAGCGGGACAGCATGGGGTAGCCCTGGCAACCGCAGCCGCCTACTTCGGCCTTGAATGCGAAATCCATATGGGCGAAGTCGACATTATTAAAGAAGCGCCCAATGTTATCCGCATGAAACTGCTTGGCGCCACGGTAGTGCCCGTTTCTTTCGGGCTCAGAACCCTGAAAGAAGCTGTCGATTCGGCCTTTCAGGCCTATCTGAAAGACCCGGTAAATTCAATCTACTGTATCGGCTCGGTGGTTGGCCCCCATCCCTTCCCGATGATGGTGCGTGATTTCCAGGCGATAGTCGGCATTGAATCCCGCGCGCAATTCCTGGAAATGACCGGCAGTTTACCAGATGTGGTCTGCGCATGTGTCGGTGGCGGCAGCAATGCCATGGGCATTTTCTCCGGTTTTATCAACGATCCCGTCAAACTTGTCGGAGTCGAACCGGGTGGCCGCTCGCTGAATCTGGGCGACCACGCAGCCACCGCGGCTTTCGGCAAGCCCGGACTCATCCATGGTTTTAAATGCTACCTGCTCCAGGACGAAAAAGGCGAACCTGCTCCGGTGTATTCCATCGCCAGCGGACTCGATTACCCCGGCGTCGGTCCTGAGCACTGCCTTCTTAAAGACGATGGGCGTATCAGCTACGAAATAGCCGATGACGTGGAAACTCTCGATGCATTTTATACATTAAGCAGTGTCGAAGGAATTATTCCGGCCCTGGAAAGTGCCCACGCCGTTGCCTACTGCATGAAATTGGCTCCGGCAATGAAACACGGTTCTATTCTGATAAACCTGAGCGGACGAGGCGATAAAGACCTCAACTTTGTCACGGAAACCTATGGTTTCAACATTGACGAAGCGAAAAAAAGTCTGGCATAAAAAATCCAATCAACCGATCGACTGTCTCCTCGCAAGGACAGTCGATCGGGGTTTTTACTCATCCCGGCTTATCTTCCGCTTACCGGGGTTAGTACCTCACTCATGATTTTCCTGTTTCTTCTCTAAAAAATTTACCTCAAGCAGAACCAACTTCACAAACTGCAAATTATTTTGGTCGTACGACCAAAATAATACTTGCCAACCCCATTCTCCAGCATTAGGTTATGAGCAAATACTCACAACCGGAGCAATACATGCCAAGACCAAAAAAAATGCGGCTCGTAACGGATTACCCGTTGATGTCCGGCTACCTGCCAGAAAACATGCCGCCCACCGGCACTGTCAATCTATCCGTGGAAGGGATGGAAGCCATTCGCATGAGCGACCTCGAAGGTTTATCGCACGAGGCTGCCGCCGAACAAATGGATATATCGAGACAGACCTACGGCAGAGTATTGGCTGAGGCGCGCAAGATTGTTGCCGAGGCACTCGTTACCGGAAAAAGGATTTGCTTTGGTGGGGGCATGTATGCGCTACATGGCGGACATCGACGACGGCGGCAAAGAGGTCGCCAATAAATTGCCCATTGCTTTTTCAGGTTTTCCCTGGAACGTCCAATGGAAATAACTCAACTGGAGGTACACTATCATGCCACAAGGAAACGGCGGTGGACCGAATAATTCCGGCCCAAAAGATAACGAAACAAACAAACAGGACAATACGAACACCAACAAAGGATGTACTCCCGGTGGCAGAGGATTAGGCCGGGGCGGTGGCCAGGGTCGCCGGGACGGAAGCGGCGGCGGTCAGGGCCGTGGCGGTGGTGGCAAAGGCGGCCGTCGCAATCAAAGTTAGACCAAAGATAGAACAGGAGGTAAAATCATGCCAGGATTTGACAGAAGTGGACCGATGGGTGGTGGAGCTATGACCGGCGACAGAAGAGGCTTCTGCGACACGGCCGATAGAGCGGGCACAGGCAGCTCTGCTGCGGGATACGGACCTGGACGAGGATGCCGCAGAGGCGGTTTTTTTGCCGGAGGAGCAGGTCGGGGTTTTGGACGAGGTTTCGGTGCAGAAGGACGTACAGCACCTTCACCCATGCGCGCAGCCGCCCCGACAGATGACCTGGAATACCTCACCCAGCAAGCGCAAAATCTGGAAAGCAGTCTGCAAATGATTAAAAAACGAATTGACGATTTGCAGCAGAAGTCGGAATAAAAACAGTCCTAAAAAGAATGTTGCCATTACATTCAGAAAAATAATTGAGAATGTAATGGCAACGACCCAGCACGAAATTTCACCAGGGTCAAGACTGTGCCGCCTCAATCACAGTCGGTATTGCACTGCAGTGGAATGTCCCATTTTTTCATATATTTCCAGATGGCCGTTCGGCTCAGGCCGACCCGCCTGGCCACTTCCGCTTTATTCCAGTCACAGTCGGCCAGTAACTCCACCAGACTGTCCTTGTTATGGCATAAAAGCTGAAGTTAACGTGCCGGGAAATGGATATTCACAAACAATTTGAAAAAAGCCACGACGCCCGGTTATGACTGATAAAGCAAAAGTACCTGTCACCAAACGCTCCCTATACTACTGGATTATCAGCAAACACTACGGATTGCAGATACTCCTGCTGGCGATTATTCTGATTAGTATTTTTTTCAAGGTCGTGCCGCTGGAGCTGCAGAAAAGAATCGTCAATGAAGCCATCAGCCAACGGGATGAACATCTGCTGCTGTGGTATTGCGGTCTCTACCTGTCAGCGGTTCTCATGGCCGGATTAAGTAAATACCTGATCAATATGCTCCAGGTAATCATCGGCCAGAAAATTCTCATTGGCTTACGTACGGAACTCTACATGCACGTGCTGCATCTGCCTCTGCAGCGTTACCGGGGCCTCCGGCCGGGTTCAGCCATCTCGGCCATTACCGGAGAACTGAATGCCATCGGTTCTTTTCTGGGCCAGGCTCTGGCCGTCCCCCTTACCTCAATTCTTACCTACCTGTTCGTGTTCAGCTACATGTTTTCGTTGAGCCGTACGCTGACCCTCATTACCATCGCTATTTACCCGTTTGAACTCTTCGTCATCCCCTGGCTGCAAAAAAAATTTAACATCTGGAATCAAAAACGCAACACCACAGTGCGGGAGATGAGCGATACCGTCAATGAGGCCATCAACGGGATCGTGGAGATCCAGAGTTACAACAGGTATCAGTTTGAGAAAAACCGGATCAGCCGGATAATTGATAAGCTCTACCACATAATTATAACCCTGAATCTCTACAAATTCGGCATTAAGTTTTCTGGTAATTTGTTCCAGGCCCTGGGGCCTTTTTTATTATTTTTAGTGGGTGGTCATCTGGCAATCAACGGTCAGTTCAGCCTTGGCGCCCTGGTGGCATTTCTTTCCGCCCATGAAAAGCTGTATGATCCCTGGCAAGAGCTCCGGCTTTTTTATCAAGAATACCAGAATGCTCTTGTCACCTATCAACAGATTACCAGACTTTTTGATCATCATGAAGCGCTGCCGCCTCCTGTTGCAGCGCAAGTCAGTACCTCCGCTGCATACCTGGAGCTTTGCCATGTCTATTATAATCTACCCGGCAATATCACCCTCCTGCGCGACGTCAGCCTGAGCATATTTCAAGGAGAACATATTGCCCTGATAGGTGCGTCAGGATGTGGTAAATCAACACTTGCCCTGGTGCTTGCCCGTCTGTATCAAACTTCAAAAGGTACTATCCATCTCCTCGGCCGGGATATGAACCATTGTACCCCCGAATCTATCAGTTCCCAGATCGCCATGGTGCCGCAACGTCCATTTATTTTTTCAGGAACGATTGCGGAAAATATCATGTACGGTTTGCGTGATTCACCAACCAGCGACGGCTCTCAACTGGAAATCCGTGCGCGCATACGCCGCATAATTCAAAGTATCGGCCTGGAAAAGGACGTGATATGGCTGGGAATGAGCTCCATTCCTCCTATTGAGGAAGCACGAAAAATCCAGAAACATGTCCTGAAAATGAGGCAGATCGTGCACCACGAACTGAGGAGTCAATTCGAAGAAGTCGTCGAGTTCTACGATCGGGATGCGTTTCTTCACTATGCCACCCTGCGTGACAATCTCATCTTCGGCGAATGCAAGAGCGGAAAACTGGCAATCGAGAAACTGCCGACCAACGAGAAATTTCTCTTATTAATTGAGAAGAACAATCTCAAAAACGATCTCCTTGGTCTTGGTCTCGCTCTGGCCCGTATTACCCTGGAGACGCTGCAGCAAACGACAACTGACGAATCGTTCTTTAACAGTAGTCCCATGGCAGCAATGGAAGTTGACGCATATACTGATATTCTGAACCACCTTGATAATGCTGTCAGCTTAACCCGCGAGGAAAAAAATCGTTTGCTGCTTCTCGCTCTGCGTTATATCCCGGCAAAACATGGACAGATTCGCCTGCAACCGGAATTTACCGAAAAAATTCTCTCGGCCAGAAAGTATTTTCTCTCTGAAATCCAAAAGGTTGGCAATTGTCATCGTCATGATAACCGCTCCGGTGATACGTTCGACACGGAAACATCCTCAGATGACACTCAAGAAACTGAATTCAATACCTACTGTTACTCAGGCTATCTCTATAATCGCAATATCCGAACCAATATATTACTGGGTTCAGTCAAGAAAAAATTTGAAGATATTCTGCAACTTAAAGAGCTCGCCTGGGACACTTTCAAGCGCAGAGGACTCCTGGAAGAAATTATTGATCTTGGTCTTGATTTTATTGTTGGCAGCCAGGGAAGTCACCTTTCTGGTGGCCAGAAACAAAAAATTGCCGTTGCCCGTGCCCTGCTCACCGATACGCCGCTTCTCATCATGGATGAAGCAACGGCCAGCCTGGATAACATCTCACAATCGATGTTTCAGGATTATATTTCGAAATATCTCAGAGAAAAAACCATCATCTCCATCATCCATCGCCTTGATCTCGCGCATTTCTACGACCGTATAATTGTTATGGACAACGGTGCTGTTGTCGAAGACGGGACATACGATGAACTTATACAGCAAGAAGGTGCTTTTTACCGGCTCTATCATAATGACCATCCCCCGAAAGCTCAGTGAACCTGCCTCGCATTGAACGCGGTTTTACTTTGCAGCGCGGTGCGAAAAAAGCCGTCACCACGGTAACGGTTCGCGCCAAGAAGTAACGTTACTATATACTTGATAGAGAAACCTGTATGGTTATTATTGATAGAACACCGCAAGACAGGGGAAATGATACGCTCGGTGGGGACGCCAACCTATTACAACCATTTCCGCATCACTGCAGCTGAAAGAGCGCAGGCAGGCTGCAATTTTTGCCAAGTACAGAAGGATAAATAACAATGCCGACTTGTGTCAATCATCCTGATCGAGAAACCAGCTACGTGTGCTTAAAACACAATGTCGCCCTGTGTGATGAGTGCCTCGCCTGTAGCGATCCGCAACTCTTTTGTAAGTTTCGGCCAGCCTGCATAATCTGGTTTATGACCAAAAAGATCGATGGAATGGACGCTGGTACCAAGAAGAACAAAACCTAATTCTCTCCGGATCACGCAAGAGACAACGGCCTGGCCATAGCAGGTGCCTTCTCTTCAACTTTCCGTTCCGCAAAGAGCTCCTGCAGTAAGGATGCACCTCATTTGCGACAACAAAGCATCCTACAAAACATGTAGCCATTCTTCTTTTTTGTAGGGTTTCGCTCAAACGGTTTCCCCCTCATTTCCAGCAGAAAAAAACACCACCCATAAATAACTAACTGATTTAAATCGCTTAACACGACAACTAATCATCTGGCACATCCTTTGCTCAAGAGGAAGTAAGAAACGATCAACCTTACTTTGACGACAAAGGATGACATTATGAGCACAGCACCTCTCTTACAGGACCGATCAAAACAGATTCACCGGAAGAGTTCAGCCCCGTTTGAAATTGATTGCAACAAGGAAAGCCTTGCCGGAGCGGTAAGCCAGCGGGCCTGTGTCTTCTGCGGCTCCCGGGTAGTCCTCTATCCCATCGCCGATGCGATCCATCTGGTCCATGGCCCGATAGGCTGTGCCGTCTACACCTGGGACATTCGCGGCGCGCTGTCGTCAGGGCCTGAACTGCATCGATTGTCTTTTTCCACCGATCTGCAGGAACTCGATGTCATCTTTGGCGGCGAGAAAAAACTTGCCAAAGCCCTCGATGAACTGATCGACCTGCATCAGCCCAAGGCCGCTTTTGTCTATTCGACCTGCATTGTCGGAATTATCGGCGACGACCTGGAAGCCGTGTGCAAAAAAGTTTCCGAAGAAAAAGGCATCCCGGTGCTGCCGGTCGAATCGGCCGGATTTAAAAAAGGCAACAAACGCGGGGGCTATGAAGCCGCCTGCCATGCCATGTCCCGGCTGGTCGGCATGGGTGACATCAGCAATATTTCCAAACACTCCATTAACATTCTAGGCGATTTCAATCTGGCTGGCGAAATATGGCTGATCCGCGAATATTTCCAGCGTATCGGCATTGAGGTGGTAGCCAATATTACCGGTGACGGACGGGTTGCCGACATTCAGCGCTGCCATGGAGCGGCCCTTAATGTGGTCCAATGTTCCGGAGCGACTATGGATCTGGCCAATATGCTGAAAGACGGCTATGGCATTCCCTCCATCCGGGTCTCTTATTTCGGCATCGAAGATATGGCCGAAGCCCTCTACTCCGTCGCCCGGCATTTTGATGACCAGGAAATGCTCGCCAAGGCCCGGCAGGTGGTCAAAGAAGAACTCGTCACCCTGCTGCCTGAACTGGCCAAATACAAAGAAGCCCTTACCGGCAAAAAAGCAGCCATCTATGTCGGCGGCGCTTTCAAGGCCTTTTCCCTGGTCAAGGCCTTCCGGCTTATTGGTATGGACGTGGTCATGGTTGGCTCTCAGACCGGCACCAAAGAAGATTATATCGAACTCGCCGAGATAACCGACGAAGGGTGCATCATCGTTGACGATGCAAACACTCTCGAGCTCTCTTCGTTTCTAAAAGAAAAGGACGTCGATGTCTTTGTCGGCGGAGTCAAGGAACGGCCCATCGCCTATAAACTCGGAGTAGCTTTCTGCGACCACAACCACGAACGAAAAGAGATGCTGGCAGGTTTCCAGGGCATGATGAATTTTGCCCGCGAGGTATACGGCTCGGTAATGAGCCCTGTATGGAAGTTTGTCCCCCGCAGATCCAAGGAGGGTTAATCATGACGACAATGCCAAGTTATACCGCAACCACCAACGCCTGCAAACTCTGTAAACCCCTCGGCGCGTCACTTGCCTTCCGGGGTATCGAGAGCTGCGTCCCCTTCCTGCACGGTTCCCAGGGATGTGCAACCTATATGCGGCGCTATATCATCAGTCATTTTAACGAACCCATCGATATCGCCTCGTCCTCCCTGGGCGAAAAACAGGCAATTTATGGCGGCGGAGCGAATCTTAAACTGGGCCTGAAAAATGTCACCGCCAAATACGCGCCAAAGATCATCGGGGTGGCAACTACCTGTCTTACCGAAACCATTGGCGACAACGTGCCGATGATTCTGAAGGAATATCACAAAGAATTTGGCACTGCCGACTCCCCTCTGGTGGTCCATGTTTCGACTCCAAGCTTTGCCGGCACCCACATGGAAGGCTTTAATGCAGCGGTAAAGGAAATTGTCGACCAGCTGACCATCAAATCGGAACCAAATGAAACCATTAACCTGTTCAGCGGGTTTATCTCCCCCGCCGACATCCGGTATCTCCGCGAAGTATGCAGTGACTTTGGCCTCGATGCGACTATTCTCCCCGACTATTCGGACACCCTCGACGGTCAGGCATTGAACGATTATCCGCTGATCCCTGAAGGCGGTACGCCCCTTGCCGCGATCAGGGCAATGAGCGGGGCGAAAGCAAGCATAGAGCTCGGCTCAACGCTGCCGGCTGAAACCGGCGGCAAAGTGCTGACACGAAAATTCGGCACCAAACTGTATCAGACCGGACTGCCGATTGGCATCCGGGCAACCGATACCCTCTTTGCCCGGCTTGCAGAACTCAGCGGCAATGCAGTTCCAGCCAGACACGCAGCGGCCAGAGGACGATTGATCGACAGCATGGTCGACGGCCATAAATATATTTTCGGCAAACGGGCGGTGGTCTACGGGGAAGAAGATCTGGTTGTCGGCATGACCTCCTTTCTCGCTGAAATCGGTATTCATGTCGTCCTGTGCGCCTCCGGTGGTAAAAGCGGCAAAATGGCATCCAGTGTTGCCGCAGCCCTTGAAGGGATGGATTGTGAGCTCCCACTGGTTAAAGAAGATGTCGATTTTTTCGATATCGAAACCATGGCCAGAGAGCTGCATGTCGATCTGGTTATCGGCCATTCAAAGGGGTATGCCTTTGCCAGAAAAGAGAATCTGCCCCTCATTCGCGTGGGCTTTCCCATCCATGACCGTATTGGTGGGCAACGGATTCTGCATCTCGGCTACCATGGAGCACAGGCGCTGTTTGATCTTATCACCAATACCGTTATTGAAAAAAAGCAGGGCGATTCCCCCGTCGGCTACAGCTATATGTAACTTTTGTTTGGTTTTTCATCACTTTACTGCAAGGAAATATCATGAAAAATTCAGAAACCAGAGATTTTCGCAGCCACCCCTGTTTTAATGCCGACGCTAAAGGGAAATTCGGCAGAGTACATCTGCCCGTGGCGCCAAAATGCAATATTAAATGCAACTTTTGCGATCGTAAATACGACTGTGTCAATGAGTCACGACCAGGAGTAACCAGCACGGTCCTTTCCCCGGAGCAAGCCGGTGTCTATATGCAGCGGGTGCTGGAAAAGGAACCTCGGATCAGCGTGGCTGGAATTGCCGGGCCCGGCGATCCTTTTGCCAATGGTCCGGAAACCATCGCCACCATGCGCACGATCAGAAAAAATCACCCGGAAACCCTCCTCTGCGTTTCCTCAAACGGCATGGCAATCGGTCCTTATATTGAGGCTTTAGCGGAAATAGAAGTCTCCCATGTAACTATTACCGTCTGTGCCGTTGATCCGGAGATTGGCCAAAAAATTTACTCCTGGGTAACAGACGGCAATGTGATCTATCATGGATTACAGGCGGCGGAACTCCTGCTGTCTCGCCAGCTTGCCGCGATTAAAAAATTAAAGGCCCATAACATCACGGTGAAGGTAAACTGCATTGTCGTCCCGGGAATCAATGACCACCATATTGAAGCTGTCGCCAAAACCATGAAGGAACTGGGTGTCGATTTACTCAACTGCATGGCCATGTTTCCCAACGTCAACACCCCCTTTGGCCACATTGCTCAGCCGGATAAGGAGATGATGGAACAGCTTCGTGCCAAGGCCGAGGAGTATTTGCCGCAGATGCGTCACTGCACGCGCTGCCGGGCCGATGCGGTAGGTCTGCTGGACGATGATCGTACCGAAGAATTCAGAGGCTGCCTTACTGCATGTTCGTCACTCAAACCAATGCCTGCCGAAATGCGCCCGTATGTGGCAGTTGCAACAGAAGAAGGAATACTGATCAACCAGCACCTCGGAGAGGCCCGCACCTTCCAGATCTGGGAGCAGATCGACGGCTCCTATCGCAAGGTCGAGGACCGTTCAGGGCCGACTGCCGGAGGTGGAATCAAGCGCTGGCACCAGTTGGCCAAAATCCTCGGCGACTGCCGTGCCGTGCTGATCAGCGGCATCGGCGCGACGCCCCTGGAGATACTTGCCAAGGCGGGGGTAAAGCCGATAGAAGCAGCCGGATTTATCGAAGAAGGCTTGCAGGCGGTTTACGAAAACAAAAAGACCTCATCGCTCAAAGGAAGAAAAGTTTCCTGTGCCGACGGCAGCTGCAGTGGATCGGGTGGTGGATGCGGTTAAATATCTAAAACCGTTCACCGGCAAGCCACCAAAGGCAGAATAGCCTCCGCACGGTAAGCATTCACCAGGGCCGGAGATGTGCGAAAGAGGGCATTCAACTGTACTATTGTACGTTTAGTGGCCGATGACAAAACAGATTCGGTGCCGGTGAACGCTTACAAATATCTCTTTTACATTTGTGTCAGGCAGAAAGGTGATTATTTATATCAGTACGCGATTTTCCTGTTTGCGTAAAGGATCCGGAATCAATTTCTGATAACCGAATGCCTGACACCTTATACAAAGGAGAATAATATGAAAGATACCGGTAGCTTACACCAAAAGGTTCAAGGTCTTTGCGACTGCTTTGCCACCAACGACCCCCTCAAAGAAATGTCCAAGGTAAAGGGCGAGTCCGATACTGACGAGGCGGCATTGAAATGGATCGCCCTGGCTATTCTGCACGGGATTAACAGTAATGCGAAAGAAATAACCATCGCCAACACCAAAAAAGAAGGCGTAAAAGTAACCGCCGAATACAGAAAAGCAGACCTTCCTTCCCCCGGTGGCCCGATTGCCGAAAAAATCATCAACGCCGTGAGGGAGATCTCCCATCTTGAAGGGGGCAAAGCGGAGACGACTCTCGCCTTTGGTATCCGCAATAACAGCATGGATCTGAAAATTAAATCCAAGCACGAAGGTGGCGACGAAAAGATAACTATAAAATTCCCTTAATTCTTTAATATTTCCACTCGGCAAATATTATCCCAATCTGTTATTTTCACAGCTCAACTGCGGCTTCCTGGCGGAAAAAACTGGCAGGAAGCCGCGGAATAATTCAATCATCGCCTGCAAGAAAAAATATTATGACTATTGTCTCACGTTGTGGCATGAAAACTGATGCCCTCAATCGACAAGTATTTAAACAATAATCTTTACTCATATAAGGCTATGCTAAAAAGAATTCCGATTCACCGTGAACTCCCTGATCTCGTAACTGTTCCTGAGGCTGCCAAATTCCTCGGAGTAGGACGAAAAGTGGTTTACCAGTTACTGGAACATGGTGTATTACGCGCCATCAGGCAACAGAGCAAAATATTCATTGATCCCTGTTGCCTCTACGACTTTCAGAGCAAAGGCAAAATGGCCTGATTCACGCAACATCCTGACAAAGACCTTCGGAACTGTCCGAGCTATCTTCTGGTCTAAGAGTACCTTGCAGAATATTTTCTTATTTTTTCATGAGAAAATATTCTGTCTTAAGACCATTATTCCAGCTTGCTCCCCCGTATTACGGGATTAAATCAATCAACTTGCTATGGTGGCAGGTCCACGACGAGCTGACCTCCCCGCCGAAACTGCAGATCTGCAACATTTATTGTCTTTTTTAGATCAGTTATTATTTTTCCGCGAATGAGTTACTTAGTTTCCATCCTGAAACAACTTAGGAATAATGTTCCGGAGTTAAACAAGAAAATTATTTCGTGAAGGAACCCACCCCGCAAAGCTTTTTGGTGGGGTAAGTATTATAGTGAACTGCGATGCTCATGCGCGGAAGTCATCCTGAAACAATATGTTTTCCGGCAACTCAATTGTCTTACTAACCCCGCGGAACAAGCGGGATTCTTTTCAAGGCTCCCTTGAGAGGTAGAAGTTCATTCAATGAAGAGGAGATAAAGCATGCGAATCGGTGTACCAAGAGAGATACACGACGGTGAGAAGCGGGTTGCAACGACGCCTGAAGTAGCCGAACTTCTTAAAAAACTCGGTTTCGAAATCAGCATTGAATCAGGTGCCGGTTCCGCAGCAAAATTTACCGATGAGGCGTATCGTTCTGCTGGCGTAAGGATAGAAAACGATGCAGAGACGCTTTACCGCGAATCAGACATTATCCTCAAGCTCCGACCACCTGAATCTCATCCTGATCGTCCTCTAGACGAAGTGGCGTTACTCCGGGAAGGACAGACCCTCATCAGTTTTATCCAGCCTGCGCAAAACCAGGAGCTTTTGCAAAACCTGGCACAGAAAAAAATCTCTGTACTGGCAATGGATTCTATCCCGAGAATATCGCGGGCCCAGAAGATGGATGCGCTGAGTTCGATGGCTAATATCGCCGGGTATCGGGCTGTTGTTGAAGCGGCACAGCACTTTGGCCGATTTTTCACCGGACAGATTACTGCAGCCGGCAAGATCCCCCCGGCAACAGTGCTGGTCATCGGGGCGGGAGTCGCTGGTCTATCCGCAATAGGCGCCGCCAGGAGTATGGGCGCAATCGTCCGGGCCTTTGACACGCGTCCCGAGGTGAAGGAACAGGTCGAGAGCATGGATGGCGAATTCCTGATGCTCGATTTTCCGGGGGAAGACGGCTCTGGCGAAGGCGGCTATGCCAAAGTCATGAGTGATGAGTTCATAAAGGCGGAGATGGAGCTTTTTGCCCGCCAGGCCGAAGAAGTCGATATTATTATTACCACGGCACTCATCCCGGGCAAACCTGCCCCCGAACTGATCACCGAAGCCATGGTCAAAACCATGAAGGAAGGCAGTGTCATTGTCGATCTTGCTGCCGAAAACGGCGGCAACTGCAAACTCACCGAAGCCGATAAAGTGGTGGTGCGACACGGAGTCACCATCATCGGTTATACCGACCTGCCATCACGCCTGGCCACCCAGTCCAGTCAGCTGTATGCCACCAACCTCCGTCATCTGTTAACCGATCTGACGCCGCAAAAGAATGGTGTGATTGCCATTAACATGGAGGATGAAATAATTCGTGGGGCTACGGTTATTAAAAATGGTGCAATTACCTGGCCTCCGCCGCCGCCTAAACTCTCAGCTGCGCCGAAAAAGCAAGCTGCTCCGGCCATGGCACAACCCAAAATCGACAAAAAACAAAGTTCGTTGGGCCTCTTTCTGCTGTTTATCGTCTGCACTCTTGCCTTCGTGGGCTTAGGCAGCGTTGCTCCTCCTGCATTCATGTCCCATTTTACTGTTTTCGTCCTGGCCTGTTTTGTCGGCTATATGGTTGTCTGGAATGTTAAGCCGTCGCTACATACGCCACTTATGAGTGTCACCAACGCGATCAGCAGTATCATCGTCATTGGTGCGCTGCTGCAGATCTCGTCTGAAAGTGGTTTGATCATGTTTCTGGCCGGAATCGCTATTTTGATTACCAGCATAAATATTTTCGGCGGCTTCGCCGTCACCCATCGCATGCTGGCCATGTTCAGAAAGTAGGAGGAAACACATGTCACAAGGTATTGTCAGCGTAGCCTATATCGGCGCAACTATCATGTTTATCTTAGCCCTTGGCGGTTTGAGCCAGCCGGAGACTTCGAGACGGGGTAATTATTTCGGCATTTTCGGCATGCTCCTCGCACTTCTGGCCACTATTATCGGTATTGTTTCGGACAATTATTTTATCTTATTTATGGGGATTGCCATCGGTGGTTCCCTTGGGCTTCTGGTTGCCAAGAAAGTCAAGATGACCCAGATGCCGGAGCTTGTGGCGATCCTGCACAGTCTCGTTGGTCTTGCCGCAGTACTGGTTGGTTTTGCCAATTTTATCGGCCATACCACGGTTCTTACCGGCGTCGACAAGACTATCCATGATATAGAGACCTATCTGGGCATACTCATTGGCGCCCTCACCTTCTCTGGTTCAATTATTGCTTTTCTCAAACTGAGCGCCAGGATCGGCGGCAAACCGGTACTCCTCCCTGCCAGGCACTGGCTCAACCTTGCCCTGCTTATCGGAGCCATCTGGCTGGGAAACATATTTGTCAGCCAGTCGGCACTTGGTGGTGGCAGCTGGCCGCTGGTCCTGATGACCATTATCGCCCTTACCTTCGGAGTGCATATGGTCATGGCCATTGGCGGGGCCGACATGCCGGTGGTCATTTCCATGCTCAACAGCTATTCCGGATGGGCGGCGGCGGCAACCGGCTTTATGCTCAATAATGATCTGCTCATCGTGGTCGGTGCGCTGGTCGGCAGCAGCGGCGCCATTTTGAGTTATATTATGTGCCGGGCAATGAATCGAAAATTCATTGCGGTTATTGCCGGTGGCTTTGGCACCTCAAGCGGTGCAACAGTTGCCGGACCTACGGGAGATGTCGGAGATATTATTGCCATTGACGGTGCCGAGGCAGCTGAGCTGCTGCTGAACGCAAAAGAGGTCATGATAATCCCGGGCTATGGCATGGCAGTTGCCCAGGCCCAGCATACCGTGCATGAGATCACCCGCAAATTACGCGAAAAAAAAATCAATGTCCGTTTTGCTATCCACCCGGTTGCCGGACGTATGCCGGGGCACATGAACGTGCTGCTGGCCGAGGCCAAAGTACCCTATGATATCGTCTTTGAATTGGATGAGGTCAATGATGACTTTCCCGATGTCGATGTCTCACTGGTAATCGGCGCCAACGACATCGTCAATCCGGCTGCTCAGGAAGTTCCGGACAGTCCCATTGCCGGGATGCCGGTGCTTGAATGCTGGAAAGGTAAAACAACTATCGTCTTGAAGCGGTCCATGGCAACCGGCTATGCCGGAGTGGATAATCCACTTTTCTACAAGGAAAATACCCGGATGCTGTTTGGTGATGCCCGGGAAAGTCTGGATGGAGTGTTGAAGAATTTGGGTTAATCTCTCTGCTGAGAGGCTATAATTTCTATTTTTTATTGCCTCTCAGCACTTATTCCGCTCTGCCAGGGTTATCTTATCAATTCTTTTCTGGTGTCTGCCTCCCTGGAACTCACTATCCAACCAGGCATCCACAATTTTGCTCCCTTCCTCCAGGGAAATCATCCGCTCGCCTAGAGCAATCATGTTTGCATTATTGTGTTCTTTGGCTAAACGAGCGCTTTCGACATTCCAGCAAACTCCGCAGCGAACGCCTGGGACCTTGTTGGCGACCATCGCCTCACCATTGCCGCTCCCGCCAAAGACCACCCCGTACTCACATTCGCCCTTCGCAACACTTTCGGCAGCAGGCCGACAGTAGTCAGGATAATCGACAGCTTCTTCACTATCAGTACCAAAATCGATTACCTGATAGCCCTTTTTGATTGCATGGGCTTTTATAACTTCTTTCATTTTATAGCCCGCATGATCGGTTCCAAGAGCAATCTTCATCGCATCAGTTTCCTAATATACAGCCAAATGGCGCCTTACTGCGTTTTGCAGCCAGTTTTCCGGTTCCGGTCTCGTGATACATTCAACGACATTTCCCATAATACGCAGGTCCTTTTCTTCTGTCGCCATCTTTTCCCTTGCTCACCTCTCATCCTTTTTTTCAGGATGAAGAAAACTGCACAACCCATTCACTGAGCAGAACAGATAATTCATTGAAGATCAACTATGCGTTGGATCAGAGGCGCCCCCTGCATAGGTACACTGTTTAAAATCCAGCGGCTTATTGCATTTTTTACAGGTGTGCGCATGATCAAACTCATC
>JBBRDD010000097.1:0-17262 GCA_038204235.1 Desulfobulbales bacterium
TGGTACTCTTTGCCTCTCACGACCATCAATTTATCTCCACCGTGGCCAACAGAATTGTTGAGATCAGCCCGGATGGAATAATTGACAAGATGATGAACTTCGATCAGTATCTGGAGATGAAGGAAGCTAGTCTATCGGAAAACAATGCCTCTCTTGACCAGGTAGCCGCTTAACGGAATTACCTTTGCATCAACCGGTCCGGCAGACAGAAAATGTAGCCGGACCGGAAGCAGAAAGACCAGGATCATTTCTTTTTGTCTTTCTTAGCTTTCTTGTCTTTCTTGTCTTTCTTGTCTTTTTTAACTTTTTTATCCTCTGCTGTGTTACAACTAAATTCCCCACAGCATTCTTTTTTGGAATCTTTCTTCTTTTTATCCTTCTTTTCTTTCTTTTCTTTTTTATCTTTCTTTTCTTTTTTATCAGCCATCCTGCTTCTCCTTGTTGTGAGATAAGTTAGCCATCCTGCCTGACTGGCCTGCATGCTTCATTATGACCTGTCATCATCAAAGAGAGTATTGTCAAGAAAGATAGCATCGTATAACTTTATACTCTGTGGTAAGTATATCTAACAGCACTCTTCTGTTTGCGTTAATCTGCGTTGGGAGACAGCCTCCTCACACTTATCTTCGCTAACCTTACACCACCAGGAGGTTATGATGCCGATAATCACTATTTCCCGCGGGAGTTATTATCACGGTAAGTCAATTGCCGAAAAACTGGCTGAAAGATTAGGCTATACCTGTTTATCCCGGGATCAGATCGTTGAAAACCTGGACAAATTTCATCTTCCGGAGATTAAGCTGGTCCGAGGACTCAACGACGCTTTTTCCGTGCTGGATCGTTTCCCCCATGGCAAAAAACGTTTCAAGACTGCCATTCGATCTTCAATCCTGCAGCATTTCCTCCATCGCAACGTCGTTTACCACGGTCTTTTGGGACATCATTTTGTCAACAATATATCCCATGTCTTGAAGGTGAGAATCATCGCCGACACTGATAAAAGAGTCGCCGACGAGAAGGCACGGGAAAATATTTCCGAAGAAAAGGCCCGATACACGCTAAAAAAAGATGACGATGAACGACGCAAGTGGGGCATGTTCCTCTATGGCATCGACTTGATGGACCCCGCGATGTACAATATGACCCTGCGCATCGGTCACTTGTCCGAAGACGAGGCTGTGGACCTTATCGCCAACGCGGTAAGCCTGCCATCCTTTCAGGAAACGAAGCAATCAAAAGCAGATCTGGCCAATTCCGCTCTGCATGCCCTGGTCAGTGATAAACTCTTTGATTTCCCCAATGCAGTTGTGGCTGCACAAAGCGGGGCAGTGGTCATTTCCCTGAAGGTTCCCGAAGACCAGCAATCGGTTATTCGTGAGCGCATTCACGACATGCTGACAAACATTGATGGCATCAATGAGTTGACTATTCGATTCGACACTTATTTTTAGTGAATTAGAAATAAGTTACTTGTGCTTTTTACAAGTAACTTATTTCGTGAATGAACTTATACCGGTCAAGCGAGTACTGAACAGAGTCCCGCGAATATTTTGGGCGGGATGTGATGAAATATTTCTTGAAAAAACAGGCAGTTGCCACCGTCTAATCTCCACCCTGCGTATTTAACGGAATGGGACAAAAATATTTTTGACCCGCTCAATAAACTGCCAGACAGGTGATATGAAATTGACATCTACCGGCAAACCATCAATACTTTCTTCCGGTGGAATTGGTTCCAGCGGGGTGAGATGCACAATGATCATTCGTTGACGGCCCAACATCGGAGTGGCGAGGTAAGCTGGTAATCTTCCTGTTATACGGGGATTATACTGCACACGTCCCTTAATTTTTTTCCCCGATGGAAAAACGACATCGGCTATTTCACCAAGCTGAACACGGGCAAGATGGTTTGGCGAAATAAATGATGCTATTATCTGTTTATCCTGATGCGCAACAGCTATCACCTCCTCACCCTTTTGCAGAATCTGCCCCTGCGCCACATTTATTTCTGTTACCTGGCCTGGGGAGGTCGAATGAACTGAGAGACGCATTTTATCCAGCTCCAGCAGCTCTATTCTTTTTTGCAGTTGACGATACTCCGGCATCTTCCTGATTTTTTCCGGGATGTTATGCTGCCGATCTGTCCATTTGCTCAACTCATGCTCAGCACTATTGAGCTGAATTCGGGCGCCATTGAGCCGAGAGAACGCTGTTTTTTTCTCGGCAATGGTTGCAGCACCCTGCTGAAAGAGAAAAGAAATATTTTCGAAGCCACTTCGCTGATACGTCACAGCTTCCAGTGCCAGCTTTTTCTGCTTTAGCAAATACTCTCCTGAGACCTGATCCTCAGCGGAGGCAGCCAGGAGATCAGCGCTTGCTGCCTGTAATCGAACAAGTTCAGATTCTATATTTTGATCTTCTAAGGTTATCAGCAAGTCCCCTGCCTCTATCTGCTGCCCTATATCGACATTAATCTTTCGCACCAAACTATCTGCAGGACTCTGATATTTCTGAATATCTAACATTACAAATCCAGAAGACGGTGCCACAAACATGCTGTAAACCATCTTGCCCCCAAAATATAGAAACGGGCTGAGCACGATAAGTAACGTGAGTCGCCACTTAAAATTGGTTAAAGCACGTTTAGCCGGGGCATACGGCACCTTCATCTGCCCTTCCCGCGTCGGATCTCTTCGCTTGCGATCATAACTAATATTCATAGTATATTGTCCAGCCTTATTGAGATGCAGAAGAATTTAGAAGTTGCCGATACGATTGCCAGTCCTGAATATAAACATCTCCATGCCAGCCTAACTTATAATCTTTCCCCATAAAACGCTGCCGCACCAGCTCAAACGATTTTAATCCCTGATGCGCATAGCTGTTTTTAGGCCCCAGAGATGGTTCGACACTCTGGGCGATTGCAAATTTAATTTCAGGAAACTCTTTTGAAAATCGAGCCATCTGGTCTGCTGTTGCCTGCATCTCTGTACGATATATCATCACCACAACTCTGTTCAGGGGGAGATTACTTAAGCCACATCCAAAACAAATATTGGTTTGAGTTTTGTCCAGCATCCTGGGGTGGATACTTATTTCAATCGGATGTTCACTGACTTCTGTGGCCACCTGAACAGTTCTGAGCAATTGAGCGGCAAGATATTCCAAACCATATTTTCCGGCATCAAGCTGGGATGGTTCCATATCAAGATGCACACTTGCAAAATCAAAATTGTTGGCATGTTGCAGAATTTTCATAAGGCGATGGCGGAAATCGGGCAAAATCCAGGTTGGCTCGCCGAGCAGCAAACTCATAGTGAGGCCCTGTTGCTGACAATCAGCCAAGATCCGCCTCATTTTCACCTGACCTTCTGGTGTCGCTATATATGCCAATTGACTCGAATCCAAAGAAACCAGAACATTGTCAATTGACTGCTGCTTAAAGGCCGCAAAAGAAAAGGGGCGTTCAAAAAGAGACGTGGTGTTCCACCAGTAAACTACGGAACGTGCCGGTTTGTCTTGAGGTGGTAAGGCGACCGACTTGAGTTCACCGCCGCCAGACGTTTTACTTGGCGATAAGTCGGCCAAAGGACGAATAACCGAAGTGTTCTCAGCTACCAGAGACTGTCTCGCGCCACCTTCAGGGCAAAAACGTAAAACCTGGGCGGCACTCTGCAGTAATCGAACTTCACCATCGACGAAATCTGTTGCCGCCCGATAATAGAGATAGCGTGCCCTCTGATACTGTTCAAGGACATCTCCATCAATTCTGTTAATCCGCAGCGCTTTTTCTCGCAGAAGTTCCGTCGCCGCCTGTAACTGTGAAAGGTTGTCTTTTTTTCTTGAACGTTCCGAATCAAGATTACGTAAACGTTCCATCATGGAAAGCTTCAGCTCTTCAGTTTTGGTCATTAATTCCTGCTGATACCGTTTCAGACGTTTCTGAGCTACAACACGACTGCCCGAATCAGCAGCAAACGGATTAAGCGGCATCGCCACATCAACACTCACTGTAGCGCCGTAACCAAATTCTGTATTAATTTCTTCAGAAGTAGCAGCAAATCCCCTGACAGTGACATCACCTTTGATATCATTTCTGGAATACCGCTGTTTTTTGAGTTCCAGATCAACCAGGTTTTGGTACAAGAGAATTTCTGGAGTTTGATCAAGCGCCGCAAGCCCCCCTTTTGAATTTTCACAGCTCACCGGGAGATCAGGTACATACAGTAACGGACTTGCGACTCTGATATGGGTCAGCATCTGAATGATATCTCGAGCCCGTTCAGCCGCGTTTTGGTTAACTCTTCGTTCCCTTTCGACACGGTCCAGTGCAGTAATGAATTCAAAGTAATCTGAGGCCAGCAAATGACCTGCGTCCTTACGCTTCTCCAATACACCGAGGTCCTCCTGTCGGGTGCTGAGAAAAGCATCGGCAAGAAGAATCTTTTGCTCCACTCCCCATAGTACGATATAGCTCAGACGCAACTGCTCCAGAGCATCAAGGTGCCTGATGGCGACTTTCAAACGTCCATTTTCTGCACCCGCTTCCCGTTCCAGGAGCTGAGATTTTTCATCCTTCAATTTGCCAAAAAGTGGGTGGGTCAGGCCTGCGGATATTTGTGTGGGGTAATATTCCTTTCTCTCATTGGTGCTAAGCTGCTCGTTGGTATACCCGCTGCGGGCAGAACCGATAATCTTCCAACCGGCAATTTCCCGTTCATGCTCTAAATCAGCCTGCAGTTCCTCAAGCAATGTCCTTTCTGACACCACAGAACTGGCTGTTGTAACTGCTTGTTCAAGCGCTGCCAGGGGAACATTGGAGGAGACGCCACCTCTACGCATCACCTGCGTCCCATCCGCGGCACAAACGCCCGCAGTCAAAAAACAAACCAGCACAATTGACCAGAAAACCGAATAGACACTATTTTTTTGCACAGATCGGGATATTGTCGATATCATAGTTAAAATTTTGTTTTCTTTAACACCCACCATGGTGCCATTGAAGAATCTAAATGAGCATTCTGAACCAACTCCTTAAGTGACGCAATCGCCGACCAGACTCTAACAACAAAAGAAAAAAGTGGAAAAAGCGGCAGCAAAATTATCAAGCCTGCATCCTGTATTTTCCTTTCTGACAATAAAACAAAAAATATTGCATACATTCCAACACTGACAACCAAATACGCCAGATATACAAACAACATTATAGCCGCAAAGAGTTCTGGAGGGAAAACTATGAGGATATAAGCGGTATAAATAACTATAAGAAAAGGCATGACAAGTTGAAAAAACAACCCTGTCCACACCATCATAAGAGAGTTACGCCAGCCCAGGAGTCCCGGCCGAATTCGGGATTTATGTTTTTTAAGATACAAGTAAAACAAATCCCCATCCCATCGTAGACGCTGATTAAAAAATTGGCGGAGCGTTACAGGAACATCAGTATGGCCAATGGCCCGGGGGGCAAAAACAATACGAAGATGTGGATACCTTCCAAGATACCCTTTTATCCTGATGGTCAAATCGAGATCCTCAGCTGTTCCTGCATCCCAACCCCCTAATTTTTCCAGGAACTTCTTCCGATGGACACCAAATGCACCTGAAATATTGTTGACAATGTTAAATTCACTCAACCCGGTTTTACCCAAATAAATTGAGATCACATACTCAATTGCCTGTAATTTCGTCATAATGGATGCGGCAACATTCCTCACCCGCAGATTTCCAGCAACAGAGACCACGTTTTCATCAACAAAAGGCCTTGTTGCTTCAAAAACCATGTCGTTATCAAAAGAAGTATCCCCGTCTAAAGCCATGACAATATCACCTTTTGCCAGGGTAAGACCAAGATTCATTGAGGAAACCCGCCCGCCTCTCTGCCATTTGGGAATAACCCGCAATGTTCTGTTTGGAAAGTTACTCACGTATCTCTCCATAGACTTTGCTGCATTATAGGTCGAAATATTCTTGGCAGCACCGTCCATAATCGCGAGAATTTCAATCGGTCCGGCATAGATCTGCTCGGTCAGACTGCGAATGGTTCGTTTCACAGCATCTTCTTCGGCATAGCAGAGTGCAATGCAGGAGACAGAAGGTATATAGCTGACATTTTGCGATAGACTATATCTTCGTCGCAACACATAAAAAAAGACTCCGACGATGATGAGTACGTATAAGGGGAACTCAAGAAACAGCGCAAAAGGCACAAACTTTAAAATAAACTCATCAAAATGAGCCAATGGCGCATCGAAAAAACCTTGGAAAATTAACCAAACATCAATAATAAAATTTTCCAGCTGAGCAACCACGATGCGCCTCTTTAATTAAGATTGAGTTCCTGGCGGATCATTGCAATAATTTTTTCCGGAGTATCATGCTCCTCTGATTCCCCAGGTATTGTTACCGCCACAACACGCAAATCCAAAATGTTTCGGTCCTCTTTTTGCGATGTATCAGTTGTCGATGCTAGTATACGATTGATGACTATTTGTCGCTCTTGTACATTCGTTCTGGGCAGCAGAAACCAGATGTCATCTTTTTCGCCCAAAGATGTCAAATCAGTCGTTCTCAACTGTGACTTAACCCGCTTGACATATTCCTCAATAAGTTCAAGCAGACGAGCAATTCCAACCGCATTCTCAATTTCCTCGAAATTAGTAGCTCTGATAGCAAAAACTGTAAATTCCCCATCTCCATAGCGCTCCTGCATGGAAAAAAGCCAGTTGAAGATGTAAGTAAAATATGAAAAATTCACATTCTGCAAACTATCCAGCAGAGCTGACGGTTCTTCAATACGACCGGTTTTAGCAGCAATCACTGCTTTTTCAGTCAGGTGATATGTCGTATAGTTCTTAACTTCCAGATCTTCAGTTTCCGTCACTCTTTCACATCGAGGACACACGGCAACAATCAACGGCTCCGAGAATGAACTACGACAGTCACTACATGTATAGTTTTCGATAGGTCTATCATAATCAGTTCCAATGTGTCGAAGCCGCCCATTGCATTGCGGACACACCAGCTGTCCAGTTTGAGTCTGGAAGACTTTTTCCGGCTGTACAGCACCACAAGTAAAACAGTGTAGAAAAAGATCCTGATGGATATGAATTGAACGACAGTTTGTGCAGACATCAACATAATTGGGGTTTGCGAGACCGCAATGCGGACACCTCCGCAACCTGTCGACCAACACACCCTTTTCCAGAATCAATCTTTGACACTGCGCCTCCAGCCAGTCTTCCACCTGCTCGGAAAAACCGATTAGCAGTGCAACAAAGGGATAACTGTAAATAGCAGGAGAATTCCAATCTTTTACAGGGGCAATATCTGTACCACGTACATAGAGATACAGAAGGACCTTAAATAACGGACTCGAGAGAACACTCAATGGATCATAGCCAAGACTATTAATGCGCAGACAAATAGGTTGAGCCAACGCATACGCCTCATTTATATCCGCCACTATCCCATCAGCCACAGCATCTGCCGGGGTACTGATTGATTCCGTAAGAAAAATTGGCTGCAGACAGAATTGCAAATGACTTCTCAGACGAAAAAGCAAATCCTTTTTGAGTTCTTTAGATTTAATATCAAGAACAACGCCAGAGTATTCAAAAATCGATGGATTAAATTCACACCCCACCACCTCTGGAGCCGGCAACAAAGATATACTTGAATCCCAGCGATGAGACCTGTCTGTTAGAACCAGTAAAGTTACTTGCCTATCGTCTGACATATACTCACACTATTTATATTTGATGGTCGCATAGAACATGAAAATACAATTTCAAGTTGGCCAGGTAACAACCTAACAACATCAAGGTAATGGCAAGTGCCGTGACTGGCAATATCCTGTTACCAACAGACTCAGTGAAGGTTTAAAAAATTCTGGATCCCGGTGAATATGATCTGGGCGGCAATGGCGGAAACAAAGAGCCCGGTAATCTTTGGCAGGATAACCAATCCCTGCTCGCCGATCAGGCGTTTCATAACGGTTGATAGGTAGAGGATTATTCCCAGGCTCACTACGGCAAGAAAGAGAGCAGCGCCGACGATGAGTTTATCCATAACGGAATTGGCTTCCGCGCCCATGACCAGAAGCACACCGATGACACCAGGGCCGACAGTCATGGGCATCGCCAGGGGAACGACAGCGATATCATGGTTGTTTGCCTGGCCCGCAGTGTCGTCGTTACCCGAAAGCATGGAGAGGGCAGAGAGGAACAGAATAGTGCCTGCACCTATCCGGAAGGCGTCCAGAGTAATGCCAAACAATTCAAAGATATATTTGCCAAAAAGATAGATCACAAACGAACTGATCATCACCGCAATTGTCACCTTCAGTGCAATCCGCTTCTTTTCAAAGTCCTGGAATTCGCGGGTGAGGGAAAGAAATGCAGAAAGGACGAAGAACGGGGTAAGAATAAAAAAAATCTTTAAATAGTAGTTAACAAATGTTTGCAATTCCAAATCGTATTACCATAAATTATCGTGTTATTGAGGAGCTGCGTCTTATAGTCAACAACACCCTGACGGTCAAGCTAAAAATTGCTGCCCAAAAATCCCCAAGTTAAGTAATGTGCCATACCAGTGAATCAACTATTATACGTAGAAATCTGCTGATGTCTAAAAAAAAATTACCTGCGGGCCTAAGTACATGACTGTATTCGACTTAACCCATCCAATATCACAGAACATGCCAGTGTATCCTGGTACAGAGCCACCAATAATCACAACTGAATGCTCTATTGACGAGACAGGTTTTCTTGAAAAGAAAATCATCATGTACTCACATACCGGGACACATGTTGATGCTCCCGCCCATCTGCTGAAAGACCACAATACCCTGGATATGCTAAAAATAGAGCATTTTTACGGATCAGCCTTGCTATTAAACTACAATGATTCCACAGCCAAATCTATCGACATCAAGGCCCTACAGCCGTATCAGGATAAAATTCAGACTGTCGATTTCTTATTGCTCCATACAGGTTGGAGCCAATATTGGGGTTCCAAAAAGTATTTTGCCAATTATCCTGTTTTATCTCTTGAAGCTGCACATTGGTTAAGCCGCTTTGGTTTAAAAGGATTCGGGTTAGATACTATTTCTGCTGACCAGGTAGACAGTCAGGAATATCTCGTCCACAAAGCTCTGCTGCACAATAATATTATTATCATTGAAAATTTGGCCAATCTGGCAGATCTTCCCTGCAATCACTTTGACTTTTCCTGTTTTCCGTTGAGCATGGCAGATGCTGAAGGTTCACCAGTGCGAGCAGTTGCCTATATCCAATAACCACAATTCATAACAGTAAGCATTCCCAGTATACCCCAATGAGCAGGCCTCAACCACCAGGCAGTGTATTGTCCTGCGGTAAATCAAAATATTCAGTGGATCAACGGCTGCCATCACAATGCCGAGACAAAAGATTTATTGTTTCACCGAAACTATCAATTGACGATGACCTTTCCCGGGAATAAGCTCTGCCGACAGATTCATTTTTTTTTAATCAGGACCACCATCCAGATCCGCTAAACATGCTGCACAGATATTTGGAAGAGGCTCTCTATGAGTAAAATAATTCCCACATGGGATATGCTCAGTGATCTGATCGCTACGAAAAACAGCGCCCAGTTGACAGAATTTCTTGAAACACTCAGCCCGTCTGAGACCGCAAGGGCTATCTCCCGTCTGGATGAAGACGAGCAGCAGATGCTTTTCAGCCTTCTCAGCCCTGAAGATGCCGCTGACATGATCGAGGATATCCCCGATACCCAGGCTGCTGACCTGGTGGAGGATATGCCATCGGCCCAAGCGGCGGCCATTCTGGAAGAACTATCCAGCGATCACCTGGTCGATGTGCTCGGGGAAATGGATGAAGAAACCAGTGACGCAATTCTTGCTGTAATGGGCAAGGAAGACGCCAAAGAAGCCAGGATGCTTTTGGAATACGACCCAAACTGCGCCGGCGGGTTGATGATTTCCGAATTTCTGGTCTATAGAACCGATCAGACTATCAAGGACGTCCTCAACGATCTCCAGCTCAACCGGACTGAATATGTCGATTACCACGTCCAATATTTTTATGTCGTTGATCAGAACGAAAAATTAGTCGGTGTCCTGCGGATGCATGACATGCTGTTTCCGACCCGGGGAACCCAGCTGGACCAGATAATGCTTTCCAAGCCACTCAGCGTATCCAATAAAGCCTCACTCAGAGAGCTTGAAGACTTTTTCGAAGAACATAACCTGCTCGGTGCACCGGTGATCGACGATGTTGGCCGATTGGTTGGCGTAGTTTTACCCAATGCTATTGAAGAGGCGATCAACAAACGAAAAACGAAAACGTTTCTTCGCTTGAGCGGTATTATCGGCGGCGAGGAATTCCGGACAATGCCCCTGCTCACTCGATCCGGCCGCCGTCTGTCCTGGTTAAGTATGAATATTGTCCTCAATATCATCGCGGCAAGTGTCATCGCCCTCTATCAGGATACCCTGGCCGCTGTGATCACCTTGGCAGTTTTTCTACCAATGGTCAGCGACATGAGTGGCTGTTCTGGCAATCAGGCAGTGGCTGTTTCCATGCGCGAACTCTCCCTCGGCCTGGTCCGACCGGGTGAATTGTTATGGGTGTTGGCAAAAGAGGCCAAGATCGGCGTCATCAATGGCCTGGTGCTTGGCCTGCTGCTGGGAGGAGTCGCTTTTTTCTGGAAGGGAAATCCATGGCTTGGAATTGTCGTCGGCGGCGCACTGGCAGCCAACACACTGGTTTCGGTCCTACTCGGTGGAATGCTCCCTCTGGTGCTCAAAAAGTTAAAACTGGATCCAGCCCTGGTCTCCAGCCCACTCCTGACAACCGTCACCGATATGTGCGGCTTCTTTTTTGTATTAAGTTTTGCCGCTGCAGTTCTGCCTAAACTGGGAGGAATGTAACAGACACCGTGGACAGCAAAGGATAAATTTATTCCTTGATCCTTGCCCAGAAAATCAAATGCAATAAAGTATATAACGATATCAGAGGCGTAACCTGTTTATTACATGGGAGTGATGCAATGACTCAAAAAAAAATAGTGGTCGCAGTTGATGGTTCCGAATTTTCCGACAAAGTACTTGAAACCGGAATAGAATACGCAAAACTTTTACAGGCAAAGGTGCTGCTGGTTCATTGCCATAAAAAATTTCCGACGCTGCTCGGAGAACCGATGAGACATGATGCCATTTACCACATCCTGCATAACGCAGAATCTCTCATAGCCCCCTACACAAAGCGCCTGACCGAAGCAGGGGTAGACTTCGAAGAACGATTAATGGAACAACCAGCCAAAGCAGTGATTCCCGATATCGCCAAGATCGAACAATGTGCATTGATAATTATGGGTTCCCGTGGATTGACCAATCTTGAGGGCCTTGTTCTTGGCAGTGTGACAACCAGAGTTTTGCATACGACTCCCTGCTCGGTTCTAGTAGTCAAATAATCGAACATTTGCGAGTAACAGAAAAAAGAGCTACGCATCAATGTCGCCGAAAGTTTTTACGACGTCATCCTTCTCCCTTTAGGGCATTCATGTTGTTATGCAATATGCTCATGGCAACGTTTTTTTTACACTGTGCCAATTATCCTGACACTTTTCTCTCCGTCTGCTCTTCTGCAGGAAACGGTAAGGGGCTGGGCTTATGACAGCCCGGCATAATAAATCCCGGGGAACTGTTATCCTGTCTTTGTTGCACACAACGCCTTGTACTTGATGTTGGTTTGCGGCACGATTTATGCAAAATCTTATGTACATGTATCAGTTTAAAAAACTACTGTGGCAACAATATCCATCTCCCAAAAATAAGGAGAACATAAAATGAGCAAAATTACCCACATCGTCGTTCCGGTAGATTTTCTAAAAACAACCGACAACCTGGTGGAGTACGCAACCTACATGGCGGAAAAACTGGCTGCAGTCCTCCATTTCGTCTACGTTGTCGATATGTATACCGGTAACGGGATGCTGGAAATTCCGTATGTTGAAGAATGCAGGAAAAGACTCCAGACGGCTGCGGAAGAAAAAATGACCAGACTCATTGCCGACAATATCGCGAAATTCCCGGGCTGCACCGGAGAAATAATAGTTGGCGACCCGGTTGAAAAAATTGTCGAATACGCCAGGGAAAAAAATGGAGACTTGATCGTCATCAGCTCTCATGGTGCCAAGGGACTGGAAAAAATTCTGCTCGGCAGTGTCACGAAACGGGTCCTCAAGCGGGCCCATTGTCCTGTGCTGATCACAAATCCGTTTAAAAAATAGTATCCTCACCTCATACACCAACCGTCGACGCTTAAGGTGTCGGCCTGTTCGGCAGCTCACTCTTCCGGCTGCGCTGTGGTGTTCTTCCGACGCTTCAGCCACTGCTGCAGTTTTTCCATATAAAGATAAAATACGGGGGTGACATACAGAGTGAGCGTTTGCGAAAACAGCAGTCCGCCGACAACCGCAAGCCCCAGAGGGCGCCGCGATTCGCCTCCTGCCCCAAACCCGAGAGCGATCGGCAGGCCGGCCATCAGCGCCGCCATGGTGGTCATCATGATTGGACGAAAACGGATGACGCAGGCCTCCCGGATTGCGTCATCGGGACTTTTGCCATGCTGCTGGGCAACTACTGCAAAATCGACCATCATTATTCCGTTTTTCTTAACCAGACCGACCAGCATAATAATGCCGACAAAGGCATAGAGGGATAAATCCGTCTTAAAGAGCAGCAGCGTCAACAGCGCGCCGAAACCGGCAAACGGCAGGGCGGTGAGGATCGTCAGCGGGTGGATGAAACTCTCGTAGAGAATACCGAGCACAATATAGATGACGACAATCGCCAGGGCCAGCAGCCAGCCCATGCTGGCCTGGGAATCCTGGAATTGCTGGACATTGCCCTGAAAGGAGGCACGGACTCCATCGGGCAGAACGCCCGCGGTCAGTTTTTCCAGGTTCTTGATGATATCGCCGAGAGCAACATCCGGGGTGGTATTAAAAGACAGGGTTACCGATGGCAGCTGACCGGTGTGGTTGATAGACAGCGGTCCGACCCCCTCGTGCATCCTGGCAACAGAGGAGAGCGGTACCAGTTTTCCCTGGCTGGAACGAATGTTGAGCATACTGAGCACCGATGCATCCTCTCGATAACGCGGCAGGAATTCGAGGATCACGTTGTACTGGTCGTTGGTCCCATCAATGGTCGACACAGTCCGGTGGCCGAATGCACTGTAGAGGGTTTCTTCAATCTGCCGCGGGGAAATGCCGAGAAGCAAAGCCCGGTCCCGATCGATATTGATATTGAGTTCGGGATTTTCCAGCTGCAGATCGCTGGAGACATCGAGCAGGCCGGGTTGCGCCTTCATGGCTTTTTCCAGTACAGTCGAGGCACTATAGAGCTGGTCAATATCCAGCCCCTGCAAAGTTATCTGATACAGACTGCGACTGCGGCGGCCACCGACATTGATCGGCGGGCGGTTGATCGGCATGGCCCTGATGCCGGGCACCGAATTGAGCTTGGGACGGAGTTCGGCGATCACTTCCTCCACATTCAATTCGCGCTCTGCCCGTGGTTTTAATACAATCAGCATAAATACCGTATCGGAGATATCCAGCATTAAGCGATCGACATAAGGATCCTGCCGGGTTATTTCGGCAAGAGCCATGCCGTGTTCCACCAGTGCAGGCCAGGAGATGTCCTGGGACGTTTCAGTGGAAACCAGAATCATATCCCGGTCTTCGGCGGGGATAAAGCCCTTGGGAACAATATTGAACAGGTAGACTGTGGCACCCAGCACCATAAAAGATAAGAGCAGAGTGACCAGACGATAACGGAGCACAAACAGCAGGCTGCGCTCGTAGAGGCCGACCAGTTTCTGATACATCCGCTCACTGGCCTGGTAGATTCGGCCATGATGGAGCAGATGCGGTTCGCGCAAAAAACGACTGGAGAGCATCGGTGTGAGGCTGAGGCTGATAAATCCGCTGACCAGCACGGCGACCCCGATGGTTACCGAAAACTCGCGAAAGAGGCGGCCCATGATGCCACCCAGAAAAAAAAGCGGTATAAAAATAGCCACCAGCGATAAGGTCATGGAAATGATGGTAAAGCCGACTTCTTGTGCTCCGTCCAGTGCAGCCTGCATCCGGCTTTTGCCCATTTCCATATGGCGGACAATATTTTCCAGCATGACGATAGAATCATCGACGACGAAACCAACTGACAGGGTAAGGGCCATCAGCGACATGTTATCGAGGCTGTAGCCGAGCAGATACATGATGCCAAAGGTACCGACGATCGACATCGGCAGTGACATGCTGGGAATTGCCGTGGCCGAGATGTTGCGGATAAACAAAAAAATCACCATGACCACCAGGACAAGCGTGAGGAGCATGGTAAACTGGATATCGTCAACGGAGTCTTTAATGGGAATACTGCCGTCACGCAGGATTGTCAGTTTGGTCGAAGCCGGCAGGCTCTCTTCCAGTACGGGCAGGATTTTTTTTACCCCGTTGGCCACCTCCAGGGTATTCATCCCCGTCTGTTTGTATACCGCGAGAAAGATCGACTGCGCCTTGGTGGTCCGGGTGAAAAACCAGGCGGCATCCTGATCGTCTTCCACACTGTCGAGAACCGTGGCAATGTCCGAGAGTCTTACCGGGCGGCCATTACGTACGGCAACAATAATATTTTTGTATTGTGCCGCCTCGGTAAGCTGACCGTTGGCCTGCAGCGTGACCGTCCTGCGGGAACCGGTGAGCTGGCCCATCGGGCTGTTGGAGTTCTGGGAATTAATGGCAGTGGCCACTTCAGCCTCATCCAGATCAAGCGACTTCATCACCTTTGGATCAAGCTGCACCCGAACGGCATATTTCTGGGTTCCCCGCAGCTGGACCTGCGCTACCCCGAGGACGGTGGAGAGACGCTGACTCATAGTCTGACCATATTGGTCGAGAACAGACAGTGGCAGGGTCGGGCTGCTAAGAGAAATATAGAGAATCGGAATGGCCGCAGGATTTGCCTTACGAAAAGATGGCGGTGACGGCATACCGTCGGGCAGTCTTCGGGCAGCATTGGCCAAGGCGGCCTGAACATCCTGGGCGGCGGAATCGATATCGCGCTCCAAAGAAAACTGGAGGGTTATTCGGGTGTTGCCGGTGGTACTCACTGAACTCATTGAGTCGATTCCGGCTATGCTTGAAAACTCTTTCTCCAATACGGTAGCAACCGTAGAGGCCATGGTAGCCGGACTGGCTCCCGGCAAAGAGGCAGTGACGTTTATCGTCGGGAAATCAACATCGGGCAGATCACTGACCGGCAGCTGTTTATAGCCAATGAGGCCAAAGAGCAGGATGCTCAGCATGGTCAGCACGGTCATTACCGGCCGACGGATGAAAATTGCCGACATAGAAATCATGATTTTCCCTGTCCCTCTCTTTTGCCGGATTCATGCTCCCTTACATTCTCTGACACCTGACTCTTCCGGTCCTGCACTTTTGTTCCGTCGGTAAGCTGTAGCTGGCCGTCGGTAACAACCTTTTCGCCGCCTGCCAGACCTTTCTCGACGACCGTTTCTTTATCCACGATCAGAGCCGTAGTGATCAGCCGGTCTTCCACCGTCATGTCATCGCGAACCACATAGATATGGGCACCGTCCTGCCGGACCTGGATGGCCTGGCTGGGAACCACAACAGCTCCGGGACGCGTGGTGAGAACCAGTTGGACATCGACGAACTGGCCGGGCCAGAGATCCTGCCCGATATTGGCAAAAGTCGCTTTCAACAGCACGGTTCCGGTACTGGTATCGATCCGGTTATCGAGAAAAGAAAAGGCCCCCGTGAGAGGGTTACCTTTTACACCGGGAAGCTGCACCTGCAGGCTGCCTGCCGCCTGATATTTTTTTATCTCCGGAAGATTATTGCCGGGGACGGTAAAAGAAACCTTGATGGGCATGATCTGATTGAGAGTCACCAAGGCTGTATCGTCGTTGGCCTTGATCAGGTTGCCAGCACTGACCAGAAGCTCCCCGGTTCGACCGTCAATGGGCGCAATAATGGAACAGAATTCAAGCTGTAAACGACTCTTTTCAACCGCAGCTTCATCCGCCTGCACCGTCGCGCCTAAAGTTGCGACTCTGGTTGCCGCCGTATCCTCTTGCTCGCTTGAGACATATCCTTTGCCGGCAGCCAGACTATAGCGCTTCTGCTCCTTTCGGGCATTTTCCAGTTCCGCCCGGTCCCTCGCGAGTGTACTCCGGGTCTGATTAAGCTGGGCAATAAATGGCCGCTCATCCAGGGTGAAAAGGAGGTCTCCTTTTTTAACGTCATCACCCTCATTAAAGTGGACCTTATTCAACATACCGGTTACCTGCGATTTGATCGCCACCGTTGCGAAAGGTTCGACGGTGCCGATGGCGCTGAGTGCCACAGGGATATTCTTCACTGTACTGAGACCAATAGTCACCGGCATGGCTTTTTTGGGGCGGTTTGCCTGCTCCCCTTTCTTCTCTTTATTTTCGAGGCATCCAGCAAGAAGAAGCAGACACAGTGCAATCAGGATTACACATCGGCCACCGGCAATTCCGGATTTGGCAATAGAGGGACGTATCAAGTGGTTCATATCGTTTATCGGACAGGGAGAGATTGCGGCACTATTGAGGCAGAACCGGTATCGGTTCCAGGAACTGTTTTGGCAAGACGGTCGTCCTGCCAGCCACCACCCATGGCTTTGAACGTGGACACCATGGCAAGAGCCAGGCGCTGATTGCTTTGCACCAACTGATCTTCAGACTCATAGAGGGCTCGTTCGCTGGTCAGGACATTAAGAAAGTCGGCAAGTCCTGTTTCATAGAGGCCATTGGAGATCTGTACCGCCCTTTGCCCGGAAGCGACGGCTGAGCGGAGAATTTTTGAGGTATTCCCCTCCTTGGCAAAAGCGACGAGACCATCTTCAACTTCGGTAAGCGCACTGAGCACTGCCTGCTCATAGAAGGCCAGAGCTGCATCACGGCGGGCCTTGCTGATCTCAATTCCGGCGCGGGCCCTCCCCTGGTCAAAAATGTTCAGATTGAGGACCGGACCAAGCGACCAGTAGCGACTCCCCGAGGCAACCAGCTCAGACAGGTTGTGGCTCTCTAAACCCAGCATACCGGTGAGCGAAAACTTGGGGAAAAGTTCGGCGACGGAAACGCCAATCGCAGCAGTGGCCGCGGCGACCCGGCGCTCGGCAGCCCGGATATCGGGGCGCAG
>JBBRDD010000098.1:0-17127 GCA_038204235.1 Desulfobulbales bacterium
AGGCCTGTTTCACCATCTTGCTGCCGAGCATTGATTTGGGATTAACAGCAATAATCGCAGGGCCGTCCCCTTCGTACGCCAGGGCCATATTGCGAGACCACATTGTAAGTGCCAGTTTGCTTTGCGCATAAGCCGCACCATCAGACAGCTCGACCCTCCCCATCAGTGCTTCCAGGTCAACTGGAAATTGAGCCGCGGATGACAGATTGATTACGCGTCCTGGCGCTCCAAGTAGCGGCAAAAGCCTTTGGGTTAACAGATATCCGATGGGTAGAAAATCTGTATGGCAGATAACTGTATTGTTTGATTTGAGGTATATGAACTGCGTTTAGAAATCAGAGATATACAGTCTATATACGTAATATCGAGCGTGTTTCTGTGAAAAAAATATTTCAATAAAAATAGGAAGTTGAAGTTTGGTATCCACATTTCTTAACCTACTTCAGTCGCTAAACTTCCTGTCGTTGATTGTTTAGTTTTGGTTCCGTTTTAGCCTGGTAGATTCAGCGCACATCAGTGGTGAACCCGGAGGGGGGAGTGCCTGATAGGAGGTTTATGACGAACGATGAAAATCTTGCGAGATCGTCCTGGAAAAAATATTAGAGATGATATAATTGAAGCGGCTTCGCTCAGGAAGCCGGTTTTTTTAGCTACCTTAGAAAGTGACTACTTATCACCATCGCCTCACCTCACCGACCTTGATCAACGTTAGAAATAGTAAACCACAATACATGTTTTTGCACATTCCGCCCAAGAATAGTAACTATTATAGCAAGGTTGAGAGGGGGCTAGTTATTTCCTTGACGAGTTCAGAGATTTTTATGTTTAATTTTATGAGATTAAATACTTAGCTGGATCGAATCCCATCCGGCCCATCATCGCTTTGAGAACATGAATTTTCTCCATTTCTCAGAGCCTAGTTGTTAATCCGTCAAAACAGGACCAATACCATGATGCAGTTTTTGAAAGATTTATCCATAAGCACAAAAATTTCAGGTTTCGTTATTCCATCCACCATCGCTTTTGGCGTTATAATGACTTGTTTAACCTTGTATTTTTTGAATGATTTCAATCAAACCACCATGAAAGATTTCCAGCAGGTATTGCAGCAATTGCAATCTCAGCAAAGCCAGGCCTCCTCCCCGGCAAACACGAAAAAACTATTACAAGATATTTCGGAGAAAACAGATGGCACAATTCGCAATATTGGCATAATTTTTATCGCCATTGTCGTAGTGGTAATCATCCTGGCTGCCATTGGTGCAATGATCATATCTAACCTTATTGGTAAACCTGTTCAAAGGGTCGCAACCGGCCTGGAAAACATAAGTTCCGGAGACGCGGACCTAACCCAAAGGCTGTCAGTTTCAGCTAATGATGAAACGGGAAGGGTCTCACGTTTTTTCAATGTTTTTCTGGAAAAGCTCCAAACAATGATTAAACACCTGCAGAAAAATGCCGATGACTTGAACACCTCTAGTCTGTCTATCTACTCTCTCATTAAAGTCATTCAGGAAAAAACCACCTCAGCAAAAACAATTTCCCAAACCGTTTTTCGCTCTTCAGGGTACATGAGTGCCGATATGAAGGAAATATCTGCTGTTTTAGAAGAGTCCACGGGAAATATTAATGTCATCTCCATCGCCGTTGGGGAACTCACCAAGACAGTTGCCGAGATTTCAAATACCTCCGGGAAAGCACATCTCAATACTGAAAATACCAAAACAAAAATGAAACAGCTGGAAAAAGACGTTCAAGAGTTGGGCAAAGCTGGAGCTGATATCAGCAAAGTAACCGACACGATCGCCGACATCTCCGACCAGGTTAATCTGCTGGCATTGAACGCTACCATTGAGGCGGCACGAGCGGGTGAAGCCGGCAAAGGCTTTGCTGTTGTAGCAAATGAAATCAAAGAACTCGCGCATCAAACGGCAAAAGCGGCTACGGAAATTCAGAATCGCATAGATCATGTTCAGATTGTAACACGCACCACTATTGCCGGAATTGTCGAGGCAACGGAAATTGTCTCAAAAAACACCGACATTGTCTCTACCATAGCCACGGCGGTAGAGGAACAAACGGCTACCGTAAGCGAGATTGCGGACTCCCTCTCCGATGCATCGAAGAAACTTGGGTACTCAAACGACAAGGTATCAAAAGCCTCAACTTACGCCGACAATATGGCCGATATGGCCAATTCTGTTATCGAGTCTTTCAACGAGGTTGACGGGGCAATATTTTTAATTATGGAGACCTCAGAAACACTAAAACAATTGGCGGATAATTCGGCGAAAACCACCAGACAGTTTCGTACTTAAGAGATTTGGGCTATACCAAGCAGTCCATTTAGCCACCCAATAAAAAGCTGTCATGGCTGTACTGATCAAATAATCCGGCGTCATGGCAGACCTAGGAAGCCCATGCTTGTTAGGCAGAAAAAGGTATCACCTCTTGGTCGCAAGGTGAAAACAACGATAGACTTATATTTTTCTAAGCCTTTAAAAGAGAAATAGCCCTGGAAACTTGGACAAGCCGTAAGGTGGAAAAGTTCCTACGAGTAGAGGCAAAGAAAAGTATCAAATTAGATCTGTCGTCAATTGTGGTATCTGCTCCCGCCGCCAACGATATGTTTCTTGGCAATCTTAACAATTTAAGACCAATTGCAAATTGAGAATCTTCCTGGTCAGATTGAATGCGGGGGGCTTGATCTAAAAAAAGCCAGTACTGAAGCATTTTGTTACTAAGCAAAATACAACAATAATTTCCCAAAACGTAACGAAAATGGAGCAGCTTGAGATCCTTGATTTTTCACAGAGAATATGGGATACGGAATGTCTTTCGAAGTCGTTCTTTGGGTATCAAATCAGCCCCATTCTTCAATACCTTTGTGCTCGTCCATTGCATCAGCAGCCCTTTGCATAGCGGCTCGAACCGGGTCAACCGTTAGGTGAGCATAATGGGAAGTAGCTTGTTCTGACTTATGGCCGAGGCTGGCCCCAATAATCTTTGTAGAGGATCCGGTAATGGCTTGCCAGCTGCCCATGGTGCGTCGTAAATCATGCAATCGGTATGTTTCTGGAAGCTTTGCACGTTTCAACAAACTCTTCCATGCTTTTTTAGGTTCTACCAGGTGGCCCGTTTTACTTTGTCTTGGAGTAGGGAAGACGTAGACGGAGGTTGCTATCTTTTTTCTTCTTTTCAAAACCTCAATAGCCTGATCTAGTAGTGGGACAACCATAGGCTCTGTGTTTTTAGTTTCAGTTGCAGAGATCATCCAGAGCTTTAAATTTAGGTCAATCTGTTCCCATCTCATCGCTAAAACGTTTGATTTTCTGGCACCTGTATAGAGAGAGAGTAGAAGGTAATCTTTTAGGTACTCTGGAGTTTCAGGATGCTCCAAGGCAATGAAGAAACTCTTCAGCTCCTCAGATTTTAAAAACGTGGTTCGTATTTCTGGTTTGTATTTTTTTATCTCGGAACAGGGATTAGGCATTTGAGGAGCAGCTTTGCCGAAGACAGAGGATAAGACAATCAAGGCGCGGTGGATCAAGGCTTTCGATAAATACTCGTCAGCCTTCTTGTATTGATTGATGCGTTGTTTTTTTTGTTTGGCTAATATAGATTGCCATTGTCTAATCACTTCTGGTGTGATTTCAGAAAGCTTCATTTTTCCCAAATGTGGTTCGATTTAAAGTTCATATCTCCGCTTGTCTTGATCCCATCTTTTGTTGTTGACTTTTGCATAGTCGCTGAGCCAGACAAAAAATAAATCATCCAGCGTTTGCTCAGCTCTGTTCATTTTTATCCGTTCAGTGACATCAATCCCATGCAGCAGGTCTTGTAAATGTTCAGAGGCAATGGCTCTGGCATCATTTATTTTAACAGCAGGGTAGTGGCCGATAACAAGCCATATCATTTTTCTTTTTAATCTATTCCAGGCATGTAGTCTGAAAATTTTGGTACCTGCTTTGGTTACTCTGAGGACCAAACCCTTTTGGCCGGTATCTTTGTACAATTCATATTTACCCGTGGTGTTGGTTATTTTTTGTAAGCGAGCGTTGGTGAAATGGAACTGTTCCATGATGTTTTCTCAAAGTATATGGAAATTCGTTTGGGCTAGCTATAGGCTAGTGAAAAGAGGAAGAAGCAGTAAATTTTATGTATATATATCATATCTCTTCAAATACCGAAAGTGGTATAACTACTAGAAATAATAACGAATAATTAAGAATAATAAAGTATGCTAAACAATGTGTCTTTACTCTCATAAAGCGCAGGCCAGCGGTTCGATTCCGCTTGCTGGCTCCAGGTATATTTATAGGCTAAAGAATTTATTCTTTAACCTATTTTTATTTTAAACCAGGGAAAATAGCTCCTTTTAGATGTTTTTCGATCTTGCGAACCTCTTTGGACATACCTGTAATTCCCAAAAAGCTGAGATCTTTCTGTTAATACAATAAAAAAATCAAATTATGATTACAAAACACCGATAAAACCTGATGGTTCAGGAGCCATTGACCTTATTCTTTAAAATACCTGATGGTTTAAAGGTCACAACTCTCCTGGCTTTAAGTTTAATTACTTCACCGCTTTGAGGATTGCGCCCATTCCTTGATTTTTTGTCTCTTACATTAAATTTTCCAAAGCCACTTATTAAAAGATCAGAACCCTCTGTGAGAGTATCCTTTGCGATACGAAGGAAAGCTTCTACTGCCTCAGTCGCCTGAACTCTTGTTAACCCGTCATGATTATTGAAGACTCGTTGAGCGAGATCTGCTTTTGTTGTTTTCATTTCTTCTCCAGGTATCGTCATTGGATGTTTTAGACGTTTTGTGATGTATCCGTTTCCGGAAATCTCATCTGAAAATATGTTGTGTTATTCAAGGAGGATGCAAACCACACTTTTAAAGCAAGCCGTGTGCCGAAAGAGTCAATTGTTTCTATTATGAAGGGAAAGGGCTGGCCTGTAATGAGGTATGTTGTTTAATATTAAAATGTTAGGTGAATATTGAGGCTGAAAATGCAGGTGACATATTTGCGGAAGTTTGGTGGAAATCATGTTCTTCCACGAGTATTTATTTTACTACTCAACTTTTGTGACAATATTTGTCATACATTGTCGCATATTGTCACTTGGAGGTTTTTATAATCGTGCCACCTCTGGCGAGAATAATCGAACAATAATAGATTATTGTCGTCAATTGCACAGCAATACACTAAAAACTAAATGATGTGCGGTCATCTGGCAGAAACATTTAGCAATGGTCTTCCTTTTGCATATTGTGTCGAGCAGTCAACACCACTATGGGACACAAAACATGCATATCAAAAAACTACTACAATCACTTGCCGAAAGAGCTGGGCTCAGCCTGGCTGTTCTTTTGCTGTCGTTTACGGTTATCGGTATACTTGCAGGCATTCTTATTTTAGCAGTTCCCACTTATCGCTGATGGTTACGTGTACTTCGGCAGGACTCAATCCTGTGCCCCTGTCTTCGTAACTGAAGTTATCTGTAGTTGCCTGTATTGTTATCGCTTCTGGGCAAAGGGTACCAGAGCAACCCCATGCAACCTGAAGATATATTGAACTGCTTACGCCTGGCGGGAACGTGTGAATAAATTATTTCTTTGCTTTTTATTACCGATTTCATGGATGACGATGACCCATTAGAACAATTGCTCCGGGTCAATGATTTGCAAATTTCCCCAAACCGGACCTCTACATAAGGAAAATGATAAATGGCACCAAAAAATCTTGACCGGTTCCAGCATTTCTGCTAATCGTTCAAGGCATAAGTCGTACCTATTAATTTAATCCAGCTCATACATTAATGCATTCAGCTTCAGCAACCATTACCAGCGTTATTCTTAGCGTGGCACTCGTCCTTAGTGTGGTGGCTGTGGTCCGAAAGGTTGAAGGCGGAGTGCCATGAGGGATTAAAATCATATAAAATCATTTATTTAACCCCCTGTCGGCGCTTCGCCGGCAGGGTTTTTTTTTGTCCCTGCTCCGGTCGCCGACCCAGAAATTCCAATTGACAGGAGGAACACATGTACACGATGAATGGAGCTCAGCTGATAATCAAAATGCTGGAGCGTCAGGGTGTCGAGCTGATAGCCGGAATACCGGGAGGGGCAAATCTCCCTCTCTATGATGCATTGTCTGCATCATCTGTGATTAAACACATTCTCTGCAGGCATGAGCAGGGAGCAGGTTTTCTTGCCCAGGGCATCTCCCGTTCCACCGGCAAGGCCGCGGTCTGTTTTGCTACCTCCGGACCGGGGGCCACAAACATTCTCACTGCCATTGCCGATGCCTATCTTGATTCCATTCCTGTTGTCTGTATTACCGGTCAGGTTCCGGCTTCCTTGATTGGCACCGATGCATTTCAGGAAGTTGATACCTATGGCATGTCTATCCCTATCACCAAGCACAATTATTTGGTCAGATCTGTGGATGATTTGCTTTATATCATTCCGAGGGCCTTCGAATTGGCCCTGTCCGGCAGGCCGGGCCCGGTGTTGATTGATGTTCCGAAAGATATTCAGACAGCAGAGATTTCCTTTTTGGAGTGGCCACAACCGGGGTGTTCCCAGGAGCAGAAACCAACAGGCAGTTCACAGCTTGCAGCGGCTGCCGACATGATAAACACTGCAAAACGGCCGATTCTCTGCCTTGGCGGTGGCGTCATTCATGCGGGGGCGTCAGTAGAGGCGAGAGCTCTCATCGAGAAGAGTTCTATACCTGCAACCATGACCCTCATGGGACTCGGGGCCTTGTCTACAGACCATCCATTATCCCTTGGTATGCTCGGCATGCATGCAGCGCGGTCGACCAATATGGCCTTGCAGCACTGCGATCTGTTTATCGCTGCCGGAGCACGGTTTGATGACAGAGCGACGGGAAAAATAGTCGAGTTTTGTCCTGAGGCAAAGGTTATTCATATGGATATCGATCCCAGCGAACTGTCTAAACTCAAGACCGCCCATATTGCTCTGGCAGGAGATGTGAAAGAATCGCTGCATGCGTTGCTGCCAATGGTTAAGCCAAACGAACGGAAGATCTGGCGAAACTACATCGAGGTTTTGCAGGAGATGTATCCGCTAACGTTCCCCGAGGCCGTCGTTCCGGAAAAGCCATACGGGCTTATCCTCAAAGTCTCGGAGCTACTGGAAGAGAATGGCTTTGTGGTTACCGATGTCGGAAAGCATCAGATGTGGACCGCCCAGGTCTTCCCGTTTACCAGACCGCGACAGCTCCTCACTTCCGGTGGTTTGGGGACTATGGGATTCGGTCTCCCGACTGCTATTGGTGCAGCCCTTGCTTTTCCGGAAAGACAGGTAGTTTTGTTTACCGGGGACGGTAGCCTGCAGATGAATATTCAGGAACTGGCAACAGCAGTTGAACAGCAGGTGAATGTGAAGATCATCGTAATGAATAATAAATCTCTTGGTTTAGTTCGCCAACAGCAGAATCTTTTCTATCAGAAACAGTATTTTGCTTGCGATTACCAGATAGATATCGATTTCGCCGCCATCGCTAAAGGATTTGGTATGAAGGCTTTTAACGTTGAGCCGGGCTGTCATGTAGCGGAGCTCCTGTCGGTTATTTTCGCCGAACCGGGGCCATGTCTCATTAATGTTCCGATTGGTGTGGAAGAAGAGGTGTATCCAATGGTTCCGCCGGGAGCTTCGAACAGTATCATGCTTGGAGGATACAATGCAAAAAAATGTAAATGTTGAGATGTTAAATAAAGAAAACAGATCAGCTATTATGGTGCTTGAATTGAAGGTCAACAATCATCCGGGTGTCATGTCTCATATCTGTGGTCTTTTTTCCCGTCGGGCCTATAATCTCGAAGGTATTGTATGTATGCCCATTGGAACAGGAGAGGTCAGTCGGATGTGGCTGCAGGTCAATGAGGATTTGAAGCTGGAACAGGTGATTAAACAGGTACAGAAACTCCCTGACGTGCTCAGTGTTGAGCGACACGCGGCAGGGCATCAGGTTTTCTCCGGCCTGGCCGCCTTTATGTAGAGAGGGATATGAAAAGTTTGCCGGTGAAAAAATCTAAAGTGGAAATGCAACTGGCGGTAAAAACGCATTTTGTAGTGTCCGAACGACAAAATACTCTGAATACGGGCATGACGAAAAAGCAGCACAAGTTCAGTGCGTTAAGAAGGATAGTCAAAGAAGAATCAAAGATTCTAAAATGAAGTGTTTCTGGGCTATTCTGTTAATGGGCAGCTTTGAATGTGGGAACTTCATGGTCTGCTTGATGTAAATCTCATCTGGCGCGAAACGGAATCCGGCAGTAGGAGATGCCCCGGTCTGGTCGAATGCCGTTCTTTGCTAAAAACATAGTCAGGGAGTTCATTGAGATGGTGATATTAGGGGTGGGGCCCAGGAAAAGATGATTAAGGGCGATAGGGGCATGGTTTTTGGAAATGAAGTTAAATTCTACATAGGGTACCAGCATTGAGGTGCCCTCACGAAAGAGAACCGGTGCCTTGACGTAATCGGTGATGACTGGCGAGACAATTCTCCATTCCTCTTCCTCGGCAAATGACGGATGTTTTAAAATTGCGGCAATGCGCAGCAGGTCACTTTCCAGCAGATGAAAGATAGAATGATAGGAGTGGTCGCCGATTTCACCCTGATTATTTAATGCAGGGTGATGGCCTTCGGCAAGAACTTCCACGGCATCAATAACCTGGCTGATCATCTGTTGCTGGCTTTTGCTGCAGTAAATACATTTGCCGATCTGGAAAGACTGCTGTCTGGCACAGCGCAGGATATAATCGGGATCAAAACCGAGGCTCACCCCTTTGCCGAGCCTGCTGTAACCGCGCCACTGACTGAGCATGTTGCCGTTTGATCGAAAAGAAGAGGCAAAAAGCATATGGCCGTTGGTTATGCGATGGGTGACCCAGTCGAGAAACTGGTTAAGAAGGTCGGGTTTGGCATGGCCGGAGGCTATCCGCTGGTTGATTTCCATGCGGATAAGATCAGCTGTATGCTTGAGTTCGGCTGAATCATTCATGTATCTGATATCACTTGCCCAGAGCGCGCGGCTGGCAACGATACCTAATAGTCCTGTGAAACTGGTATAGTGGTATAGCGGTTCCTGAGGAATATCGGAATAAAGTCTGGATGTTATATCATGTATCATCGGAGAATTATGCGGTTGCAGTGAACAGTCTTAAAAAATATTATTCCGCCTTTTGCAGCAGAACTCAAGAATAGAGTATATCGATTAAATTTTGTCTTGTGATCTAGATAATCATTAAAAGAAACGTTTCAAAATCTTTTCAGAGTGTTATAACTGCCTTTTTGTGTAAGAGCTGTGTCCAGGGCTGCCTGCAATGTTATTTCAGATTTTTTTATTACCTCCAGGAAAACGATTATGCTGGGTACAATAGTCAATGCATTAGCCATTATAGCAGGCAGTTTGCTGGGTCTACTCTTTAGCAAGGGTATTCCTGAAAATTATAAAGAAATTATTCTCAGCGGCGTTGGCCTCTCTGTTGTTTTGATCGGTATCAGAAGCGCTCTTGTCTCAGATAATCTGATGGTAATTATTTTCTCGGTAATTATTGGTGCCTTACTTGGTGAATGGTTGAAGATCGAGAAAAAACTTGAGAGTCTCGGTCTATTTCTGGAAAGCAAAGTTACTGCCAAGTCTGATGATTCAAAGTCGTTTGCCAGAGGGTTTGTCACTGCCAGTCTGGTCTTCTGTGTTGGCTCCATGGCAATAGTCGGCTCCCTGGAGAGTGGTTTGACCGGAAACCATCAGACTCTTTTTGCCAAATCAGTTCTTGATGGAGTCACTTCCATTATTTTTGCCTCGGCAATGGGGCTGGGCGTAATGTTTTCAAGTATTGCGGTGTTTATATATCAGGGGATGATTACCATCACCGCAGTTTTTATGAAAAGTTTCCTGGTGCCAGCAACGATTGAACAGATGACGTCCGTGGGCGGGTTGCTCATAATGGCTATTGGTTTTAACATGCTTAAAATAACAACCATACGGGTAGGAAATTTAATCCCCGCCATTTTCCTTCCTTTGGCTTATTACGCGCTGCGGCAAATTATTTCATAAACCTTTTGACCTTTGATGCCATAGTACTGGTATTAACACTCTTTACGGAGCAAAAGAAAACAATGAAAAAAATAGAATATCGGGAACAGGCGTTGAAAATCTTCCCATGGGTTTGCGCCAACTGCGGTCGTGACTTTACCGGAAAGAAACTCAAAGAGCTGACCGTACATCACAAAGACCATAACTATAAAAACAATCCCCCGGATGGAAGCAACTGGGAGTTGCTGTGCATTTACTGTCACGATAACGAGCATTCCAGACTATTGGATGCCGAGTGGCTGCCGACAGAGAATTCGGATGCAGACAAAGGAGTAACGGCCACCCATACGCCTTTTGCCGCCCTGAAAAAGCTATTGGGCTAGGCTGGTGATTGATGTGCAATGAATGGACATATCAGGTTGAAATTATCAGACATCACGATTCACCTGGACCGATTTTTAAGAACCCAGTCTATAACTGCACCAGGATCAATGGGCTCCGGCGGGGCCTCTTCTAAAAATTCTTGCTCTTTTGGCGGTTTGCTGGGTCTGTGTACCGTATCCGGCAAATCGTCTTGCGTTTTCGTGTTGGTCTTCTTGGCGATTGTCAAATCCACTTGAGATTTATTCTGCTGGTCGAGCAGACCCGTCTCCTTCATCCTGTTTTCCTTGGCAACGGGGAGAGCAAAAGTCTTCGCTGCGGTGGTCACCTCTTTCTCCGCATGAGGCATAATAGGCGGCGGCACCACATTTTCCAGCGTCACATCTTTTTTGCTTGGCTCAATTGGGGCAATGAGGGGAAGGTTATCCGTCTGGCCCGGATCGTCTGCAATTTTAGGCGGAGAATCTGCGGCAATGTCTTCTTGCTGATGCGGCTCGCCGGCTGCGGGAACACTTTCGCCTGATATTTTTTGGGCGGGTGGCGTATCTGTTTGCTGTTCTTTGATATCCGGGTTTTGTGAAATCGGGGTGATAGCGCGGGTTGCCTCAATTTCGTTTGAAACTTTGTGGATGTCAGAGTCGGAGGAGAAGTTGTGATTCTGCGTATCTGCCGCGTGGGGATCGATGAAAAGCTGCAGACCGTTTCTTTTGATATAATGCAATGCTTTTCGGTAAGAGATAGGGGCTGTGAAATATGTTATTAAAAAGACAGGTATCATGATCAGGATAATCATCCCGAAGGTTATCCCCGCCCGACGTGCTTTCACTTTTGGTGGCAATTTGGGAGGACTTCTCCTTAATTTTTTTGAAGCGTCACCTGTCACAGATTCTGAAGAATTGTTTTTGAGCGGTTGTGAATTATAGAGTGGACGAAGGTCCATGGCACAATCCCTGATCAAGTCGCCATTGATCGTTTTCATTTCCTGAGCGAATCCTAACAAAAGGGCGTGATCGCATATTATATTTATGCGGCGGGGAATGCCGGTCGAAAATTCGTAGATTTTACTGAAGGCATCTGAGCTGAAGATATTACTTTTTCCACCGGCGATTTTCAGGCGGTGCCGTACATAGTCTCCTGTTTCGTTTATATCCAGAGGTGCGATTGCGTAGTTGATGGATATGGACTGATGCAATTTCTTGCTTTTGTTATTCTGCAACAGATCGTTAAACTTATTCTGGCCGATCAATAATACCTTGAGTAATTTCGTCTCTTCTTTTTCGATATTGGCTAGCTGGACTATCTCGTCAAGGAGTTGCGAGTTTAAAAGCTGGCACTCATCAATGACCAGTACGACTTTTTTGCCGAGGGTGGAGGATGTATCAAGAAACGTATTGAAATGGGCCAAGAAATTGTCTTTAGAAGTAAACTTCTTTTTAAAATCGAGTACATCAGATATGTAATTCAGAAAGTCGATCTCTTCCAGGCCGGGATCTAGGACTTTGACTACGATGAATTGGTCATCCAGATTGCTCAGCAGCGCATTGATCAATGTGGTTTTGCCGGTGCCGACATCCCCGGTAAGCAGAAGGATGCCGGGCATTTTAGAAATTCCGTACTTAAATATTGTGAGCGCTTCTTTCTGCTTCTCCCCGAACCAGAAAAAGCTCGGATTGGTACTGTTCTGAAATGGCTTTATTTTGAGCTCATAAAAGGAAAGATACATTTTGATCCACCCTTTAAGTTTTTTTCACGCACAAAACGCGTAAGTCGCGGATTGCCGGAAAAAGAAGTGCTGTCAGTTTTAGCTCCTAGCCCCGATAAACGGAAAAGAAAGCAGTGATTCTTTTTAATACTCGCTTGTCGGGTACTTTTTTCAATGCCCCTTGAGGGGAAAGGTATTAATCCCGCCCAAAAGCTTTGCGGGACTCCGTTCAGTACCCCCTTGAGGGGTGTAAGTTCCTTTACGAAATAATTATTGTAACAGCACAAGAATAAATTATTGTAACCTATTAATCCCGCCCAAAAGCTTTGCGGGATAAGTTCCTTCACGAAATAATTTTCTTGTAAACAACACAAGAAAATTATTTCTAAGTCACTAAAGTATTCCTTTAATGGCTTCTAGAACCGGATTTAGCTCCTTTGATTTGTTCTGCTTCGCCGGATTTGTCGATTTCCCTCGGGAATTTTTTACGCATTCGTATTGTTCCCAGCCTTTTAAGGGGTATTCAAGATCGACGGATTTCCACTTTGGATGTCCATTTTCTTTCAGCCAGTCCATATTGTTGGCCAGGATGTCGGCAAACCTTCCCACATTCTGGCAATTGCCCATCTTAAAGTCATAGGAGATAAGAACTGCCTTGACCGCGACAGATTCAACTGCCTTTGTCTGCCATGCATATGTATTGGCTGGAATTTCAGTTTTTGGATAAAATTCGATAATGCTTTTATTGAGAATTGGAATAAGCGCCAGGCCATCATCCGCAGCCACCTGTTCCGTAAAAAGTTTGACAGGATATCCTGCGACATAAAACAATCCATCTATCTTTCCCGCTTTTAATTGCGGGAGGGCTTCGTCGGCTGCAATTGTAACCAGTTCAGCGGGCTTGATGCCAGAAACCTCGAATAATAGCTTGGCTGTCAGATAGGTGCCGCTGCCTTCCTGGCCGATAGCGACTCGTTTTCCTTCCAGTTGATCGAAATCTGCAATAGAATTCGAGCCCAGCAGGTGCACTTCTTCGTTATAGAGTGGATAGACCATTTTAATTTTCTTGGCGATACTCTTCAGTATCGGGTCGGTCTGGACTTTGGCGACAAAGGCCAGCACATCCGATTGGACAATGCCCATCTGTGTATTGGGCCTTTTGTAAACCGCATAAACATTTTCCACTGAACCATTTGAGTTGCCGACTTGCAGCGTGATGCCTTTTGATTCTACCAGTTTAGCAAGGTCCAGGCCAAACTGGTAGTAGGTCCCTTTGGGTCCGCCAGTAACCATGCCCATCTTCACCGGTACAGCTGCTTCAGCAAGATATATTCCCGTAAACAAAAAGACAAATAAGAGTGAAAAAGAAAACTTGATGACTATTTTATTCATTGTCTGATCTCCACTTTCGGTCATTAAAATTTACGTTATAATAAAGAATCCATTGACATAAATGTTTCTTCTGCCGACCTTCAAGAAAAATAATCTACTTGATTACCTTTAAATTATCAATTCTTTGATCTTGCTCCAGCCGGGAAAAAGTATGAGCACGGCTACCTGATGGATATTTTGCATGAAAAACACCTTAATCGAGGAGTATGATTGTAATACAAGAATTGTATTGCGAATGGTGGGGTGGTAAAAAGCCTTAAACCCGCCAAAAAGTTTTGCGGGATTTTTTTTAATACTCGCTTGTCGGGTGTTCAGTTCAATGCTCGTTTTGAGGGAGAGGTTCCTTCACGAAATAATGTTACCTTTTATATAGGTTTAGGATTAACAAAGGTTTCCGGTCAGGAGGATGCATGGTCAAAATTATTGCAATTTATGGAAGTCCCAGACGAGATGGAAATAGTTCTACCCTGCTGAAGCAGGCAGTAGCCGGCGCCCGGCAGGAAGGAGCTGAGGTGGAAGAAGTGGTTCTCCGGGACTATAAAATTTCACCGTGTATGGAAATTTACGCCTGTATAAAAAATGGGGAATGTGCCATTCGTGATGATTTTCCGAAAATTCTGGAAAAACTTGAAGCTTGCACTGGTATTATGCTTGCTTCACCGATCTTTTTTTATTCGGTAAGCGCTCACACAAAAATGTTTATGGACCGGTGTCAATCTCTTTGGGTCCGGAAGTACTGGATTGAGAAACAGTCTTTCACTGATGCACCTAAAACGCGTAAAGGACTGTTTATTTCTGTCGGAGCAACAAAAGGCAAAAAGCTATTCGATGGTGCGCTACTCACTGTCAAATATTTCTTTGATGTCTTGAGTGCAGGATTATGGAGAACGGTTCTCTGTCGGGGGGTGGACTTTAAGGGTGAAATTGACAGTCGGAAAGATTCCCTTAAAGAAGCTTTTGAGGCGGGCAGGGCGCTTGCTCGAGAACTGCAGAAAGACAAGGCATGAACGAACCGGTAAAACGGAAAACGGCTTGCAAAATTCTTGTAACGAAACAAGAATAATTTATTGCGTCTCACTAATCCCGCCCAACAGCTTTGCGGGACTCTGTTTAGGACTCCCTTGAGGGGTGTAAGTTCCTTCAAGAAATAATTCCGCCCAAAAGCGCTGCGGGATAAGTTCCTTCACGAAATAATTTTCTTGTAAACAACACAAGAAAATTATTTCTAAGTCACTAAAGGGCAAACCGGCTTTTTATCGCGGTTTTGTGGGTGTACATATTGCGATCAGCTACGATCAGCAGGTCTGCAGCGGTTTGGGCATCATCGGGAAAGTGAGCTTCGCCGATAGCCCCGCCCAGGGTGAGGGGGGAGGCATCGAATGTTTCCAGAGGTGCCGCCAGGGCCTGTTCGAGATTTTTTCTAATTGGGGCTATGTCATTTTTTGACTGAACATCATTGAGTGCGATGATAAACTCATCGCCAGCGTAGCGGGCAACAAAATCATTTTTCCGGATATGGTTTCGCAATCGCTGGGATATTTCGATCAATGCCTGGTCTCCGGCATCATGACCAAAGCGATCGTTAATTAACTTAAAATCGTTCAGATCAATGAACAACAGTGCAAAAGGAGTGCATTGTACCTGTCCCTGATATTGTTCTACGGCCGCTTGCAAATACTGTTCAAGCGCATATCTGTTTGGCAATCCGGTCAGATAGTCTGTCTGGAGACGTTGCTGCATAGCGGAAAAACTCTTGGCCAGGTCGCCAATTTCATCTCTTCTCCTGATATCGATAGGTTGTTCGACAAATCCGCTGTCCACTCTGTTTACGGCAACGGAGAGGATTTTCAGATCTTTGGTCACCCAATGCAGAATACGCAGACCAACGAAGATAACGAGGATGGTGGCAGCGACGCCAAGCAGCAGGGTGCGAAGGACATTTTTCTCGATACCTTCCATGAAATCTTCACTGGGAAGAGCCACGACATTTATCCACTTCAGTCCCGCGCCGTCTTCGAATTTATTAAGAGCTACATGGATCTTCTTTTGGTCATTGCCCTGGAAGAAAAAAGTTATGGGTTTACCGATTTCCGTTTCCGATGAAAGGTACGGCAGAATGTGCTGGTAAATTTCTGTTAAAAGAGGGTGTCCGCTGTCGCCTGCGTTGACCCTGATGTTTTCTCCTGCCTTGTTCTGTCTGATATTCGGACTACAGGACGACGCTATGAGGTTGCCGTCCGGTTCAATAATGAAAGCGACACCGGAAGGCGATACCTTAAGGCTGCTGACAAAATCGTTCAACGCCCGCAGCGGCATATCCGTTGCAACAACTCCTTCGATTTCCTGCCTGTTGTTTAAAACCTTCCGGGATCTTGTCGCCACCAGGTCATGGGTGCCAAAATCTATGTATACCGATGTCCATGTGTCATGGATGGCTGTTTGCGCGGCCTGATACCACGGGCGTTGCCTGGGGTCGAAGAGGTTTTTCTCAATCTTTCGGGAGTGCATCTCACCATCAATCCCATTGATTTGATAGATACTGCGATGTTCCTCCGGTGTATACTTTATGCGTAATTCTCCTTCGTCAAGCGAGTGACGAAAAAGGCCCATGGCCTGGCCGGCCCTGTTGCCATAGTAGACATAGTTGTTGGGGTCAATGTGTAAGGAGGTAGCAATCCAGAAACGGGTACGCATATTTTTGAAATCGGATTCAATGGACGCGGGAGCGAGCATGCCATTGGGAAAAGCCGCTTCCAGTGTCGCCACCGAGCCGACGACATGACGGTCGACTGCCTGGCTGATACGACTGACAGTCTCTGTCAAGAGGTGTTCGGAGACTGTCAAAACGGCCTGTCCGCCAGTAAAATAGGAGAGGGTGCCAATCGCGACAGCTAAGGCAATGACGAGTGCTACATAAGGAAAAATAAGGACGGAGCGCAGGGAAAAATTTACCATCAGACCTGTTCGAGTCTCAGGTTAACAAGGTATCGCCGCCATATAGAGGTAGTTATATAAACAGCAGAGTGGCGAGGACGAATGTAAGCAGACTATCAATGGATTTTCAGTGATAGACTCGCTCCACCAGATTGAGCTGTTCCAGGGCGTGAAGATCATCCACCCAGGAATTGTTTTTATTTTTGGTAATGATGAAACGCATCTGGCTGGCGGGTTTTTGACGTGGCGGTTGTTTTATATCGACGACATTTTCGGTCGTTGGTAAAAGTTTTTTCTTTTTTTTTCCAAGGGGTTTGAAGTCATCTTCCATGCCGAACTCTCCTCACTTCAAGAAATAAATGATAATACTTTTTTTTATATCGTACCACATTATAAAGGAAATTTGTAAAGAGTAAATGGGAAAGAATACCGGAAGGTGAGAGGAGGATTTGAAGGTGTCGGAAAAGTAATAATGCAGGGATCTGGGGATCGACGTAACCATGCAAAGTCTGGCTTATCAGCGCATCTGTAATAAGCTGATAAGCTCAGAAAAATATTTCAAAGTTACTTTTCCGGCCGCGTCGATATTTTCCCCCAGAGCAACAAAACCGTGATCTTTCAATATGAAAAAGCAGGT
>JBBRDD010000099.1:0-17077 GCA_038204235.1 Desulfobulbales bacterium
AGCCGAATGCCTGCATGAGAAATACAGCCCCGATCAGCGACATGGGGATGACCACCACGGGAATGATTGCCGCCCGCATCGAACCCAGAAAGAGGAAAATAATGATAATGACAATGAGCAGGGTTTCGCTGAGCGTCTTGATTACCTCGCGAATGGCATTGTCGATATAGGCGGTGCCATCGTAGGCGAGGCGACCTTCCAGTCCGGTGGGCAGCTGTTTTTTTATGGCGTCCAGTTCTATCCGTACCCCTTTAATAACATCCAGGGAATTGGCATTTGGCAGGGGCCAGATTCCCATGAACACCGCTGTCTGGCCGGAAAAACGTACTTCGGCATCGTAACTTTCAGCTCCGAGCACAACGTCGCCGATATCTTCGATGCGGACGATAGCGCCATTTTCCTCACGGATCACCAACCGTTTAAATTCTTTCACTGAACGGAGATCGGTATTGGCCGTCAGGTTGACCTGGATAAGCGATCCCTTGGTATTGCCCACGGCAGCCAGAAAGTTATTGGCTGCCAGGGCCTGGCGCACCTGGCTTGGGCTGATATTGAAGGCGGCCATGCGGTCGGGCTTGAGCCAGATACGCATGGCAAAGGTGCGGGCGCCGAGAATATCGGCCCGTTGTACGCCGCTAAGCGCGGAAAGCCGGGGCTGGACAATACGCACCAGGTAATCCGTGATCTCGTTCTGCTTTAATATATCCGAGGTAAAGCTCAGGTAGGCGGAGGCAAACTGACTGTCGGCCGATTCGACGTTGATGATAGGTACCTCGGCTTCCGGCGGCAGGTCGCCGCGTACCTGGTCCACTTTGGAACTGATCTCCGACAGGGCCTTGATCGGGTCGTAGTTGATTTTCAAGCGGGCCTTGATGGTGGACAGGCCCTGGGTGCTTTCCGACTCCAGGTAGTCAATACCATCGGCGGCGGCAATGGCCCGTTCCATAGGGGTCGTGATGAAGCCGCGCACCAGGTCGGCGCTGGCACCGACATAGACAGTAGTGACAGTGACCACGGCGTTATCGCTGCGGGGGTATTGGCGGACGTTCAGGGAGCGGATAGCCTGCAGGCCGGCAATAATGATGAGAAAGCTGATCACCAGAGCAAGTACCGGGCGACGGATAAAAATATCAGTGAATTTCATAGGTGATAAACTCGTAAAAGTCCAATTTCAAGCAGGTTAAGGAAAAAGCTGCATATGTCAGCTCTCGGCTGGGTGGGGAGACAGCTTAAATTCGGGCTGTAGTTTATTATCCACCTTGACCGCCTGGCCGTTGCGAAGTTTAAACGCGCCGGTGCTTACCACTTTTTCGTCGCCTTTGAGACCTGAGGTCACGGCGACAAAATCGCCGCGCTTTTCGCCGAGACGAACGAATTGCTGGCGGATGGTTTTGCCGCCAGGGGCGGCGTCATCACCCTTTTGGTCTTCGATCACGAAAACCGAATCACTGTACGGTGCATACAGAACAGCCGTGGCCGGAATAGTCAGCACCTTTTCTTTTGCCGGGAGGACGACAGTCACATTGATATACATACCGGCACGAAACTGTTCCTCTTCATTAGCCAGCGTTGCTTGCACATGAAAATTGCGGGTGGCGGCATCTACTTCCGGGCTGATGGCGGTTATCGGACATGTGACTACCTTGCCCGGCAGGGCGTCCGAGCTTACCCGGACGGTCAGCCCGGTGTGGATCTGGGCCAGCTGCTGCTGCGGTAGAAAAAAATTGACGAAAAGAGGCTGCATAGCTTGCAGACTGACAATAGCCTGCCCGTCTTTGATGACCTGGCCCAGATTGATCTGGCGAATGCCCAGTTGACCGGAAAAGGGGGCTCGGATGGTTTTTTTTGCAATGACTGCGCGAAAATTGTCTGCCTGGGCTATAGCCTGGGTCAGTTGGGCCTGGGCACTATCAAAGTCGGCCTGAGAAATAACCTTGTCCGCCAACAGTTTCCTGGATCGGGTGAATTCGATTCGAGCGAGGTCGGATGCGGATTCGGCAGATCGGAGCTGGGCTTTTTCAACCGATATATCCTGTTGTACCAGAAGGTCGCCAGCTGCTACACGGGAACCGGCTTCAAAAGCTATATTGACCACCTTGCCGGTGTCTTCGGCGGTTACTACCACGCCCTGCACGGCGTCCAGTGAGCCGACCGAGGTAAGCATCGTTTCCCAGGAATCGGCAGTGACAGTTGCCGAGGTGACAATTTCAGGCGGAGGACTAAATTTTTTGCCTTGAGCAATCATTGCCCTAATTTGCAGGGCCTTGATGCCAGCCAGAATACCGACGATAATAATGAGACCGAGAATGGTCAGAAAAATCTTTTTCTTCATTATTTCCAATTCCTGTAAAAAATCATGATCTTCTTTAATTTTAAGCCTAAAATAGGGGATGGCTCAGTAAAAATTTTTCTCTGCGAGGTGTACTGTTTTTCTATCAAACCCTTGGCTCCATAGTCAGACCTATGATAATTGCCACGACATGGATGTCAATCAATTTGACAGGTTCTGCAGGCATGATGCCGCTCCATACTGAAAAAACGACTATTACTCGTCGTCCTCTCTGCTATTTTCTGTTTTTGATTTCATTGATCAAATCAAGCTGAATATCCTGTATCTCGACAAGGCGCTCCCATTGATGCATTAACAGATGGTCGATTTTCTGGTGAAGATGACGAATTTCCAGCTCGGCCTTCAGGTTGATCTGATAGTCCCGCCTGGCATGCAGTCGGTCTCTGGCTTCCTGACGTCCCTGACTCATCATGATGATCGGTGCCTGAAGTGCAGCAATGCAGGACAGAACCAGGTTGAGGAGGATGTATGGATACGGATCAAACGGCGGTTTTAATACATTGATGGTATTGAAGATAATCCAGATGACCAGCACCCCGCTGAAGGTAACAATAAATCCCCAGCTGCCGGCCAGCCGGGCAAACTGGTCGGCCATTCGCTGACCGAAGGTTAGCCCGGCGATCAGCTCAGTGTCGGGGTTGGTCGCCAGGATCTCCTGCTCCCTCAGGCTATCGATGACTTCCTGCTCAAGGGAGCTGATTTCGCCTTTTTCGGTCTGGAGGAGATGTTGGACATAGCGGTGTCGATACTTTTGTATATCCCTGGTACAGATCCAGCCGTCCTCCATGAAACTGCCATATTCGCGGTGGATCAGGTCGGCGATAACGGGCCGGACCAGAGAAGCGTGGTACAGTTCGTGCCGTTGATCGCAACCGCAGATCTGGCAGGTCGGCTTGATTTTCAGGGGTTTTTTATTCATTCAACACACTCCCGTTTTCAATCAACTGCTTCTCATTTGGGTCACCGGCATCACTTGCTGACTATTCCTTTAATGCCGCCACTTATCAAGGCGGCCACGTTGAGAAGGATGCGCGGCAGGGTAAATCCTCCGGGGCAGGCGAGGTAGCGGGGTTCCCAGACCGGATCGAATTTCTGTTTATAGCCGCGCAGTCCCTCGAAGTTATAAAAATGTTCCCCTTGCTGAAAGATAACTGCGCCGATCCGGTTCCAGAGCGGGGCAAAAGGCCGGTTTTCCAGGCCGGAGAGGGGCGCCATGCCCAGGTCAAAATGCTGAAAACCTTGATCTTTTCCCCATAACATCAGGCTGATGAAGAGATAGTCCATAACTCCGCGCGGGGCCTCGGGAAGAAAACGCATCAGGTCAAGAGACAATTCGTTTTTATCCTCAGTCATCCAGAGGTTGGCAAAGGCAATAATCCGTCCCTGTTGTTTCACCACGGCGACAGGAAAATGCATCAGGTATTTTTCGTCAAATCTGCCCAGGGAAAATCCTTTCTCACGGGTATTTTTTACTTGCAGCCAGGCGTTGGAAATTTTCTGCAATTCAGGCATAAGCTCAGGGACAAGGGAAACGGGAATGACTTCAAAACTGCATCCTTCCTTGTCAAGACGACGATGACTGTAGCGCAGGTCGCTGCGTTTCTTGCCTTCCAGTGAAAATTTGGTCAGCTGGACACTCGCTACTTCGCCGAGCTTGAAAAGAGTCAAGCCCATATCGAGATATACATGGAGCATCGCAGTGCCGACTTCATAAAAAACGGTTTGAGCTCCATGACGTTGCACAAGTTCGCGGAATTTCCAGGCCAGACTGCGGGCCACCTCCCGGGGGCCGACCGGGTCGCCCAGCGCGATCCAGGAACGACCCTCGACCCCGTACATGACAAAACCTTTTTGCTGATCATCAAAAAGCAGGGCCTTGTCACCGAGAAGGGCAACATAAGGCAGGGTGACCGGTGCCTGTCTGATAATCAATTGGGCCTGGTCCAGTTCTGCCGGTCCCGGTTGGCCCGGATCTTTGGCGGCGGGCTGGAGCAACCGGGCTATAGCCAGAATCAACAGCAGGGCTGTGGAGCCGACCATCGCCCTGAGAAACCTGGGAGCATCGTCTTGCAGGGTGAATTGCCACCAGAGCTGAGAGGAAAAATCGACGTGTTTGAAGGAGAAAAATCCCAGCCAGATGGAACTCAGTAAAACCAGCAGGACTGTCACTATCCATCCCGGGCTGAAGGGCTCGTTAAACAGAGATGCCCGTCGGTAAAAATGTTTGCGGCAGGGGAGCAGTGCGGCCAGTATCAGGCCAAGCAGCAGCGATTCCTCATAGTCGACACCTTTGAGCAGTGAGAGCAGGCTGCCGAGTCCGAGGAGGATGGCGGTCAGAACATAGGCCGCATCGAGGCGACCAAGTATTCCCCGCGCCAGGAGCAGCAGGCAGCAGCCAGCCAGACTGCCGAGAAAGTGGGACAGTTCAATTAAGGGCAGGGGGATAATTTTATCCAGCCAGTCTAAACGACCGGGAACTGCCGGGGTGGCCCCCGAAAAAAGGAGCAGCGCTCCGCCCACCAGGGTGGTGGCCGCCAGCAGCGGTGGAACCATGATGCCCCACCAGCGGTCGGCATGGCGAATGGCTATTTTTACCAGGGGTTTCTTTTCTAACAGTTCATTCGCGCCGAGCAGGATGGTTGCCAGGGAAAGAGGCAGCAGATAGTAGACACCACGATAAATCAGCATGGAACTGAGTAGCGCATCCGCCGGGATCTGCGGAGCCAAGATGAGAATCATAGATTCAAAAACGCCCAATCCACCAGGTACGTTGCTGATCAGGGCGACCATCTGGGCCAGGAGGTAGATGCCGAGAAACTGAAAAAAAGAAAAACTGGATTGTTCAGGCAACAGAGTAAAAAGGACATAACCGGCAAGGGTCCAATCCAGGGAACCGACTAATAATTGTGATCCGGCCAGGCGAAGGGAAGGGAGCGGGATGTCCCAGTTCCAGATGCGAAAGGGAGTCTTGCGTATCAGGACGATAAGCAGATAGCCGGCCGTCAGTACCAGTAATCCCAGGCCGATCGGGCGGATGGAGTAAATACCTGTTAGTCCTCCCATAGCCGACATTTCCAGAGGGGCGACGATTAAAACTATGCCGCCGACCGTGGCAAGGCCCAACCAGAAGGTCAGGGTGGTGAAGGAAACCAGGCGGGCAATCTCCTCGGTTGACAGGCCCCACGCCGAATAAAGCCGATAGCGGATCGACCCGGCAGTAAGAAGGAACAAGCCGATGGTATTGCTGAAGGCGTAGCTGATAAAAGCAGCCACTGTTACTTTGCCCTTATGTAAAGGATGTTGTGCATAGCAGATCCCCAGCTGGTCATAGATAGTCATTACCAGATAGCTCAAGACGGTCAAACCTAAAGCGGAGAATATTTGTGAGGAAGGTATCACCCTCAGTTGAGCGAGTATCTGATGGTAATTGTACTGGCGCAGGGCGTCATGCAGCACCCACAGCGCCAGGGTGAAAAGACCCAGCGTGATGAGTGGAAGTGCGCGGTGGATAAGAGAAGATCGTTTTGCCGTGGATGTCATAACAGCCTGTATCAGGGGTTGATGTATGTCGGGGTGACACTGGTCAGTCAGCATGTGGCTGAAATATCTCCCAATGTTTTTCCCCCGGCTTGTAGATAATCGTAGATGAGTAGCCGTAGAATTAAAAAAATATCATAGCGTAATGCTTAGCAGAAAGTTAATCAATGATGGCATTATAAAAAATCCTCTATAACCATAAGAATGTTTGCCCGGCAATGGGAAATGCTGAGTGTCGCAGTGCTCATCCTCTTATAAAATTAATGATCGAGCGGACGACAAGCTCATTGTCAGGGATCTTTATAAGAGACAGCAAGCCAGCCTCAATGATGGGTGGGGGAATAATTGTCCGTCGCTCATTCATCAGTGCCTCTGCATAATCACGGTGCCATTCGGGATGGCCCTGGATACTCAGAAAATGTTCATTCCACTGGACCATAAAAAACGGACAGAAATCACTTTCTGCAATAACCTCCGCCTGTTGTGGCAGAGAGACGACCTGGTCCTGATGACTGACGATGATATTGATATCTTCCCTTTTTTCGTCCATCCAGTGCGGCCGGCAGACAATACGGTTGGTTGCCACCCCGATTCCCCAGCCCTTTTCTGACTGCTCCACTCTGGCCTGCAAAGCGACCGCTATGATCTGATGGCCAAAACAGATGCCGATGAATTTTCTTTTCTCCCGCGCCAGTCGCCTGACAAAATCGACGAGCGTGCGAATCCAGCCATCCTGGTCATAAACACTTGCCCGGCTGCCGGTGGTGATGAAAAAATCATAGATATCGAGATTATCAGGATACTGCTCTGCCCGACAATTATAGCTGTCAAATATAAAGAAATCGTCAATACACGAAAACATGCGCCTGATCATTTCGCTGTAGGAACCGAACTGTGGTCGAAATTTTTCCAGAACCTCATCGCACAGCAGAAGAGCAACTCGCATGTTCTTTTTGTTTAGACAGTGCCATGAACAGCGGCGACGAAGATATCGCTGTACTGTTCCTGGCTGAAGCTGATGGGGTTGCCGCCGGCGGATGGATCTCCAACGGCCATTCCGGCCACAGTTTTTTTCTGGCTATCATCGATGTCGATTGCCGCAAGACTGTGTGGAATAGCCAGATTTTCCCGTAAGGCCAATACCCAGTTTAAAAAGCCGGTAAAGCTTACATCAGCCAGCCCCATATATCGGGCCAACCTGATGATTCTCTGTTCAATTGCAGTTCTGTTGGCTTGCAGTACATAGGGCATCAGGATAGCATTCAGCGTCCCGTGGTGCGCGTCGTACAGCGCGCCGAGTGGGTGGGCAAGAGCATGCATTGCCCCCAACCCTTTCTGAAAGGCCGTTGCGCCCATGCTTGAGCAGACCAGCATCTGGGTGCGTGCTGCAATGTCTGTACCGTCGGCTACGGCCCGGGGCAGATATTCCTGGACCAGGCGAATCCCTTCGACGGCGATTCCGGCAGCCATTGGATGATAAAAGGGCGAACAAAGCGCTTCAAGGTTATGCGACAGGGCGTCCATTCCGGTTGCCGCTGTCATGCTTTTAGGCAGGCCAACAGTCAATTCAGGGTCAAGGATGACTTGTTTCGGCAACATATTTGGATGGAAGATGATTTTTTTTATGTGCTGCAGCTGATCGGTAATGACTGAGGCGCGTCCTACTTCCGACCCGGTACCTGCGGTGGTGGGGACGGCGACGACCGGTGCCATGGCAGCAACATTGACGCGGGTCCAGTTATCGCCAATATCTTCAAAATCCCAGATGGGCCTGTCCTGGCCAACCATAAGGGCAACCGCCTTGGCCGCATCCAGAGCGGAACCACCGCCAAAGGCAATAACGCCGTCATGGGCATGCTGCCGATAATAATCAACCCCGGCAGTGACGTTGTCTCCAGTAGGGTTGGCTTTGATCCCGGAAAACATACCGCAGCGCAAGCCTGTACCCTGTACATCGTCCACTGCCTTTTGCACCATCGGTACCGCAGCCAGTCCGGGATCTGTGATCAGCAGCGGTGCCTGCATTCCCAGGGATCTGCAGAGATCAGGGAGTTCCGCAATCCGTCCCCGACCCACTTTTACATTTGTCGGATAATTCCAGTTAGCCGTATAATTCACTGTCTTGTTCCTTTAAATATCAGTTTTAATATGAAAAGATTTTGGCCTGGTGACAGCCTGGTAACCGATTACCGACAGCGTACAGCCATGTCCGGAATTTTTAACGCCGGTCCAGGCCAGCTCCGGATCAAGATAGTCACATCTGTTGATAAAAAAAGTGCCGGTTTCAATTTGTCGGCCAAGTTCAATGCCAGTTTCAATATCTTTGGTGAAAATAGCCGCAGTCAAACCAAACGCACTGTCATTCATCAGTTCGATCGCTTCTTTATCAGAGCGAACCTTCTGGATACCGACAACGGGGCCGAAGCTCTCTTCCTTCATGATCCGCATTGAGTGGTTGACCTCGGTAAGAATCTGTGGAGCCAGGTAGGGGCTGCCTGGTTCGTCCATTGGAAAATCGGTGGGCGCAATATGCGCTACTGCCCCCTGGCTGATTGCCTCTTGTATCTGTTCGCGGACAAAGTCGGCGGCACCGGCTCTGACCAGTGGACCAAGGGTCGTCGCCGGATCATCCGATCGGCCCAGCTTCAGCGCTTTGACCCAGGCCACCGCCTGTTGCAGGAATTGGTCATAGATATCTTCATGAACATACACCCGTTCAATACCGCAACAGGACTGGCCGGAGTTGAAAAAAGCCCCGTCCATCACCGTATCCACCGCATGGCCTAAGGCCGCATCGCGGCGGACATACGCCGGATCTTTGCCGCCAAGTTCAAGACCGATTCCGATAAAGCGGCCCATTGCCGCTTTTTCAACCATCTCTCCCCCGGGAACAGATCCGGTAAACGCGACATAATTCACCCGGCTGTCGCGAATAATTGCTTCGGTAGCATCATGGCTCAGATGCAGAAATTGAAAAACTCCCGCCGGCAAACCACCATCCCTGAAGGCCTCAACCAATCGTTCGGCACAGAGCGGCGTCTGGGCCGAATGTTTGATGATCACCGCGTTTCCCGCCAGAATGGCCGGCATCACAGCATTAATTGCCGTTAAATAGGGATAATTCCATGGAGCAATGACAAACACTACCCCGACTGGTTCACGCTGAATCCAGCGCTGAAAGCCTGGCTTCTCATCCAGTTGGACCGGTGCCAGACCCTGGTCAGCCAACCTGATCATGGTTCGGGCCCGTTCTTCCAGGCCGGCGACTTCGCCTGCGGCATATCGGATAGGCCGGCCCATCTGCCAGCAGATTTCCTCGGCAATGCGCTCTTTTCGAGCTGTAAAGGCATCGATTGCCCGCGAGCACAGCTCCTTGCGCTCAGAAAGAGGAACCTTTTTCCAATTCTGCTGGGCTTGCCGGGCACTGGCGAGACAGGATTCCATCTCATCGACAGTTGCATAGTTTCTTTCTACATAGGCAGAACCATCGATAGGACTGATGGTTGAAAATGACGTGCTCATTGTGCGCTCACCATAAAAATTCAGATTATTTCAAAGTAGCGTTGCAGTTCCCAATCGGTAATGTGTTTGCGAAATTCCCGTTCCTCCCATTCCCGCGTGGCAGCAAAATGGGCGACAAAAGAATCGCCGAATAGATCGCCGGCCGCGGTCGATGTCTTAAACGTCTGCGCCGCTTCCCACAAGGTCTTGGGCAGGGCTAAATGTTCGGCATGTTTTTGAGCATAGGCATTGCCTGTGATGCACGGCTCCGGCTGCCATCCCTTTTCAATACCATAGAGTCCGGCTCCAAGTGCGGCGGCCAGGGCCAGATAGGGGTTTGCGTCGGCCGCTCCCACCCTGTGCTCCACCCGCTGCGATTTTTCGCTGCCGGGAATAACCCTGAGCGCGGTTGTTCGATTATCAATTCCCCAGGTGGCATCGGTCGGGGCCCAGAATCCGGGGATGAGACGGGAATAGCTGTTTACCGTGGGGGCGAGCATACAGAGCAGTTGCGGCATGAGTTTTTGTTGCCCGGCAACGAACTGCAACTGGATGTCACTCATATTATGTTGTTTTTGGTTATCGTAAAAAGCTGAAGTACTCTTCTTTCGATGGCGCAGTGACAGATGGATATGACCACTCTGGCCCGGATAATTATTGGACCACCTGGCCATGAATGTGGCCATGAGCTCGTGTCGTTGCGCAAACACTTTTAGAAATGTCTTGAATAGCGCCCCTTTGTCGGCAGCATTCAGTGCTTCATCGACTGTAATTGCTGCCTCAATGACGCCAGGACCGGTTTCGGTATGCAGACCCTCCAGCGGAAAATCCATGGTGTTGGTCAGAGCGATCATCTCATGATACAACTCGGCATGGGTGGAGTTGCGCAGCATCGAATAGCCGAACCAGCCGGGGGTGATCGGCTTCAGGTTGGTAAAATTTTTCTGCCGCACACTATCGGGCGTTTCATCAAAAAGAAAAAATTCGTATTCGAGAGCGGCAAGAGCGGTAAAACCCATATCCGCTGCTCTGGCGATGACTCGGCGCAGAACACCTCGTGGACAGACGGCTTCGGCCGTTCCGGCAAATTCGGCGAGAAAAAGCAGCATCCCGTCTTCAAAAGGAATATCTCGACAACTCGCTGGCAGGATTCGCGCCGGGGCATCAGGGAAGGCCGTGTGCCAGCCTGTATAGCTGACATTGTCGTAGAGCTGGTCCTGCATATCCCAGCCGAGCACCACATCGCAGAAGGCAAAGCCGTTATCGAGTGAAGAAAAAAACTTTTCCCGACTCATATATTTGCCCCGCATGACGCCATCATTATCAAACAAGCCAATTTTGACATGGCTGAGACCTCGTTCCTCAACGATCTGCCTGGCATCCTGCACAGTTTGAACTTCTCTCGGTTTCATGGCTTGCATCCCGTTCTGTTCGTTATAGTCGATTGTTTCGGTTATCAGCATTTCTACCCTGGTAATACCATAAAAATTTACAAGATTACGTAAAAATATTCCCCTGTTCTTGTCCTTTTTCGTAATAAAATTAAGCAAGCCAGATGGCTCAGCCCAGAGTAATAGTAGAACCTCTTCTGAACCCTGGAAAGCTGTCACGATCTTTCAATCCTAACCTTATATTTGCTAAAACCTCACGGTCGTCGCCTCCGCTCATGTGCTGCATTCTCCGTCGACGGATAATTCTTGACTAGCAAACGATAATTAACTACAATTAATATTAATTATTAATAACAAAGGAGCCTTATGCAGCTTCGAATGACCAATCAGCGGGAAATCATCTTGCGGGAATTGAGAAAAAGCAGACAGCATTTGTCGGCCGACGAGCTTTATGACCGCGTCAAGCTGACCATGCCGCGTATCAGTCTGGCGACCGTATATAGAAACCTGGAGATACTCTCGGAAGCAGGATTGATTGGTAAACTGGAAATTAGCGGAAGACAAAAACGCTTCGATTTCGATGTCTCTGATCACGACCATATCTACTGTGTTGTTTGTCATAAGGTTGACAATCTCATTATTGAGCGGAATAATGTCAACGTGGAAAGGTTGGGTGTTGCCGCAGGATATGCAATAACCGGATATAGAGTCGAAATTGTCGGCATATGTCCGGAGTGTCAGAAGAAAGGAAAGAGTATGAAAAAAACCATTGAGTGAGCGACCAATGCAAGAGATCGTTGCCAGGACCCGTACGTTTAGGCGTTTTGTTCAGAAAGAGCCGTTAAGTACCGCCATTCTGCACGAATTAATTGATTTAGCCCGTTTAGGAGGGTCGGCTCGTAATGGCCAGCCGTGGCAGTACATGCTCGTCAATAGCCCCGAACTCTGTGCCAGAATTTACCCCTATCTCGGCTGGGCCGGGTATCTCCCCGACTGGCACGGTCCGGAAGAAGGTGAACGGCCTTCTGCCTATGTCCTCTGTCTGCTGAACAAAAATCGATTAAAAGGGCCGGAGACCGAGGCCCAGTTCGATCTCGGCATCGCGACTCAGAATCTGCTTCTCGGGGCAACGGAAAAAAAGATCGGCGGCTGCAGGATTGGGGCATTTAATCCAAAACTAGCATCGCTTTTCAAGCTTGCCGATCACCTGCATCTCTCCCTGGTGATTGCGCTTGGCAAACCCAAAGAGACGGTCATAGTTGAACAGTGCAGAGAAGAAGATGATGTTCGGTACTGGCGTGATGAACATGGGGTGCACCATGTGCCGAAACGATCCCTGGCAAGCTGTCTGGTCGATATTGAACTGTTTGATGACGGGGTAAGAGAGGGAAAGAGACTATGAGCACGCAACAGACATTTCAACAACAGATCAATGATCTCCGCGACCAAGTGCTACATCTGGAGGATGATCTTAGCGACGATATTGTCGAACAGACGGCAAAGCGATTGAAAGGCCTGAATTTCTCACCCCCGGTGATAACGCCGCTGGATATTTTTCTCAGGATGCAGCGTCGGGAACTGCTGGCGGAGATAGAACGTATTCTGGCCATGCCGGATGCGCAGGCCTGCGCTCTTGCACCCGATAATACGAAAAAGTGTGAAGATCTCAGGGTGCAGTTCATCACTGTTCTTATATATTATTATAAAAAGCTTGTGCAGCTGCGAAAAGGCAATCCGGAAGAGTGGGACGAGGTCGATGAATTGTACGTCCATGATTGATGGCCGGAGTCAGGGCCGGATCTGTCTGCGCTAGCAGCTCGCTGAGCTTGTGAAAAAGCCCATTCTGCCAATGTCATCTCCACTCATTCGTACTTTCAGCGTCCACTACCGGGAAAAATATGGTCATGGAGTGGGCAAGATTCCTGTCGATATGGGTCAACCATGTCCAAATCGGGTACATGGCGGCTGCATCTTTTGCCGACCGGCAAGTTTTACTCCCTCCTATCTCAATAATACCGAAGATCTTGCAATACAGGTGGCTGCAGGCAAAGACAATCTGCTGAAAGGGAGATTTGAAAAATATTTTGCTTATTTTCAGCAGGAGACCTGCACCGCGATTGCCGTAGAGCAGTTATTGCCGGCGTTGGAGTTGTTGCTGGCCGATGCCGATTGTATCGGCTTAATTCTTTCCACCAGGCCGGACTGCGTAAGTGAAGGGTTGCTGGAGCGGATTGCGGGACTGGTCAAGGAAACCGGCAAGGAATGTCTTTTTGAACTTGGCCTGCAGAGTATTCATGAACGTAGTCTGCAATGGCTCAATCGGCATCATAGCTTCGCTGACTTTCAGGATGCTGTCCGGCGGATCAAGGGAGCCGGCTGTTTTGAGGTGGGAGCGCATCTTATTTTTGGTATTCCTGAAGAAACTGAAGAGGATATGCTCGCTTCACTCAGGACAGTCTGTGAGCTTGGAGTAAATGCCCTGAAGCTGCATCATTTACAGGTTATTCGGGATACGCCATTACAAAAGCTTTACCGACAGGGGAACGTTGCCCTGTTTACCTTAGATGAGTATATCGATTTTTTACTGAGAGCTTTGCCCGTGATCCCTGCAGGAGTAACCATTCACCGACTGTGGGCAACAGCACATCCCGGACTGCTTGTTGCTCCCAAATGGAATATCCTCACAAGTCATCTCAGCGAAACATTACGGCAGAAAATGGCAGAAGCAGGGCTGTACCAGGGACAGGCTGCAAAAAGCTATCAACCTTAACGAACCCTGCACATTTCATCGTGTGATCAAGCGCGATACCATTCTTGGTTACCTTCTCTATGCCTTTACGGGACTCTTTTCAGTACTCGCTTGACGGGTGTAAGTTCCTTCACGAAATAATTTTCTTGTAAAGATAAGAGGATTGATAATTGGTCAATAATCCCGCCCAAGAGCGTTGCGGGATAAGTTCCTTCACGAAATTATCAACTTGTAAAAAGCACAAGATGATAATTTCTAAGTCACTAAAATCCTTTGGGGCCAAAAAGTAAGGGCACCTCTTCCTTTTCAGGCGTTGCCGGTGGGGTTGTAGTTATCGGTGTGATTGTAGTTTTTTCCTGGGAGATCTTTTTTTTCCGTTTCAGTTGTGGTTCGGCTTGAGACTGTTGAACAAATTCGGGCGGAAGAGGAGTCTGCCTTGTTATCATATTGCGTGGGATTTTAATCTTATTCCCTAAAAATATGCGATTGGGTTTGATGGCGGGGTTACATTTTGCCAGCACTACCCAATTTTTCTGATCGCCAGTATACCATCTGGCAATGATTGAAATACTCTCGTTGGGCACGCTGACTGTATGGACGTAATAGCCTTCGGGGTAGGCCTTATCTCCTGCTTGAAATTCCATCTCTGGCTGTCCCACCACGGATTCTACCGGTTTTTCAGGCACCGGAGCCGCATTTTCGCCTACAGGCTTGGGCTTAGGCACACAGCCTGCTAGGACAAGCGCCGATATCAGGGTGAGGAAAAAGACAAGACGAGTGTGGTTTGAAGGTCTCATTCTGCTGAAACTCCTTGTAATTTTTTAAGATAGTTTTGCACAGACTGATTTTTGGGATTCACTGTCAGGGCTTTTTTAAGATTGGCAAGGCTCTGTTCCTTTTTGTCTTGTTTACCCTGAATTAAAGCAAGGTTAAACAGTGCTTCATCGAGATAGTCAGGTTTGAGCGCTACGGTTCGGTCATACATTTCTTCAGCCTTGACATAATTTTTTGACACCGCATAAACAAAGCCAAGGTTAAAGAAACTGTCTGGAAATTTCGGGTTTAATGCGATAGCCTTTTGGTAACTCTCAATTGCGGCAGCGTAGTCTTTTTGGCTTGTGAGGACCAGGCCCAGCTGAAAATGGGCTCGAACGCTTCGGGGATCCAGTTGAAGAGCTTTTTTAAAAAGAACGATAGCTTGTTTCGGGTCATTTTTGCGCAGGTTGTCAGCGAGTCCAAGCAATGCTTCGGCATATGGCAAGGCAATTTTGTCGCTCATCGCCGGATCACTGGTCATAAGCTTGGCAAAGGAAGCAATGGCTTCCGGGAACTGTCTATTGATGAGTGCAAGCATGGCTTTTTGATATGCCACATTACCTGGTGTTTCAGCCGAGGCGGAAAAAACCAGGATTGTGCTTGCCAATATAATTGCTGCAGCAAGTGAAACAAATAAAGGCTTTTTGGTTAGGCGAGTTTCAGTCCGTTCAGGAGAGATCAGACCAAAATGTGTCGCTTTTCCTGGCGGGGCCAGAATATGTGAGGCGGCGAGGGGCGCTTGGTTGTTGTCTTGCATGAAACCAATTCTGATGTTTTTTGATAGAGTTCTTCCGATATCGCGAAAATCGAACCACTTCGTTGCCAAGCTTAACAGCTTCAGCGTTGAGTATCAATCGGAATGGATGCAGGCACAAACAAACACCAAAACACATCTTGTTTGGATGCTGACTGCAGATATTAACAAAATACTCAATTTTTATTGATACTCAAGGGCCGTTCGTGCTATCTACAAATTGTAACAATCGACAACGTCCATCAGTAGCAATTCTGTTTTGTCATTATATGCTATGCGTATCTTTTAAACGAACTGAGACTACCTCTGGTCTGGCCCGATATCTGGAACCTCCAACCCTGGCAATAGAGCTATGCACAAAATCCCGTATACCGATTTTCATTATCTGACAGAAAAACGGCCTCAGTCAAAGCTGTTTCCCTCTCTAAATTTTTATCTGCACCTTTTTTGTATTGTTTACCGGGCCAGCAGGTTTGCTAAACAAGGGCGTTATGATGGTTCAGACTGGATGGAGAGCAGTTATGAGGTGATGCAGCAACTGGAGAATATCGGGATTAGGGTAGAAATTTCGGGGATTGAAAACGTTGTTGCGGCAAGTGGGCCTGTCGTCATTATCGGCAACCATATGAGCATGATGGAAACCTTATTGCTCCCGGCGATGATCCAGCCGATAAAACCGGTGACGTTTGTGGTGAAAGATTCACTCCTTTCCTATCCGGTATTTAAATACGTCATGCGTTCCCGTAATCCGATTACCGTAACGCGGACAAACCCAAGGCAGGATTTAAAAACCGTATTGAACGAAGGACTTGACAGGTTGCAACATGATATTTCCATTATCGTTTTTCCGCAGACAACCAGATCTCATACCTTTGATGCCATGCAGATGAGTTCGATCGGAGTGAAGCTCGCCAAAAAAGCGAAAGTAGTTGTCGTACCGCTGGCTTTGAAAACGGATTGCTGGCAAAACGGAAAAAAAATCAAAGATTTTGGTAAACTGGATGTAACTAAAAAAGCACATTTTGCTTTTGGCGAACCAATCAGGGTTGAAGGAAAAGGCGATGAGGAGCATGCAGCTATCAATGCCTTCATTTCTGGGAAATTGCAGGAATGGGAGGGAGAATAGGAGCGAAGGAGTGGGGTGCAGCTGAGGTTTGCAAGAGAGAAGAACCTCAGGGGGCTTTTTGGGCCGCACCTGAGGGGGAAAAAAGTCAGTCCTCAGTCTCAGATTTCATCTTCCTCGGCAGAAAGATCATCATCCAGGTCGAGGTCTTCATCGTCGTCATCAGAGTCAACATCATCGTCTGATTCGTTGTCATCATCTGTGTCTTCGACTACATCTTTGTCGTCGTCAGAATCAACTTCTTCGTCGGTGTCCACGTCGTCATCTTCTTCGTCGCCCAGACTGCTTTTTTGCCGGACGGCTTTAGGGATTTTCGATTCCGGCAGGACCAATTCGGTAATTTTTATAATTTCTTCTTTCAGATCCGGGTCGCTTTGGCAGATGTCACAGCTTGCTGCATGTTTTTCGATGAACGATATCATACGGGCTGGAGCCATGGTTTCTTCGCGAACATGAAGATACCACGACTTAATCATCTTAATTAGTCTTTCGCACTGCATAGGTATGGTTTGAATTATTTCCTTGATGGGTAGTTTAGAAATTCTTTTTTAAATTTTAATAAAGAATTTCGTGCAAGTTCTATTTTCCCGCAAAGGGGGGGAGAATCCCGCTCATTGGGTTAGTGGTAAAAATAAATGGGGCGCATAGCATTGTATGCGACTGGCTCAATTAAAAATTGTAATATAATAAATAGTTGTTTTCAAGGTCAACACTTATTAGTATATTCTTTTCTTTTTGTTACACCTTCAAATCCTTGTGGAAGTGGATAGGGCACTGGTGGCTCTCCCGGACTTCAAATCCGGTGTAGCGGGTTAATAGCCCGTTAGGTGGGTTCGATTCCCATGCACTTCCGCCA